>CAZPTD010000006.1:0-40877 GCA_964588915.1 uncultured Neomegalonema sp. | reverse complement strand
CAAATCGAAAGAGACGGCGCGACCAGCAGGGTCCCGCCGGTCGTCCGGTCGTCGACGACTGGGCCGAGGCGCTCGACTAGCTCCGCCGACGCGGCCTCGTCGGCGGGGCCGAGGCGCGGCCGGCCCGCGCCCGTCAGAGGTCGGCGCTCGCGACGAGCCCGACGCCGCGCGCGTCGAAGCGCGCCCGCGTCTCGGCGGCCGATCCGTCCATGTCGATCGCCCGGCACGCGTCGTCGACGACCACGGCTTCGAAGCCGCCCTTGATCGCGTCCTCGGCGGACCAGCGCACGCAGAAGTCGAACGCGAGGCCCGCGAAGAAGAGACGCGTCAGCCCGCGCTCGCGCAGATAGCCGCCGAGGCCGGTCGGCGTCTGACGGTCGTTCTCGAAGAAGGCGGAGTAGGAATCGATGTCGCGCCGATAGCCCTTGCGCAGGATGAGTTCGGCGCGCGGCGCGGTCAAATCCGGATGGAGCTCGGCGCCGCGCGTTCCCTGAACGCAGTGATCGGGCCAAAGAACCTGCTCGCCATAGGGCATGGCGATCGTCTCGAACGGGCGCCGGCCCGGATGCGCCGACGCGAAGGAGGCGCGCCCTGGAACATGCCAGTCCTGCGTGAGGACGACGTGGCGGAAGCGCTCCGCAAGCCGATTCACGACCGGGACGACCGCGTCGCCCTTCGGCACGGCCAAGGCGCCGCCCGGGCAAAAATCGTTCTGCACGTCGATGACGACCAAGACCGTCGCCTCGTCGATCCGGCGTTCGTCCGTCATGATGCGTCCTTTGCCTGTTCCTCGAGCCGGCGATCCACCTCCGCGGTCAGTTTTCGCAGCTCCTCCGCCACGACGACGCGAGGTCCGCTCTCGGGTTCGAGCCGCCGCGCCGCTTCGGGCAGAAGCGAGAGGCTCTCCGCCGCCCGCCGCCGGATCTCGTCGAGCGTCGGGCGCTCGCCCAAGCGGCGTCCGTCCTTCATCGCCAGGCGCATGAGCGGCTCGCCCTCGTGATCGGCGCCGTCGAGGCCGAGCACGTCCTCGACCATCCGGCCGTCGGCGCCGAACCGCCGCCAGACCTGCTTGCGCCCGGGCCACGTCTCCTTGCCCTCGGAGCGCTTGCGGCGCGCGACGCCGGCGTATTCCTGGAGCTTGTAGGCGCAGTCGAGCGCCGGCGCGTCCGACGATGTCGTCAGGCTCGTGCCGACGCCGAAGCCGTCGACGGGCGCCCCGGCGCCGATGATCGCGCGCAGCTCCTCGTCGTCGAGACCGCCGCTCAGAAGGATGTCGAGGCCCTCGAGCCCGCCGTCGTCGAGGATGCGCCGAACCGATTTCGACAGCGCGACGAGGTCGCCGCTATCGATGCGCACGCCGCGGAGCGTGACGCCTTCGGCCGCGAGGCGCGGCGCGATCTCGACGACTTTCCGGGCGCCGGCCTCGGTGTCGTAGGTGTCGATCAGGAGCACCGCGTTGTCCGGATGCGACCGGGCGAAGGCGAGGAACGCCGCGCTTTCGTCGTCGAAGGCCTCGATGAAGGCGTGCGCCATCGTCCCGAAAAGCGGCACGCCGAAGCGCTGACCGGCGAGCACCGTCGCCGAGCCGTCATAGCCGGCGATGTAGCTGGCCCGCGCCGCCATCAAGCCGGCCTCGGCGCCGTGGGACCGCCGCGCGCCGAAATCGACGAGCCGTTTGCCCTGCGCGATGAGGACGTGACGCGCCGCCTTCGCCGCGATCAGGCATTGGAAATGCAGGATGTTGATGACGCGCGTCTCGACGAACTGCGCGACCGGCAACGGCGCGGCGACGCGCAGGATCGGCTCGTTCGCGAAGAAGGCGACGCCCTCCGGCATCGCGTGAACCTCGCCCGTGAACCGCAGATCGGCCAAATAGGCGATGAAATCCGCGCTGAAGCGACCGGTTTCCTGCAGCCAGGTGAGCTCGTCTTCCGAGAACCGCAAGTCTTCGAGGAAGTCGAGAACTTGCTCCAGTCCAGCCGCGACATAGAAATTGCGGCGTGAAGGCGGCCTTCGCATGAAGAATTCGAAGGCGGCCGTTTCCGTCATCCCGTTCTCTAAATAGGTTTGCATCATGTTCAGCATGTAGAGATCGGTGAGCAGTGGGCTCTGATCGGAATTCATTCGCTGTCTCCACTACGGCCGCGCGCGCTCGATGATCGCGTCGCCAGACCCTCCGCGGCGGCGCGGCGTCCACGCGCGCCAATGATCCGCGTCCGCCGAGCGCGGACAGTTAACCAATGAAGCTCTTCGCCCTCAACGCCAGCCGGGATCTCGGCGAGAAGATCGCGTCTCGCCCGGCGCGCCGGTCCGAGCGCGTCAGGCGCGCGACCGGCGCCTTGCGCGACAAGTAACGCGCAACGCCGCCGCCGGGGCGGTTGCCATAGCCGATCGCTTGCACCAAGCTCGATCGCCTCGGCGGCTCCTGCGCGGGTGAGACATGTTCGACATCGCGCCCGCGTCTCGCTCGACGGACTTCGCGCCGCGAGCGACCGCGCGACGGAGCCGGCGCCGCTCGCAGGTAACGGAGAAGTTGGATGGTTAGCAGAATGATGCGGGGGCTCGCCGCGCTGGCGTTCGCCCTTTGCGCCGCGCCCGCGATGGCGCAGGAGTTCGTCGCCGGCGTCGTCTACGACATGGGCGGCAAATTCGACGCGAGCTTCAACGAGGCGGTGTGGAACGGCGTCGAGCGCTTCACCGAGGAGACCGGCGTCGAGGTGCTGGAGTTCGAGCCGACCAACGACGCGCAGCGCGAGCAGGCGATGCGCCGGCTGATCGACCGCGGCGCGACCTTGATCATCGCCGCCGGCTTCGCCCAGGCCGACGCGCTCGACGCCGTCGCGGCGGACCATCCGGAGGTCCAGTTCGCGATCATCGACGTGTTCTGGCTCGATCGGCCGAACATCGCCCAATACGCGTTCAAGGAGCATGAGGGCAGCTACATCGTCGGCGTCGCGGCCGCGCTCGCGAGCGATACCGGCACGGTCGGCTTCGTCGGCGGCATGGACGTCTCGCTGATCCGCAAATTCGCCTGCGGCTACGTGCAGGGCGTAAAGGCGACCGATCCGGACGCCGAGGTCATCCAGAACATGACCGGCACGACGCCGGACGCCTGGAACGATCCGACCCGCGGCGCCGAGCTCGCCACCGCGCAGTTCGACCGCGGCGCCGACGTCGTCTTCCACGCCGCCGGCGCCACCGGCAACGGCGTGATCCGGGCCGCGGCCGATCGCGGCATGCTCGCCATCGGCGTCGACAGCAACCAGAACGGCGTCGCGCCGGGATCGGTTCTGACCTCGATGGTCAAGCGCGTCGACGTCGCGACCTATGACGCGCTGATGGCCAGCATGAACGACACGTTCGAGCCCGGCGTGCGGATTCTCGGCCTCGCCGAAGGCGGCGTCGACTGGGCGGTCGACGAGAACAACGAGCCGCTCTTGTCCGAGGAGATGATCGCCGCGGTCGACGCCGCGCGCGCGGGCATCCTGTCGGGCGAGATCGTCGTCCACGACTACGAGACCGATCAGAGCTGTCCTTACTGACGGCGCGCCGGAGCGTCGGCCGCTCGGCGCTCCGGCTCCTTCCCGCCTTCCCGGCCGGCGCGCGGCGCTTTCCACCTCCGGAACGCGCGGCCCGGCCTGCTCCCGAGGAGACCGCATGGGCGCCAAAGCGCTGCGTCTGACGGGCGTGACGAAACGCTTCGGCTCGGTCGTGGCGAACGACCGCGTCGATCTCGAGGTCGAGGCCGGCCGCATCCACGGGATCATCGGCGAGAACGGCGCCGGAAAATCCACGCTGGTCTCGATCCTTTACGGCTTTCACACCGCCGACGAAGGCGAGATCGAGCTCTTCGGCGAGCCGGCGCGGATCGCCGACAGCGCCGACGCGATTCGTCTCGGCGTCGGCATGGTGCATCAGCATTTCATGCTGACGCCGAACTTCACCGTGCTCGAGAACGTCATGCTCGGCGCCGAGGGCGGCGTCCTGATGAAATCCGGCGTCGTCGAGACGCGGCGAGAACTCGAGCGCCTGGCGCGCGACTACGGGCTCGAGGTCGATCCGGACGCGGTGGTCGGGGATCTGCCGGTCGGGCTGCAGCAGCGCGTCGAGATCCTCAAAGCGCTGCGGCGCGGCGCGCGGATCCTGATCCTCGACGAGCCGACCGGCGTGCTGACGCCGGACGAGACCGACCGGTTCTTCGACATCATCAGAAGCCTCAAGGCGCAGGGCGTCACCGTGCTCCTGATCACGCATAAGCTGCGCGAGATCATGGACGTGACCGATACGGTGACGGTGATGCGCGCCGGCAAGGTCGTCGGCGACCGGGTCACCGCCGAGACGAGCCGCGAAGAGCTCGCCGAGCTGATGGTCGGCCGCGCGATGAAGGAGGTCGCCGGCGCGCCGAAACCGGCCGACGGCGCGGTCGTCTTCACGGCGGAGAACCTCTCCTTCCGCGATCCGCGCGGCCATGAGACGCTCAAGGGCGTCTCGCTCCGCCTGCGCGCCGGCGAGATCCTCGGGCTCGCGGGCGTCTCCGGCAACGGCCAGTCGGAGCTGCTCGACCTCTTGTCGGGTGTCGCGCCGCTTCAGGAAGGCGAGATCGCGGTCGGCGATCAGCGCTTCGACCGGCATCGGCCGGCCGATCCGGCGGAGATGCGCCGGCTCGGCGTCGGGCATGTGCCCGAGGATCGGCAGCGGCGCGGCCTGATCCTCGACTTCGAAGCGCGCGAGAACGCCGTGCTCGGCTATCATCACGGCCCCGAGACAGGCTCGGGCCCGCTGCTCAGCCTCACCGCGATCGGGCGTCATTGCGCCGAGCTCATGCGCCGATTCGACGTCCGGCCGGCGGCGCCGCGGCGGCGCGCCGCGGGCTTCTCCGGCGGCAACCAGCAGAAGCTCGTCATCGGCCGCGAGATCGCGGCGGCGCCGCGCGTCATGCTCATCGGCCAGCCGACGCGCGGCGTCGACATCGGCGGCATCGCCGCGATCCACACCGAGATCCTGGCGCTCCGCGACGCCGGCTGCGCCATTCTCCTGGTCTCGGTCGAGCTCGACGAGATCTTCGCGCTCTCCGACCGGATCGCGGTGATCTATGACGGCGTCCTCCAGGGCGAGACGCGCCGCGAGGACGCGACGATCAAAGAGGTCGGCCTGATGATGGCGGGCGCGCATGCGCCGAAGGGCGGAGCCGCCGCATGAGACGGCTGCCGGCCTGGGCGGAATACGGTCTGCTGCCGCTCGTCAACCTGACGCTCGCCCTCTCCGTCGCCGGGCTGGTGATCTACGTCATCGGCGAAGACCCGTTCGCGGCGCTCGGCGTGATGCTCGAGGGCGCCTTCGTGACCCGCGGCGGGCTCGGCTACACGCTCTACTACACGACGAGCCTGATCTTCGCCGGGCTCGCCGTCTCGGTCGCGTTCAAGGTCGGGCTCTTCAATATCGGCGGCGAGGGGCAGGCCTATGTCGGCGCGCTCGGCGCCTTCGCCGTCTGCTACGCCTTCGACGCATGGATGCCGAGCCTGGCGCTCATCCCGCTCGCGATCCTCGGCGCGGCGCTCTTCGGCGCGGTCTGGGCGCTCATTCCCGGCTTCCTGCAGGCCTATCGCGGCAGCCACATCGTCATCACGACGATCATGTTCAACTTCATCGCCTCGGGGCTGATGGTGTGGCTCCTCGCGGGCCCGATGATGCCGGCGGGCCAGTCGAACCCGCAATCGCGGCTCGTCGAGGAGTCCGCGCGCGTGCCCTTCCTCCACGAGATCGCCGCCGATCTCGGGCTCGAGGCGGTGCGCTCGCCGGTCAATCTCAGCATCGTCTTCGCGCTGATCGCCTGCGTCGCCGTGTGGCTGATCGTCTGGCGCACGCGCTGGGGCTACGCGCTGCGCGCCGTCGGCGAATCGCCCTCCGCCGCCCGCTACGCCGGGATCAAGGTGCGGCGGATGATCTTCACCGCGATGCTTCTGAGCGGCGCGCTCGCCGGGCTGATGGCGGTCAACATCGTGCTCGGCCAGCAGGGCAAGCTCACGGTCGACCTGCCGGCCGGGCTCGGCTTCACCGGCATCGCCGTGGCGCTGATGGGGCGGAACCATCCGGCCGGCGTCGTTCCGGCGGCGCTGCTTTTCGGCTCGCTGCTGCAGGGCGGCGCGGAGCTCGATTTCGAGTTCCGAACGATCACGCGCGACGTGGCGCTCCTGATCCAAGGCCTGATCGTGCTCTTCTCGGGCGCGCTGGCGCTGATGCTCGCGCCGTGGCTGACGCGCCTTTTCGGCCGCAAAGGATAGCAGGCACGCGATGGATTTACTGCGCGACGCGATCCTGGTGCTCGACTCGACCCTGCGCCTCTCGACGCCGCTCATCTTCTGCGCGCTCGCGGGCATGATCTCCGAGCGCGCGGGCGTCATCGACATCAGCCTCGAGGGCAAGCTCCTCGGCTCCGCCTTCGCCGCGGCGGCGGTCGCGGCGCTGACCGGCTCGGCCTGGATCGGGCTCATGGCGGCCGTCGGCGCGTCGATCTTCCTCTCGCTCATCCACGGCTTCGCGACCATCACCCATCGCGGCCAGCAGATCGTCTCGGGCATCGCGATCAACATGCTCGTCTCCGGGCTGACGATCGTGGCGGGCATCGCGCTCTTCCAACGCGGCGGCAACACGCCGTTCCTCGAAGGCGCCGCGCGCTTCAATCCGATCGCGCTGCCGGGCGCCGACACGCTCGCCGACATTCCGGTCCTCGGCCTCGTCTGGTCCGAGCTGATCTCCGGCCACACCTTGCAGGTTTATCTCGCGCTGCTGGCGACGCCGTTCATCGCCTGGATGCTGGCGCGGACGCGCTTCGGGCTTCGGCTCCGCGCCGTCGGCGAGGCGCCCGACGCCGTGGACAGCGCCGGGCTGTCGGTGGCGCTGCTGCGCTATCAAGCCGTCATGATCGCCGGCGTCCTCTGCGGCCTCGCCGGCGCGTATCTCTCGATCGGCCACGGCTCGAGCTTCGTGCGCGAGATGAGCGCCGGCAAAGGCTATATCGCGCTCGCGGCGATGGTTCTCGGGCGCTGGCGCGCCTGGCCGGCGCTGATCGCGTGCCTGCTCTTCGGCTTCCTCGAGGCGCTGGCGGCGCGATTGCAGGGCGTCGAGCTGCCGATCGTCGGCGAGATCGCGAGCGACTTCCTGCTGGTGCTGCCCTATGTCGCCACCGTGATCCTGCTGGCGGGCTTTTTCGGCAAGGCGATCGCGCCGCGCGCGCTCGGCAAGGCCTACACCAAGGAGCGATGAGCGTGGCTGAGACAGAGGCCGGGCCCGAGATCGAGCCGCCGACCGAGACCGAGGCGAAGCTGATCGCGGGCGCGCTCGCGGCGCGCGAGAGGGCCTATGCGCCCTACTCGACGTTTCGCGTCGGCGCCGCGATCCTGGACGAGACCGGCGCCGCGCATCGCGGCTGCAATGTCGAGAACGCCGCCTATCCGCAGGGCCAATGCGCCGAGGCGACCGCGATCGGCGCGATGGTCGTCGGCGGCGGAACGCGCATCGCGATCATCGTCGTCGTCGGTCCGGAAGACGCGCCCTGCCCGCCCTGCGGCGGATGCCGGCAGCGGATTCTCGAATTCTCCGACGCGGCGACCCTCGTGGTCGCGGCGTCGAGCAAGGGCGTCTTCTTCAGGCGCAGGATCGGCGAGCTGCTGCCGGCGGGCTTCTCCGACCGCTCGATGACGGCGCGCGACCGATCCTGAGGCGAAGCGATCTCGGCCCGGCGCACGGGACGGTCGCTTGCCGCGCGGATCGCGTCTTCGGAGCGGAGATCTCAGTTCAGAGCGAGTGCGGTTGCCGGGAGCGGCTCAAAGCAGCGAACCCCATCGCGCCTTCACCTCGTCGGCGCGGCGCAGCATCATCGCCGCCGCGACGCCGGCCAACCGTTCGGCTTCGTCGTGAAAGCTGGCGCCGTGATGCATGTTGCGCGCATGCGCCGCCTCGTGGATCAGGATCTCGAGGCTCTCGGCGCCGAGCGGCGCGACCCAGAAACAATCGACGTCGAGCGCCAGAGTGAGCGTGTTGTCGCCGCTCCAGGTCGCGGCGAAGGGCTCGTCCTGCAGCGCGAACGCGGTTCCGTGGGCGCCGAGCGCCAGTTTTCCGGCGACCACCGCCTCGCCCGGGTTCGTCGCGTCGAGAAGCTGCTGGCAGAACCAGACCGAGAAGCCGAGGCAGGCGTTGACATGCTCGAGCCCTCCGCGCTTCTCGATCCACGCCCGCCGCGGATCTTCGGGTTCGCGCTCGATCTCCGGCGCCTTCGGGTCGAAGCTCTTCTCGACCACCTCCTCGATGCGCTTCTTCTCGTGCTCGAGCACGACCTCGCGGGTCGTCGGCAGATGCGTCCGCGCCATCGCGCGGAAGCCGCTCGACATCTGCCCGGTCTTGACGATCGCCGCGCCGACCCGTCCGGCGTCGTCGTCGAAATCGCGCTTGCCCATCGCCGGCGCCGAGCGCACGGCGTTCTCGCCGAACGCCTTGGTCAGGATCTCCTTCTGCACCTCCGGCGCGCAGGCGACGCCGGCGGATCCGACCCAATCCGCCGTCGCCGCCTCGGCGTCGAGATCGGGCAAGACGACGGGCAGGCACGCGCTGTGGATCTTCTTGGCGTAGCCCGAGGCGGAGCCGGCGCTGTTCCTCGGCCATGTGCTTGCGCCCGGCGGGCGTCGGCGCCTGCCCGAGGCCAATGTGCGGCGCTTCGCCAACCGCCTGCGCGGCCTGCGTGACCGCTGGCGCGCCGGGACGATCGATGAAGAAGCCGTGCGACAGCGCGTCGAAGCCTGGAGCGCACATGCGGCCTTCGCCGACACGCTTTCACTCCGTGCAAGGATGTTTGCAGGCGGTTGGTTCGATCCGTTTCTGACGAGACCTGCTCGACAGGAAGGCCGGCGTCGGCGAAGGTAAGGACGCCGGGCTTCGCCGATGTGCGCCCCGGCCCTGGCCGGCCCATAGCCGTTCTGCGCGGCGGCTCGTGGAACAACAACCCGCAGAACTTGCGCTCCGCGAACCGCAACAGGAAGCGACGACGAGTAGAAAACCGTCCAGTGGACGGTTTTCCGGCGGAGCGGCGAGAACCGAAACAACAACATCGGTTTCCGTGTCGCCCGCACGGTCCCACGCCAGAGTCCCGCGGCCGCGCTGATGCGTTTCCGCGGGAGCGCGCTGGAGAGCGTCCAAGGCTGATCATGATTACAGAAGGCCGTCGCATGGGTCTTGGCTCTTCGGAGCGATCGATGTGGGGCAGGAAAGGGCCGCCCTTCGCGTTGTCGGAGGGCGGTTCTTATGTCCTCACTCCGATCAGCGCCGTGAAAAATTTTCGACTCGCTTCGCGAGTGGAGCCTTGCGGCTTCGCCGCGGGCGCCCTGCTCCGCAACGCTGCAACAGACGTAAAGGGGTAAAGGAGTAGGGTGTAACGCTCAGGGATTTATCAATCCCTGAGCGTCCGGGCGACACGGAAACCGATGACGTAGCTACGGATCCCGCGCGGGTTCCTGAGGCGATAGGCGGAGCGGAGGAGCCACGGGCCGAAGTCCCACGAGCCGCCGCGCAGAACTGCTCTGGAACAATCCCCATCACTCGCCTCCATCCAAGCCGAACCATCCCTCGGCGCGCCATCATACGAGCCGTGCCAGCAGTCCTCGACCCATTCCCAGACGTTGCCGTGAACGTCGTAGAGGCCCCACCGGTTTTCGGGGAAAGAGCCGACTGGCGCCGTAAACTCCCAGCGATCTGCTCCTTCGGCCAAGCCGCTGCAGCAAATTTCGGATCCGTAGTTCGCATCGGCCCGCGAGATCGCGTCGCCGAAGCTGAACCGCGTCGTCGAGCCCGCCCGCGCCGCATATTCCCACTCGGCCTCGCTCGGCAGGCGATAGGGCCCGTTCTCGCTTCCGGTCGCCTTCCAGTTCAGCCAGGCGAGGAAGCCCTTCTCGTCGACGCCCTCGCCGGTGACGTCGTTCCACGAAACCTCGATCACCGGCCGGTCGCCGCGGCCCCAGCCGCGATCGGTGTCGTTATCATTCGAACCGCCGGACGGAACGGCGCGGCAATAGCCGTCCGCGGCGCAGGCGTCCCACTCGTCGAAGGTGATCTCGTATCGCCCGATCGCGAAACGGTCGATCGTCACCTCGCGCTGCGGCCCTTCATCGGAGTCGCGCCCGTCCTCGTTCTCCGGCGAGCCCATCGTGAAAGAGCCCGCCGGGATCGCCACCATCTCCGGGCAGCTTTCGCATTCGGCCAGCGCCTCGCCCTGCGGCAGCGCCAAGAGCCGCGCCTCGAAGCCGGCCGCCGCCGGCCGCGCCTCGTCCGCGTCGGCGTAGCGCAGCGCCAGCGCCAACGCGTCGAGGGTCGCGGCGTCGACCGCGCCGGTCTCGGTCAGCCCCACCGCCGCCTGGAACGCGCCCAGCGCCGCCGCCGTCCGCTCGCCGAGCGCGCCGTCGGCCGACCCGATCTCGTAGCCGAGCGCGATCAGCGCCTCCTGCGCGCGACGAATCCGGTCGCGCTCGCGCGACGGCGGCGGCGCGAACACCGCGTCCGGCGCCACCGCGCGCAGCCGGCCGAGCTGCGCCGCGGCCTCGGCGGCCGCCTCTTCGAACGCCTCGACGCGCGCCGTCGCCGCCTCGGCCGTCGTGCGCACGTACGACAACGCCTCTTCAGCCCTCTGCAGCTCCGCGCGCGCCGACGCAAGTTCGCTCTCCAACGTCGCGACGCGATCGGTCGCATCCGCCGCCGAGCGCCGCGCCGTCTCGAGCTCCCGCTCCGCCGCGGCGACGGCGCTCTCCAGCTCCGCGACGCGCCCGGCCGCCTGATCGGCCCGAGCGTTCGCGTCGGAAAGCGCCGCGCGCGCCGCGACGAGATCGGATTCCAGGGCCGCGATCCGCTCCGCCGCTCCGTCTTCGCCGGCCGCCGCCAGCGCCTCTACAGCCGCGTCGCGCTCCGCCTCGGCGGCGCTGAGCGCAGCTTGCAGCGACGCCGCTTCCGGATCGCCGCCCGCGCTCCAACCGGCGCGCTCATACACCGTCGGCCCGACCGCGACGCCGGCGCCGAGCGCCGCGACGACCGCGAGCCCGGCCGCCCACGCGCCGCGCCCCGTCGGTTTCTTCAAGAGCGCCGCCACCGCGCGCGCGATGTTCGCCGCGTCCTGGTCGTAGCTGGCGCTGCGGAAATGCGTGAACTGCGCGTCATGCAGGCGCCGGAGCGGCCGCGGCAGCGTCTCCTCCGGCGGCAGCGCCTCGCGGTTGAGGAGCACCGGCACGATGTCGACCTGGCGCTCCAGCGCCGTCGTGATCTCGAGCCGCACGAAATCGTCGGGCTTGAAGAGCCGCGGCGTCCGCTCCGGATCCGCCTCGTCGACGACGTCCTCCCAGCCCGGCGGGATCAGAACGAGCATCACCGCGCTGCCATGGACCTGGCGCGTCAGCTCCGAGAACCAATCCGAGCCCGGCGCGAGGCCGTGAACGTCGAGATAGACGCGCCTCTTGCCGAAGCGCTCGACGAGATAGCGGTGCAGCAACTGCGCCGGCTCGAGGCTGAGGCTCTTGCGGTAGTTGATGAAGATCTTGCCCGACACGCCGCCCCTCGCGTTCGTCCGCCATGCTTAAAGCATGCGACGGACTTGCGGCGCCGGCAACCGCAAACGGACGGCGATGGACGGCCTCGCCCGCCTCGCGGGTATGGGAGCTCCTTCGTCACAGGAGCGCACAGCTTCGCAGCCTTCGGATCCTCGTAAAGGGGTAAAGGAGTAGGGTGTAACGCTCAGGGATTTATCAATCCCTGAGCGTCCGGGCGACACGGAAACCGATGCCGTTGTACCGGTTCTCGCGTCGGTCCCTGCTGCGAATGGCGGAGCGGAGGTACCTCGGGCTGTCGTTCCACGAGCCGCCGCGCAGAACTGCATAGGAACAATCCCCTTCACTCGCATTCATCCAAGCCGAACCGTCGCTCGGCGCGCCATTGTACGAGCCGTGCCAGCAATCCTGGACCCATTCCCAGACGTTGCCGTGGACGTCGTAGAGGCCGAAGGCGTTGGGCTGCTTCTCGCCGACCGGATGCGTCCGCGAGCCGCTATTCGACCCATACCACGCATGGTCGCCGAGCGCCGCGTCGCTGTCGCCGAAGGAGAAGCGCGCGCTCGATCCCGCCCGCGCCGCATACTCCCATTCCGCCTCCGAGGGCAGCCGGTAGGGCGCGCCCTTGACCTTGGAGTTCAGCCAGTCGATGAAGCCGCGCTCGCCGGTGATGTCGTTCCAGGAGACGTTGATCACCGGCCGGTCGCCGCGGCCCCAGCCCTCGTCATCCGGGTTCGGATTGCTCTGGCAGTAATTATCGGCGACGCAGGCCGCCCACTGATCGAAGGTGATCTCGTACCGTCCGATCGCGAAGCGTTCCACGGTCACCTCGCGCTGCGGCCCTTCATCGGAGTAGCGCCCGTCCTCGTTCTCCGGCGAGCCCATCAGGAAGTCGCCCGCCGGGATCGCCACCATCTCAGGGCAGGCGTCGCATTCGGCCAGCGCCTCGCCCTGCGGCAGCGCCAAGAGCCGCGCCTCGAAGCCGGCCGCCGCCGGCCGCGCCTCGTCCGCGTCGGCGGCGGCCTCCTCGGAAGGCGCCGCCGACGTGGTCGACGCAGGGCGTGGATCCGACGGCGCGTTCGACCCGAAATCCGCCGCGAAGAACGCCGCGACCGCGAGCCCGGCCGCGACGGCGCCCGCCGCCCACGGCCAAAGCCGCCGCGGTCTCTCCGAACCGAGCGCCCCTTCGACGCCGGCGCGGCCGCTCAAGATGGCGGCGACGCTCTTCTCGAGCACGCCGACATCGTTGGCGAAATCGTCCGGCCGAAGCTCGACGCTCTGGCGAAAGCGCAGATCGGCGATGTCTTCCGGCAGATCCTCCGCGCGCGGCATCTGCGCGCCGTCGACGCGCACCGGAATGACCGCCGGCGCGCTCCGGAGCGCCTCGGCGATCTCCATGCGGACGAAGTCGTCCGGATCGTCGAGCCGCCGCCGCCCGGTCGCGTCGGCGACATCCGCCCAGCCCGGCCCGATGACGACGAGCATGACCTTGGTCCGCGCGAGATGACCTTCGAGCACGCGCCGGAAGTCGAAACCGTGATGGATGGTGTCGACGTCCATGAAGACGCGCGTCCTGCCGAAGCGACGCGCCATCCGATCGTAGAGCCGCGCCGCCGGATGCCGCGCGTCGTCGCGCCGGTAGGATATGAAGACCTTGTCCCGCATCGCCCGCGCCCGTCCCTCCGCGTGTGCTCGCGTTTGCATGGCACAAGCGCCCGACGGCCGCAACGCAGGCGGATCGAGCCGGCGCTCGCTTGTCGGGAAGGGCGCGGTCCCCGACGCTCGCCCGGCCCGACGGGCGGATGCGCGAAGGCGACCGACATTGAGCGGAGCAATCGGCAATAAAGACGGCGACGCCGCACCTTTCGGGCGAATAATTCAAGAAAGGCCGGCCGCGCCCATTGCGACGCCAGGAAATTAATGCAAGTATTTACTAAATAAACGCAAGCAGCGATGGACTGAAGCAAACACAGGCGGACACCAGTGCTTGACAACAGCGGTTCCGGAACGTCGTCCTTCGTCGATTTCGATCTGCGCGCCTATGCGGACTATCGGGATTTCCTCTCGCCGCTTCGCCAGCGCGTTTTGCACGCGCTGCGCGTCTGCGCGACGGATCGAGGCGAGGTCGTCGGCAAGAGCTGGGCCGAGCTCGCGAAGATCGCGGGATGCGACAAGCGAACGGTCGGCCGCGCCCTGGCGGCGCTTCGTGAAAACCTCATGGTCCATGTCGAGCGCGCAGGCCGCAATCGGCGCGAAAAATCGGTCATCTACGTCGCGATGAGCTGGCCGATCGATCACTGCCGCTCGGAAAGCGCGCTGGCGCTCGCCGACCGGCCGCCGCGCGCGAAACGCGGCTGAGAAGGCGCTTTGCCGGCGACGGTTGGCGCGAACATGGCGCGAATTCGCGAGAATCGCGCCCGGCGATCACGGCGAAAAGACCGCAAGTCTCTGAGAAAGCTGGCTCCGGCGGTAGGATTCGAACCTACGACCAGCGGATTAACAGTCCGATGCTCTACCACTGAGCTACGCCGGATTAGCCATGCATTTCAGCGAGCTACGGACTGGCCTCACAATCGGAAACTGGCTCAGACACAAACCAACCGAAGCCAAAAGGCAACTCACCGCCGCAGCCTCGAAGCGATATGGTCGCTTCGACGGTCGGAGGCCAGCGCTTAGCAAAGTGATTTTGGTTGGGCAAGGGATTTTGGGAGCGCGTCGGGGCCGGTCGCCACTGCCGCGATAGGTTGCGCCCATGGGTCTCCCGAGAGACTTGGAATGACCGAGTGCGGCAGCGCCAGCCTGGCTGTGGGCCATCAGAAGAGCAACGAGTTGGGCGACCGAGAAGGGGCAGTGTCTCGAGGTGATCGAAACCGGGAATTTCCGACGCCGGCCGGCCCAGAGGTGGGGATCGGACCCGGGAAGGCGAGACCGGACTCACCTGGCGGCGTAGCCGCCGTCGATCAGCAGGTCGCATCCCGTGACGAAGGCGGCGTCGTCCGACAAGAGGTACGCGGCGGCGGCGGCGATTTCTTCGGGGCGCGAGATGCGTCCGAGAAGCGTGCGCGGCCCGAGGCCGGCTTCGGCCGCCTCGATACTCGGCCAACGCTGCAAGACCCCGTCCGAGGCGACCGGCCCCGGTGAAACGCAATTGGCCCGGACGCCCTGCGCGCCGTGATCTATGGCCATCGCCTTGGCGAGGTTCACCAAACCCGCCTTGGCCGCGCAATAGGCCACGGCGCCGCCGATAGCGATCCGGCCGAACACCGAGGACATGAGCACGACCGACCCGCCGCCGGTCTCGATCATTGCCGGAACGGCGAACTTGCTCACCAGAAAGGCGCCCGTGAGCGCCACGTCAATCTCGCGGCGCCATTGCGCGAGGTCGAGATCGAGGACGGTCCCATCGACCGAGGCCGCTGCGGCGCAATGCACGACCCCGTCGAGGCCGCCGAAATGCTCCAGGGTCGCGTCGATGGCGGCCCGGACGGAATCGGCGCAGGTGACGTCGCACCGTGAAGCGCGCGCCCGTCCGTCCAGCCGCATCGCAACGCCGGCCGCGGCGGGCTCGCGGATATCGAGCAGCATCGCCCGGCCGCCCTCGTCCACGACGCGTTGGGCGATCGCCGCGCCGATGCCGCTGGCCGCGCCGGTGACGACCACGACCCTGCCCTCAAGGCGCTGGGAGCCGCCACTCATCGCGCGGCGACGCCCGATCGCCCGACGCGGGCCAAGCGACGTCGCCGTCTCGGCCCGCCGCCAGCTCCTTGCAGAGCCGGCGACGGCGCCGAGCCCCTACGTCCGGATCGCGAGTTCATCGAAGAATACGCACTGCGTCGGGTGCATCTCGAAACCTTCGACCCGAACGTTGTAGGCGGCGGCGACCTGCATGAAGGCCGGCTGCGCGATCGGCCCGACCTCTCGCATGATCTCCATCAGCTTGCCGCAGATCTCGATGCGCTCGTCCGGGTCCACCGTTCCGGCGATCTCGGTGAGCAGCTCGTCGAATTCGGCGTTCGAGAACGCAGATTCGTTCCATGGCGCGCCGGTCCGATAGGCGAGGCTGAGCACCATAGGAGCGAGCGGGCGGTGCGCCCACGGCGTGAGGCTGAAAGGATGGTCGGTCCAGCGGTCCCAGAAAAGCGACTCCGGCATCACGTTGATCTCGACCCGGATGCCGGCCTTGGCCCAGTTCTCGACCATGACCTGCGCAGCGTACAACTCGAGCGCTGGCTGGGTCTTAACGGCCATCTCGAGATCGATTCCGTCCGGGTAGCCGGCTTCGGCCAGAAGCGCGCGGGCGCCCTCGGGATCGTACGGAAAAGCGCTGAGATCCTTCCATTCCGGGTGTATCGGCGAGACGTGGGTGTGGTCGCCGACCACGGCGAGGTTCCGCAGGGCGGTGTCGACAACGTTGGCGTTGTCGGTGGCGAGCCGCAGGGCCCGCATCACGCGCGGATCGTCGAACGGCGCCTGATCCATCTTGCCGCGAGCCACCATCGTGTAGGCGGTGGCCTGTCGGTAGATTTTCAGGTGATCGCGCTCCTCGACGATCGGGGCCTGGTCGGCGGAGATCTCGTAGACGCCGTCGATCTGGTCGCCGATCAGAGCGCCGACATAGGCGTTCTCGTTCTCGCCGAAATCATGCAGCTCCACACGGTCGAGGCGGCCGCCGCCGCCGAAATACTCGCCCGCCACCCGCTCCAGCAGGGCGAATTCGCCGATCGAATGCTCCACGAGGGTGTAGGCGCCGGTGCCGTTCGACCCCACGCCGAAGCGCCCGCCTTCCTCTGGGTCAAGCATGTTGAACGGGTAGTGGAAGAAGTGCTCGGGCACCGCCGACTGCGCCACCTTCGTGTTGAGCCGGAGCGTCAGAGGGTCGACCACCTCGATCGCGTTGGCGTCCCACAACTCGGAGCGCGTGACGGGATTGCCTTCGTCGTCCGTCTCGCCGGTCGGCACGGCCGAAAGCATGTAGTCGCTCATTAGTCCGAGAACCGACGAGCCGGTCGCCGGGTCGAGCGCGTGCCGAATGTTCCACGCCACGTCCTCGGCGGTGAACGCACGGCCGTTGCGCCACGCAACGCCGGGGCGAACCCGCAGCGTCCAGGTCCGCAGGTCGTCGGTGACCTCCCAATTCTCGAGCAGCCAGGGCCGGGTGATGTTGTCTTGCCCGGTGCGGACGAGGTAGTCGCAGACCGGGCGGATCGCGGTCGTGCCGTCGTCGAAGGCCATGGCGTGCGGGCTGGAGATATCCACGATCCGGATGCCGAGGCGAAGCGTCCCGCCCTGCGGCAGGTCCTGCGCCCGGGCGGCGTGAGGGAAGGCCCCGCCGGCGACGCCGTAGGCCGCCGTCGCCGACAGCCCGAGCAGCGTCGAGTCCCGCAAAAACTCGCGCCGCGAAATCTTGCCTTCGCGATACCAGTTTACGAGTTGCCGCACCTTGGTGTTTTTGAACATGTCGCGTCTTCCCAGTTGGCCGTGCAAGCGCCACGGCCTGTCACGCGCGCCGCGCGTTTTGCGTTGGCGGCGCTGCCGAGGACAACGCCGGGTGATGGGGCCATTATGCGCCCGTTTGCCGTCACGGAACGATGCCGGCATGCCGCCAAGTGTCGCCAACGGTTCTGACGCGCGTCCGGCCGATTGCGACTCGTTTCTGAGATAACGAGTCGGATCTGTTGCGGTGCTCGCGACGCGGTGTTGCGTAACCTGCGCGTGAGACTATCGCTATCAGCCGCATCGGCGGCCGGCGACGCGTGTGCGGCGAGAGCGATAGCGTGCTGGCGGGCGCCCGGGCGGCGGTGAGGTGCGCGAAGATGACCTACGAACTGGTGATCAGGAACGGCCGCGTCGTGTCGACCGAGGCCGACTTCATCGCCGATGTCGCCGTCGCCGGAGAGACGATCGCCGCCATCGGGACGGGCCTGACCGGCCGCACCGAGATAGATGCGACCGGAAAGCTGGTGGTGCCGGGCGGTGTCGACGGGCACGTGCACGTGCGCACCGAGCGGCCGCGTTTCGCCTATGACGAGAGCTTCGCCTCTCTTTCGCTCGCCGCGGCCTTTGGCGGGACGACGTCGATCATCGACCAGATCCAGCCCGAACCGGGAATTCCCCTGCCCGAAGCCTTCCGCGCCCGCCTCGCCCAGGGCGAAGGGCAAAGCTGCGTCGACTTCGGATTTCACATGAACTTCCGGGAGGAGACGCAAGAGCGTCTCGACGAGATCCCGCGCATCGTCGAAGAGGGCGTCACGAGCTTCAAGTGGTTCATGTCCGTCCCGCCCTGGGCGATCTCCGACGGGTTCCTGATGAAGGGGATGTTCACCCTTGGCGATCTCGGGGCGCTATGCATCTTGCATTCGGAGAACCAGGGCGCGCTGGACGCCATGCGCTGGCGCAGGCCGGTCCGGTCGATGGCCGACTTTCCGGATAATTTTCCGCCCGGACCCGAGGCGGCGGCGACCACGCTGGCGCTGTCGATGGCGGAGGTCACGGACTGCCGCACGCTTATCTTTCACAACACCTGCGCCGAGGCCGTCGCCGCGATCCGCGCCGCCAAGGCGCGCGGCGTGAAGGCGTTTGGCGAGGTCTGCCTTGCTTGGCTCACCCACAACGCCGAGGTCTACGCCGGCGATCCGGTCGAGGCGCTGGCCTTTCTGCTGGCCCCGCCCTTGCGCGCGCCCGAACATCAGGCGGCGCTGTGGGCGGGCCTGAAGGCCGGCGATCTCGACATCGTCTCCACCGATCACGCGGTGATGCGCCGAATGCCGGAGGCGGACGCGCTGGAGTTCGCCGAGTATTTCGGACTTCGGTTCGACGCGCCGCCGCCCGACGAGACCACGCCATACGACGAGAACGGCAACCGGTTGATGCCGATGCTCGCGCCCGGCGGCGTCGAAACGCGGCTGCCGATCGTCTACTCGATGGGCGTCGCCGGCGGCAGGATCGATCTCCAGCGCTGGGTCGAGGTGTGCTGCGCCGCGCCGGCCAAGCTCTTCGACCTCGACCGCAAGGGGCGTCTCCTGCCGGGCTTCGACGCCGACATCGTGATCTTCGATCCGGACCGCGACCACGTCTTCTCGATCGACACGCTGCATTCCAACACCGACCATTCGGTCTGGGACGGTTGGCGCTGCCGGGGCGCGGTCGAGAAGACCTTCAGCCGGGGGAAGCTCGTGGTCGACGACGGCCGCTTCGTCGGCAGCAAGGATCACGGGCGGTATCTGCGCCGCAAGGTCGGCTGAGCTGGCGGCGCGACGGGCGGGACGGCGAGGAAAGGAAGGACGACGATGACGTTGTTGGTGACCGGAGGCGGCGGCTTCGTGATGAGCAACCTCATCCGGCAATGGCTGGACGCGGAGAAGCGGGAGCGCGCGATCGTCCTCGACTCCGGGCCGATGGACCCTGCGCTCGAGCGCTTTTTCGCGCCCGTCTCCGATCGGGTCGAGTATGTCCGGGGCAGCGTGCTGGACGCCGACCTGCTCGACGAGATCGGCCGCCGGCACGCCATCACACGCATTGTGCATGGCGCGACCGTCACGCTGTTCGCGCCGGAAACTCCGGACGGCCGGCCCATAAAGAACCCTGAGGCGGAGTCGCCAGACGTCACGCTCGAGGTCAACTTCATGGGCGCCGTGCGGATGTTGGAACTTGCGCGGCGCTGCCCCGACCTGACCCATTTCGTCAACCTCAGCTCCGGCGACGTCTATGGCGACGAGGGGCCGGAGCCGCCGGGCCCGATGCCCGAGGACGGCTGGGTCGCGCCGCCGGAATTCTACGGCATCTCGAAATACGGGGCGGAGCTGACCGCGGCTCACTACAAGCGGATGTTCGGGGTCAACACCGCCTCGTGCCGGCTCTCGGGCGTGTTCGGGCCGATGGACCGCTGGCGTCCCAGCCGCAACTACCAATGCCCGCCCAAGGTGGCGATCCACCGAACGCTCGCCGGCGAGGTGGTGCGGGTCAATGCGCCCGAGGCGGTCAAGGACCACATCTCTTCCGGCGACGTCGCGCGGGCCATCATGTCGCTGTTGCGGAAGGCCGGGCCGTTCGACCATGACGCCTACAACATCGCCCTGGGCCAGGCGGTGTCGCTCGAAGACCTGCTTGCGGCGATCCAGGCGAGCCTGCCCGAGCTGCGCTGGGAAGTTCGGCCCGCGGAGGAATGCGACATCGTGATGAACCCCGCGCACAGCAGGGGCCGCTGGGGCGCCTACGACATCAGCCGGCTGCGCGACGAAACCGGGTGGCGGCCCATGCCGCTCGAGGAGGCGCTGGCCGAGTATGTCGCCTTTGTTCGCGAGAGCGGCGAGGCGGAGGCCGCGCCATGAGACATCGGCGCGGCCCGGCTCTTGGCGACCAGCGTCCTCGCCGGTTGATCCGCGGACGGCGTCATGTCTGACGGTCCCGTCGACGCCGATCGCGCGGAGCGCATGTTGGACCGGGTTGCCGACTTCGTCCTGCAGCGGGCGCCGGTCGATATCCCGCCCAGGGCGCTCGAGCGGGCGGAGCTTCTCTTGCTCGACACGCTGGGCGTTTGCGCCGCCGCGGCGCCGATCGAAGCCGGCCGGATCGGACGCGAAGTGGCCGGTCTGGTGTTCGCCGCGGGCGACGATCGGCACGCGGCGCGCCTGCTTTTCGACGGTTCGCGCGTCAGCCTGGCCGGGGCGCTCTACGCCGCCGCCACCCAGACCGACAATCTGGACGGTCATGACGGCTATTATCCGACCAAGGGGCATATCGGCGTCGTCGCCGCGCCGGCGCTGGCGATCCTGGCGCAGCACCGCCCAGACCTGACCGGGCCAGAGGCGCTGGCCACGCTCGTGGTGGGCTACGAGGTCGCCGGGCGCGCCGGCCTCGCGCTCCATGCGACCGTCGCGGACTATCACGCCTCTGGCGCTTGGAACGCGCTCGGGGTCGTCGCGATGGCGGCCCGCCTGCGCGGCCACGAGCCGGAAGTGCTTCGTCAAGCCCTGGGCATCGCCGAGTATCACGGGCCTCGCAGCCAGATGATGCGCGAGATCGCGACGCCGACCATGTTGCACGACAGTTCCGGCTGGGGAGGGCTGGTGGGCCTCGCCTCCGCGCTCCTGGCCGAGCGCGGCTTCACGGGCGCGCCAGCGATCACGGTCGAGGCGCCCGAAGTCGCCGACTATTGGCGAGACCTCGGCGATTTCTGGCAGGTCGAGCATCAGTACGTCAAACCCTACCCGGTTTGCCGCTGGGCGCATGCCGCGATCGACGCGGCGCAGGCCCTGGCCGAGGCGCATGATTTCGCCCTCGAGGACATCTCGGAGATCCGTATCCACAGCTTCGAAAACGCGGTGGCCCTGTTCTCCGCGATGCCTGCGACGACGTCCGAGGCGCAGTACTCGCTCGCCTTCGCCGTCGCCACCATGCTGGTCCACGGACGGATCGGGCTCGAACACATCCTCGGCGCCGGCCTCTCCGATCCGGCGGTCGCGGCGCTGGTCGGTCGCACGCGGACGGCGCCGGCGGCGCGGCACGAGGACCGGTTCCCTGCCGGCCGCTGGGCGGATGTCGAGATCGTGCTGGCCGACGGAACCTTGCTCGCCTCGGGCGACGTCCAGGCCAGCGGCGGACCGGAGCCGCCCTTCACGCGCGACGAGGTCGTCGAGAAGTTCCTTGCGTTCGCGGGGCCGGTTCTTGGCGGGCGCCGGGCCCGGGCGCTCTGCAACGCCGTTCTAGGCCTGCGGGCGCGGGACGCCAGCTTCGCGTCCGTCGCCGCGCATCTCTACGATCCGGTCTGAAGCGGCCGGCCGTGCGGGAGGGCCCTTGCCGCGCGATCCGATCCCGCCGTCGCGCGCCGACGATCCCGAGGGCGCCGCCAATGTCGTCTCAGCGCGCCATGGCGATCCAGGGCGCGAGTTCTCGGAAGGGTGTTCATCCGTCCGATCGGTCGCCATGTTCGCGATGGTCACAGCTTCCGGATCCCTACGCGGATGAGCAACCCGCCGAGAACGCGCCGCTCGAGGCCTTGTTCGGCGAGGACCGCTTCGGATCTCAGGGCTGAAGCGCCGCGATCTCCTCCCAGACCGGGTCGAGCGCCGCCCGACCGGCGGCGTCGAGCGCGCGCAGGGGAGGCAGCACCGCGTCCCAGGCGGCGTCGCCGAGCCGCCGGCCCACGAGATGTTTCACCGCAGGGACCAGCGGTTGCGCGGAGACAGCGGCGCGGATCGCGCGCAGCCGCTCGGCCTTCGCGTCCGTTTCCTGCGCCCGCCACACCGCCTGGGCCAGGGGCGCGGAGAGGTTCACGGTGGCCGAGATCGTACCGGCGAAGCCCTGCGCCTGCGCGGTGGCGAGCACGCTCTCGTCGCTCGGGAACACGTCGAAATCGGCGATCGCGGCCAGCGCCGCGGACTGGGCCAAATCGCCGGAGCTGTCCTTGGCGCCGCGGAGGCGCTCGGGATGCGCATCCTTCAGCCGCGCCGCCAGGGCCGCCGACAGGGTGAGCCCCGTCATCTGCGGGAAGTTGTAGAGGTAGACGGGCGCGCCGGTTTCCGCCGTCCGGCGCAGCACCGCGTCGAAGAAGTCGAAGAGCCCGTCCTCGGCGACGTTGGCATAGTAGTATGGCGGCAGGACCAGCGCGCCCGCGAATCCGAGCTCGCCCGCCATCCGGGTGAGTTCGACGGCCGTTTCGAGATCAGGCGCGCCCGTGCCGACCATCAGCCGCTCGGTCGGCAGACGCCTCGCCGCCGCCTGCATCACGGCGCGCCGCGCCGCGAACGAAAGCGAGGTCGCCTCGCCGGTAGAGCCCAGCACGTTGAGCCCGTTGCAGCCATTGTCGAGCGCCCAGCTCGCATGGGCGAGAAAGCGCTCGATATCCGGCGCTCCGCCGGCGCCGATCGGGGTGGGCGCCGCCGCGATAACGCATTCGAGCGCGCTCATTCGGTCACCCCGAACTCCGTGACGAACGCGGCGTACTGCGCCAGCGCCTCGCGCAGCGGCGTCGGCCGCCACCCCGTTTCTTCGCGGATCCGCGTGGTGTCGTAGGCGCCCCAGCGCCCGCCCACGAATCGCGGGTCCATCACGATGTCGCAATCGGCCTCCGGCGCGATCCGCCAGCTCAGGCCCGGCGCGACTTCGGCCACGGTCTGCAACAACTCCTCCAGCGTCACCGCCTCGCCCTGCGCCACGTTGTAGACGGAATGCGCGAAGCGCCCGTCCTTCTCCAACAGCGCGATCAGCGCGCGCGCGACGTCCTGCGCGTGGATGTGATCGCCCACGCCTTCCCGCGCGTTGATCCTGACCGGCTTGCCGGCAAGGGCGTGGTGGACCGCCACGTAGGGCGGACAGTGATACGCGCGGCTCGGCCGCCAGCGGTCCATCGGCCCGTAAACCCCCGAGAGGCGACAGGAGGCCGCGTTGAGCCCGAAAAGCGCGCCGTAGCGGCGCGCGGCCAGCTCTCCGGCGAGCTTCGAGATCCCGTAGAACTCCGGCGGATCGACCCAGCCTTCCTCGGGCATCGGGCCCGGCGGCTCGGGGCCGTAGTCGTTGTACACGGCGCCGGAGCTGATGTTGAGAAACGCCTTCAGCCCGTCGATCTTGCGCGCCAGATCCAGCATTCGCACCGTGCCCATGATGTTGACCTCCAGCACCTTGGCGGGCGCGTCGGTCTCGGGGTTCGCAACGCGCGCGCCGTCGGGCGTCTCGGGCGCGAATAGGGTGACGGTGGCCGCATGCACGATGCGGTCGATCGCTTCCTCCTCGGCCAGCCGATCGAGCAGGGCGGTGTCGAGCACCGAGCCCTGCACGTAGCGCAGCCGGTCGGCGACAGGGGCGAAGAACCGGTCGAGCGCCTGGTCTTTGGGGCCCGCGTCGAGGATCACGGCGCGCTCCTCGGGATGCTTCTCCAGCCAGAGAAGCGCGAGATTGCTCATGACAAAGCCGCCGCCGCCGGTGACAAGTAGCGTCATGAAATATCCTTTCCTGTGGCTGGGACGGGCGGTCTTCGGAGCTAGCTGGCCGACCAGCCGCCATCGACCATCAGGTTCACGCCGGAGATGAACCGGCACTCGTCGCTCGCCAGGAAGAGCGCGGCGTAGGCCACGTCCATCGGCTCGCCGAGCCGCGGATAGGGCGTGCGGGCGCGCGCGGCCTCGAGGCCCTCGGGGTCCTGGCTGACGCCCGGCTTGCCGGTGACGATCCGTCCCGGCGCCACGGCGTTGCAGAAGATGTGCTGTCGCCCGTAATCGGTGGCGATCTGGCGGGTGAGGTAGACGCTCGCCGCCTTGCCCGTGCCATACGCGATGTCGTTCGGCGCCCCGATCATTCCGTGCTGGGAGGTGATGTTGACGATCCGCCCGCGCGCGTCGCCCGTCACCGGCTGGGTCAGCATTTGCTGCACAGCGCGCTTGGAGCAGTAGAAATAGCCGTCCGCGTTCACCGCCATGACCTCGCGCCACTGTTCCGGCGTCGTCTCGGTCAGGGGCGTCGTCGTCCAATGCGCGGCGTTGTTCACGAGGATGTCGAGCGCGCCCCATTCGTCGACCACGCGGGCGACCATGGCGTCGACCTGCCCCCAGTCGGAGATGTCGCACCGGACCCGCATCGCGACGCCGCCCGCGGCGCGGATTTCCGCCTCGGTGCTGTCGCCGCCTTCCTTCGGCGCCTCGATGATGTCGGCCACGGCGACCTTCGCGCCCTCCTGAGCGAAGAGCCGCGCGATCGCCCGCCCGATACCCGAGGCCGCGCCGGTCACGATCGCCGTCTTGCCTTCAAGTCGCTTCATGCCGCAATCCTCGTTCTGTCCGCTCCATAGGCGGTAAAGCCCTTGGCGCGAGCCACCGATCCGTCACAGTTGGTTCGGAATCCGACTTCGACCGCGCCAGGCGCGGCGCGCTCATATCTGCGCGCGACGCTGCTGGCTCGGCGCGAGCTTGTACATCTCGCGATAACGGCGGGCGAAATGGGACGTGTTGCGGAAGCCGCAGCGCAGGGCGACCTCGATCAGCGGGATGTCCGTCTGCGACAGCAGCCCGCGCGCCTTGTCCAGACGCAAGTTCATGTAATACTGCGACGGCGTTTGTCCGAACGCGCGCAGGAACAACCGCTCGAGATGGCGAACGCTGGTCCTGAGCCGAGCCGTGATCTCGGAGACCTTGACGGGTTCTTCCAGGTTGGTCTCCATCAGTTCGACGGCTCGCAGAAGCACGCTGTTGGAAACGCCGGTGCGCAGCTCCAGCCCCATCCGGGCGGGCTCGTGACCGCCGCGGATGGAAGGGTAGATCAGGTCGTCCGCCACACGGCGGGCGAAGGCGCGTCCGCGGAACTGCTCGATCAGGTGCAGCATCAGATCGAGGGTCGAGATGCCGCCGGCGCAGGTGATCAAACGGCCGTCGATGCAGAAGATGTCGCCGGAGACGATGACGTTGCGGAAGCGCTCGCGCATTGCCGGCGCCGTCACCCAGTGAGTCGCGCAGCTGCGCCCCTCCAGAAGCCCGGCGCGCGCCAGGATGTAGGCCCCGCTGGATATGCCGCCCACACGCACGCCATTGCGGTGCTGCGCCCTCAGCCAGCGCAGCGCCGAAGGCTCGTCGAACTGGCTCGCGTTGCTGCCCGCGCAGACAAGCACGACGTCGAGCGGCGGACAGTCCTCGACCGAATGCGAGACCGGCGCGGGAAAGTCGCAGCTCGAGGTTCGGTTAAGACCGTCGGCCGACACCAAAACGTAAGAGAACGCGGTTTCGCCCTCGATCCAGTTCGCCAGCCTGAGAGCCTCGATCACCATCGAAAGCGGCGCCATCGGGAAGCTGTCCACCACGAACAGGCCGATCCAGATCGTGTCGTCGCCCGAGTTGCGGCGAACGGCTATTTGCCCGGCGCCACCCATCGAATTCCGATCGCCCTCCCATACGGCGCCTTGCCGCGTCGCGGCGGCGTTGTCTCCTCCCAACGATCGTGGGCGTCTCCCCTCGCGACGCCGCTCCGAACACGAACAGGTGGCGCATTCGTTGTCAAGATTTGGTCCATCGAGCGCGCCGCTCCGCCGCCGAACGGGCCTCGGTCTTCAGGCGGCGGGCGCCTTTGTCTCCATGTTCGGGCGGCGCCGGCAGGTCGGCCGGCGCGATCCGGGTTCGACCTTCCGGGGCCCGAATCCGCCGAGCTCCGCAGAAATCGTTGCGTCACTCAGGCGCAGCGGTGAAACATGCCCGTCAGCGATACGTTCAGGAGCGCGCATGGTGGACCCCGTCCTCGACATCGACAACGTGTCGATCAGCTTCCTCACCCACGCAGTGGAGATCCCCGCCGTCACCGGGTTCTCCTGCCGGGTCATGCCGGGAGAGACGGTGGGGCTCGTGGGCGAGTCGGGCAGCGGCAAGTCCACGGTGGCGCTGGCGATCATGCGGTATCTGGGCCGCAACGGGCGCATCACCGGCGGACAGATCCGTTTTCTCGGAGAGGATCTGGTGACGATGCCGGAGGAACGCCTGCGCGCCGTGCGCGGGGCGCAGATTTCCATGGTCTATCAGGAGCCGTCCTCGACCCTGAACCCGTCCATGAGGATTGGCAATCAGCTGGCCGAGGTGCTGGAAATCCATGAGGGCGCCTCGCGCGCTGCGGCCCGCGCCAGCGCGCGCGAGATGCTGGAGGCGGTGCGCCTGCCCGATCCCGACCGAATCCTGGCCTCTTATCCGCACCAGATCTCGGGCGGCCAACAGCAGCGCGTGGTGATCGCCATGGCGCTGTTGTCCCAGCCTAAGCTCTTGTTGATGGACGAGCCGACGACGGCGCTCGACGTCACGGTCGAGGCGGGCATCGTGGACCTTGTAAAGGACCTCAGCGCGCGCTTCGGCGTCGCCGTGCTGTTCATCAGCCACAATGTCGGACTGGTGCGCAGCGCCTGCGACCGCGTGGTGGTGATGTATTCCGGCGAGGCCGTCGAGTATGGCCCGGCCGAGCTTGTCTTCGACCGCACGCGCCACCCCTACACGCACGGGCTGCTGCAGGCGCTGCCGACGCCCGACGCCGACAAAACCGCCCGCCAACTGCGCCCCATCCCTGGCCAACTCCCGTTGCCGTTCGACCGGCCGCGCGGCTGCAATTTCGGACCCCGCTGCGCGCATTTCGAGGGCGGCGTATGCGACGCGGCCGACGTGGCGCTGCACGCTGTGAACGGCCGGTCGGATCACCTGTCGCGCTGCGCCCGCATCGACAAGATCGACTGGGACCGCGCGCCAGAAGGCGGCGACGCCTACGAGCTGCCTCTGCACGGCGAGCCCGTCCTCGAGATCGAGGCGATGCGCAAGTATTACGTTCGCGCCGGCGGGCTGTTTTCTAGTCCAAGCGTCGTGAAGGCGAACGAGGACGTCTCCTTCGAGGCGCGGCGCGGCCAGACCGTGGCGCTGGTGGGCGAGTCGGGCTGCGGAAAGTCGACGCTGGCCAAGGTGCTGGTCGGGCTGGAGACGGCGACGGACGGCGCGCTGCGTTTCGACGGCGACGAGATCGGTCGGACCGCTGTCCGCGCCCGCGCCCGCGAGACCGTGCGCAATATCCAGATGATCTTTCAGAACCCGTTCGACACGCTGAACCCCAAGCGGACCGTGGGCGCGCAGGTGATGCGGGCGCTGAAGGCTTTCGGCATGGGCAAGAGCCGGGCCGAACGGCGCGAGCGGATGAACGCGCTTTTCGACGACGTGCGTCTGCCGCGCGACTTCGCCGGACGCAAGCCGCGTCAGCTTTCGGGCGGGCAGAAGCAGCGCGTCGCCATCGCGCGCGCCTTCGCCGGCCGGCCGCGCCTCGTCGTGGCCGATGAGCCGGTTTCGGCCCTGGACGCCTCGGTTCAGGCGGCGGTCACCGACCTTCTGATGCGCATCCAGCGCGAGAAGGACACGACGATGCTCTTCATCAGCCACGACCTGTCGCTGGTGCAATACCTCGCGGACTGGGTCGTCGTGATGTATCTTGGCCATGTGGTCGAGCTGGGCCGGACCGAAGACGTGTTCAGTCCGCCATACCATCCGTACACCGAGGCGCTGCTTTCGGCGATGCCCATCGCCGACAGCCGCTTCGAGAAGCGACGCATCGTGCTGGAGGGCGACATCCCCTCGGCCCAAGCGCCGCCCCCCGGCTGCCCTTTCCAGACCCGCTGCCCCCGCAAGGCGGAGGCGCATGCGGCGGCTGGCCGCGCCGTCTGCGAAACCGAGATGCCGTCGCAAAAGAACAGGCGGGGCGGGCACGGACTGAAATGCCACTTGCCCGACTCGTCGCTCGCGGCGATGGAGCCGGTGATCCGGCTGAAGGACGGCAACGGAGCGGCGCCCTGGTCCGACGCGGCGCAAACCGCGCGTTGAGGGCTCAGCGCGCGGTGTATCCGCCGTCCACCACCAGGTCCGCCCCGGTCATGAAGGGCGCTTCGTCCGAGACGAGGAACGCCGCCGCGGCGGCCACTTCGACGACGTCGGCGAGTCGGCCCGCCGGGTAGTTCGGCGTCAACGCCGCCGCCGCCGCGTCGCTCGAACCGTAAAGGTCCGCCAGACGCTCGGTCAGCACGGCGCCGGGCGAAAGGCTGTTGACCCGGATCCCTTCGGCCGCGTGGTCGAGCGCCATCGCGCGGGTGAGTTGCAGGAGCCCGCCCTTGGCGGCGCAATAGGCCACGGCGCCCGGCGTGGCCACCTGCGCGAAGGTCGAGGCCACGTTGACGATGGCGCCGCCGCCCCGGCGGCGCAACGCGGGAACGGCGGCGCGGCTGACCAGGAACGCGCCGGTGAGATCGACGGCGAGCGCATGACGCCAAGCGTCGAGCGGGAGCGTCTCGACCGTTCCCGACGGCGTCAGCGCGGCGGCGCAGTTCACCGCCGCGTCGAGCCCGCCGAAGCGCGCCTCGGCCGCAGCCACCGCCCTGGCCGCGGCGTCCGCATCGGCGACGTCGCAGGTCAGCGCCACGGCGCCGGGAATATCCGCCGCCGTGGTCGCCGCCGCCTCTCCGTCGACGTCCAGCACCGCCACTTGCGCGCCCTCAGCGGCGAGTCGCTCGGCGATCGCCCGGCCCAGCCCGCGCCCGGCGCCCGTCACCACGGCGGTCTTTCCAGCGAGCCGGCCCATCTCAGCCGGCGGGCCTGCGCTTCAGGAACCTTCCATGGTCCGCCGCGCCGAGATAGTCGGCTCCGTCGACGATCATCCGCCCCCGAGAGAACACCTTCTCGACCCGGCCCTTGCCGGGCCAACCTTCCCAGACCGAGTAGTCGGTGTCGGAATGCAGCATGTCGAGCCCATAGGTGAACTCGGCCGCGGGATCGAACACCACGATGTCGGCGTCGCATCCCGGATGCAGCCGACCCTTTTGCGGCAGATCGAAGATCTCCGCCGGTCGGACGCAGCACGCCTCGACCCATCTGTCGAGGCTCAGGCGTCCCTTGAGGACGCCTTCGGAATAGACCAAGGGCAGGCGCGTCTCGACCCCGCCGGGCGGCAGCACGGGCATCAGTCTGCGGCCCTCGGCGTCGCGCGGCGTCTCCGGCCCCTCGGGCGGCGCGTCGACATCGACGCCGAAGCCCGCGGCGACCGCGCGCGCCTCGTCTTCGGGGCGCATGCGCATCGCGGCGTGGTCGGTGGAGACGATGTCGAGATCACCCAGAGCGAGGCCTCGCCAGAGCCCCGCCTGGTGCGCCGCGTCGCGAATTGGCGGAGTCAGCAGGAACGGCAACGCCGCCACCTGGTCGCCCTGGTAGACGGCGTCGGTGTGGGTGAGCCAGGCGAGCCCGACCTCGCCATAGGCGCGCGCGCCGCGCTCCTTTGCGGCGCGGATCGCGGCGACGCCCTCGATACAGGTGTTGTGAAAGACAAGGAGGCGGCTGCCGGCCTCCTCGGCCATGCCCAGCGCCAGGGTGACGGCGGCCCCTTCGGTGGAGGCCGGGTAGCCCTCGACGAAGCGGCGCATGTCGCGCATTCCCGCCGCGGCGTTGCGTCGGCGCTTTTCCATGATCACGCCCACATTCTCGGCATGCACGATGTTGAGCCCGCCGAGCTCGGCCACTTCGTACATCCCGCGCATGAGGTAATCGTCGGGCACCGCCCAACCGGGGATCGCCATGAACCATTTGAAGCTCGACAGACCGCGCTCCACGATCGCTGGGATTTCCGCGAGCCGCGCCTCGATCGGCTCGCGAATGTTCATGTGAAAGCCGAAATCGATCGCGGAACTCCCGCTCGCCAACGCCATCCGCGTGTCCACCTCCTGCGCCAGCGTCAGGCCGGGCTCCGCCTGCACCTGGTCGATGATGGTGGTCGTGCCGCCGAAGGCCGCCGCGATCGAGCCTGTGGCGAAGGTGTCGTCATAGCGGAACGTCTCGCGCTCGGTGCGCATGTGCACATGCCCGTCGATCGCGCCCGGAATGACGTATTTGCCGTCCGCGTCGACCACTCTTTCGGCAAAAGGGGCGAGCCCGGCGCCGAGCGCCGCGATGCGCTCGCCCGAGACCGCCACGTCGCCGACGAAGCCGCCGCCGCCGGTGATCACGCGGCCGCCGCTGATGACAAGATCGAACTCCATTCCATCCTCCTGTCGTTCAGCGGCGACGCTACCCGCCGCCGCCGCCCGGGACCGCCCGAATGCGACAGCATCGGACCGCTTTCGGTCGACTTCAACGCCGAGCCCGCGACGCGCCCCTTCTAAGCTCCTCGGAAAGCTGTCACGATGGACGGACGGAACGCCCCAGAGGCTGGACGCCGTCCGCGCGGCCAGGGAGGAGAAAGCGTACGTGCGAATAGTCTCGCGACGCGTCGGTCGCACACAGTCCGCCGGTTCGGCCGGCGCCGTTGAAGCCGCGGAAGCCGTCGCATGTTGATGTTCATCGCGCGGCGTCTGGCGATGATGCTGGGGACGATGCTCGCCGTATCGGTCTTGACCTTCCTGCTCCTGCAGGTGAACGGCGACTACGTCGTGGTCAAGGTGCTCGGGCCCTACTCCACCATGGAGCAGCGCGAGATCTGGCTCGAGGCCAATGGCTACAACGAGCCGGCGGTGGCGCGCTATTTCTCCTGGCTGGGGGACATCTTTCTCGGAAATTTCGGAGACTCGATCCGCTACCGGATGCCGGTGGCCGAGGTCCTCTGGCCGCGGCTGGCGAACACGGCGCTGCTCGCCCTCGTCGTGTTCGCGACCATGGTTCCGCTCTCGATCGCCGCGGGCGTCGTCGCCGGCATGAAGGAAGGCGGCCTCGTGGACCGCGGCATCTCCACCTTCGCGATCGTGACCACCTCGGTGCCGGAGTTCGCGAGCGCGGTGTTGCTGAGCTTCGTGTTCGCCTTGACGCTCGGTTGGCTGCCGGCGACCAGCACGATGTCCGGAGGGTTCGAGCCCTTGCAGCTCGTGCTGCCTGCGGCGGTGCTGATCCTCTTCGGCTTCGGTTACGTGGCGCGGATGACGCGGGCCTCCATGGCCGACGTGATGCAGTCCAACTACGTCCGCACCGCCGTCCTCAAGGGGCTGCCCTTTCGCCGGGTGATCCTGCGCCACGCGTTGCGCAACGCGCTCATCGCGCCGTTCACGATCATCATCCTGCAGATCAACTGGCTGCTCTCCGGCGTGATCGTGGTGGAGTTCTTCTTCGCCTATCGCGGTTTCGGGGCGCTGTTGCTCGAGGCGTCGCTGACGCAGGACATCATGCTGCTGCAGGCCTGCGCGATGGTCTCGGTCGTGGTCGCCGTCTCGACCCAGACGATCGCCGATATCGGCTACGGCTTCCTCAATCCCCGGGTGAGGTTCACATGACAGACGAGCCCCGCCCATCCGCCGCGCGCGGTCCCTTTGTCCAACGCCGCAGCCTGCCCAAGGTGTTCTACAGCCCCGTTGCGGTGATCGGAGGGGCCGTTGTTCTGTTCTGGGCGACCTTGGCGGTGCTGGCGCCGCTCGTCGCCCCCTACGGCCCGGTGGAGCAGCTCACGCCCTTCATCAAACCCGGCCAGTCCGATGACCAGGGGAACTTCTTTCTGCTCGGGACCGACCATCTCGGCCGGGACGTCTTCTCGCGGATCATCTGGGGCGCCCGCCGCGTTCTGGTCTTCGCGGTGCTCGCCACGGCGTCCGCCTACCTCGTCGGCGTGACGATGGGCCTTCTGGCGGGCTACCTGCGCGGCTGGGTGGACGATGTGGTGTCCACCTTGGCCAATATCATCCTCTCCTTCCCCGTTCTCGTGCTCTATGTCGTCATCATCTCGGTCTTCGGCGCCTCGGGCGTCAACATCATCCTCGCCGTGACGCTGGCGAGCGCGCCGGGCATCATGCGGATCGTCCGCGCCCTGGTGCTCGACCTGCGCAACCGCGACTATGTCGCTTCCGCCCAGACCCGAGGCGAAAGCGCGCTGTTCATCATGACGGTGGAGATCCTGCCCAACACCACGTCGCTGCTGGTCGTGGACGCCTGCCTCCGGCTCGGCTACACCACCATCACCATCGGCGTCTTGGGCTTTCTCGGTCTCGGCTTGCCGCCGCCGCAGCCCGACTGGGGCGGCATGGTGAACGAAACCCGCGCCATGGCGACCTTCGCGCCGCATATGACGCTGTTTCCCTGCTTGGCGATCTCGTCGCTCGTGCTTGGGCTGAACCTTCTGGCCGACGGGCTGCGGGAGACCGAGCTCAAGGACTGACTGATTGCGACCAGCACGCGTGTTTTGAGTCGAATCCGGAACATTGGCGCGCCGGACGTCCGCCGATACTCGAACCGGCGCCGGCTTCGGAACATGGCCGGCCACGGGGAAGACGCCAACAGCCGCGAACCAACCCCCCGCAAACACGAACGAATACGCGGCAAGGAGCCGCCTGCGCCATCGACAGGAGGAACGCATGACGGAAAACGCCAACATATCCAAGCTGCGCGCTTGGTATCGGGAAGGGCGGGTCTCTCGCCGCGAATTCCTGCGGGACGCGACGCTGCTCGGTCTGTCGGCTCCTGCGGCGTACGCCTTCACCGGGCTCGCCGCCGCCCCGACGGCGCGGGCCCAGAGCCTGCCCCAGGGCGGCACGCTGCGCATGGGGATGCGTGTGCTCGACATCTCGAACCCGCACGCCATTTCCTTCGACGAGGGCGGCACCGCGCTTCGGCCTGTCTGCGACTATCTCGTGCGCACCGGGCGGGACAACATCACCCGGCCCTGGCTGCTCGAGAAATGGGAGGCCTCGGACGATCTGCGCACGTGGACGCTCACCGTCCGCGAGGGCGTCAACTGGCACAACGGCCGCGCCGTCACGGCCGAGGACGTGGCCTGGAACATCCGCCATGCGCTCGCGCCCGAGACCGGATCCTCGATCGTCGGCCTGATGGGCGACTACATTCTGACCGACACGCCCACGGGCGAGACCGACGAGAACGGCGACCCGGTCACGCGCGCCGAGCTGTGGGACGCCAACGCCGTCGAAGTGACCGGCGACCGCAGCGTCGTGCTGAACGTCAAGACGCCGCAGGTGGCGATCCCGGAACATCTGTTCCATTTCCCGTTCTTCATTCTCGATCCCGAGGAGGGCGGTTCGTTCGGCCCGGGCTCCAACGGAACGGGCGGCTACACGCTCAAGGAGCACGCCATCGGCGAGCGCGCGGTGCTGGAACGCGTGCCCGGCGAGCATTTCATGGGCGGATGCCATCTCGACCGGATCGAGATCACCGATCTGGGCGAAGACAGCAACGCGACGCTCGGCGCGCTCATCACCGGCCAGATCGACGGGATCTACGAGCTGTCGGAGAACCAGTCGCCGATGATCGAGCAGGCGCCCGACATTGCGATCTACCGCGCCACCACGGCCCTCACGGCGGTCACGCGCGGCAAGGTCACCGAACCGCCCTTCGACGATCCGCGCGTGATGAAGGCGTTGCGGCTGGCCACCAACGGCCAGGCCGTGGTCGATCGGGCGCTGCGCGGCAAAGCGACGCTCAGCGACCACACCCATGTCTCGCCGATCCATCCCGAATGGACGGATCTCGGCCCCTACGAACAAGATATCGAAGGCGCGAAGGCGCTTCTGGCCGAGGCGGGCTATCCTGACGGCCTCGACCTCGACTACGTGGTCAAGACGCAGCCCTCCTGGGAGCTCGACGTGGCGCAGGTGATGGTCGAGGACTGGGCGAAGGCCGGGATCCGCGTGCGGATCCAGACGATCCCCGCCGCCACGTTCTGGGAACGCTGGACGGAGTACCCCTTCAGCCTCACCGCATGGGGACATCGCCCGCTCGGCACGATGGTGCTGGCTCTGGCCTACCGCACCGGGGCGCCCTGGAACGAGTCGAGTTTCTCGAACGCGAGGTTCGACGAACTGCTGACGGAAATCAGCGGCACCGTCGATATCGACCGGCGCAAGGAGATCATGGCCGACCTGATGCGCATCATGCGCGAGGAAGGCCCGATCGTGCAGCCCTACTTCATGCAGGTGGCCACCGCCTACAACGTCCGCGTGAAGGGGGTCGAGATGCATCCGACGAAATACATCTTCTTCGACGAGCTCGCCGTCGAGAGCTGATCCGCCGGCAACCGCGAATCGACGGGTTCGCCACGGCGCGGGCGTCGGAGGAGATCTCCGGCGCCCTGTTCGTTCCGCATTCGGGCGGCGCCCGGCGCCGGCGCCGCCCGCGCGTCCTCAGCCCGTTTTCGCCAGTGACGGATGAAAGTGCTTGCGCCAGTGCTCGGCGATGTCCACGCGGCGCATGAAGCCCGCGCCTTCCGTCGCGAGAACGTACTCGATGAAATCGCGCACCGGCGCGGCGCGCGCGGCCTGTCCGGCCCAGCGCGCATGCAGCCCGACCGTCATCATCCGGCCGTGCTGGCCCCGCTCGCACTCCTCCAGCATGAAATCGAGCGCGGTCTTTAGCGTCACGAAGAAATCGTTGGGCGTAGATAGGGTTGGCGCCACGAAGTACTTCACGTCGTTGTAAACCTTGGAATACGGCACGACCAGAAACGGCTCGCCGTCCTGTTGCACGAAATAGGGCAGCTCGTCGTTGCTCGCGTCCGAGTCGTAGAGAAAGCCGCCCTCTTCCACCAACAGCGAGCGGGTGTGCACGCTCGGGAAAGAACGCACGATCCAGCCCTTGACGCGCTGGCCGGTCGTCTTCTCGATCGAGGCGATCGCCTTGCGCATCAGCGCCTGCTCCTCCTCTCGCGAGAGCCGCGAATCCTCGGTCCAGCGCCAGCCGTGCCCCATCACGTCGTGGGACCTGTCCCGGATCCAGGCGGCGAACTCCGGATTGCGCTCCAGCGCGTGGGCGCAGACGTCGATCGTCGCGTCGACGCCGTAGTGGTCGATCAGCCGCGCCAGGCGCCAAACGCCCACCCGGCTGCCGAACTCCATATGCGTCTCGGTGCTGAGATCGCGAACGGTGGGCGGGATCTCGTAGCTGTATTCGCCCCAGGCGTCGTTGCACGCGTCGCCGTCCAGCAGCGAGTATTCCGCGCCTTCCTCGTAGTTCAGGACGAGGTTGACCGCGACCTTCAGGTCGTTCGGCCATTTGGGATCGGGCGGGAACTGGCCGTAGCCGACGAAATCCCTCGGCAGCGCGGTCAGCGCGTTCGGGTCGAGCTTGTCGGGATAGGGGGGCACGCGTTTCTCTCCTCTTGGATTGCCGGCGTTTCACGCCGTTCAGGGACGACGCCGCCGAAGCCGTTCGAGCGGCCCGCCTCGGAGCCGGTCGAGTGCTTCCATGCGGATCGGGTTCCGCCCGATCGCCACGCGCCCGGACACCGCCAAGGGGGCGGCGTGGCGATCGACACCGCCTGAACGCCGGACACGCCCGTCGACGGACGCAGGCGGACCGGAGATCCAGGGCCGATTTGCGCCGCACGGAACGCGCCTCGATACGGATATCGGTCGAGCGACTGGAGCGCGGCCTGACGCTGACCCGCCGCACCGGCGGGACCAGCGCCGTCGGCCGCGGCGGCGTCGGATCCAGTCATCGGGTCAGCAACCCCGTCACTGCGCAGGCTCGGCCATGCGCTCGGCGCCGCGCAGGCGCAGTCCCTGCGGGTCGAAGGGCGGCGCGGCGAGGACTCGGGCGGTGTGATGTCGGCCGAGAATGGCGACGTGAACGGTGTCGCCCGGACCCGCCGCGCCGGCCTTCAGATAGGCGATGGCGAGCGATCGGCCCACTGCATATCCGTAGGCGCCAGAGGAGACCTGGCCGACCGGCCGGCCGTCGGGCAGGAACACCGGCTCGGCGCCCGAGGCGTCGGCCGCGTCGGCGTCGATCTCGAGCATGCGCATGACCTCGCGCGCCGGCAGATCGCGGACCGCCTCCCAGGCGGCCTTGTTGAGGAAGTCCTTGTCGGGGCGCACGAGCCCCTCGAGCCCCGATTCATGCGGCCAGTATTCCGGTGAGTAGTCCCGCCCCCACGAGCCGTAGCCCTTCTCGATCCGCAGGCTCATCAGCGCGCGGCCGCCGACCGCAACCGCGCCGAGGTCGCGCCCGGCCTCCAGAAGCGCGGCGTATAGCGCGACCTGATCCTCGACGGCGCAATGCAGCTCCCAGCCCAGATCGCCCGTGAAGGAGACGCGCAGCGCGACGCAGTCGATCCCGGCCATCTCGACACGCGCGGAGCGGAAGAACGGAAAGGCCTCGTTGGAGAGGTCTGCGTTGGTGAGCCGCGCCAGCAGGTCCCGCGACCGAGGACCAGCCACGTTGAAGCCGCAGACCGCCTCGGTGAGGCTGTCGAAGGTCGTGTTCTCGGGCAGCGGAACCTGGCGGAAAAACCGTAGATGATAGCGCTCGGCCATGCCCGAGCCGATCACCCAAAACTCGTCCTCGGCAAGCCGCGTCACCGTGAAGTCCCCCGCGATCCCGCCGCGCCTGCCGATCAGCGGGGTGAGGCAGGACCGGCCCGGCTTCGCGGGCGTTCGGTTGGCGAAGACGGCGTTGAGCCAGTCCTCGGCGCCAGGCCCCCTGACGCGATACTTCGCGAAGTTGGAGATGTCGATGATCCCGGCCCGCTCGCGCAGCCCGCGCGCCTCGCGGCCGACGCTGCGCCACCAGGGCTGGCGCGTGAAGCCGGCGCTGTCCGGCGTCTCAGCGTCGAAATAGAGGGGATGCTCCCAACCGTAGTTCAGGCCGAAGACGGCGCCCAGACGCTTCTGCATCTCGTAGGCGGGGCGGGTCCGCGCCGGCCGTCCCGCCGCGCGTTCCTCTCCGGGAAAGTGGATCTTGAAACGGTGGGCGTATTGGTCCTGAACCCGCGCCCTCGTGAACGCCTTGCCGGCCCAGGCGCCGAAGCGCGCCAAGTCCCAGCCGAACATGTCGAGCGACGGCTCGCCCTCGATCATCCATTCCGCGGCGAGACGGCCGAGTCCGCCGTTCTGCGAGAACCCCGGGATGATCCCGCAACAGCAGAAATAGCCCGTCATCTCCGGGACGGGCCCGAACAGCGCCGAACTGTCGGGCGACCAGATCATCGGGCCGTTGATGACGCGCTTGACGCCCGCCTCGCCGACCGCCGGAACGCGGTCGATGGCGCGCATCATGTTCTCTTCGATGCGCTCCAGATCGTCGGGAAAAAGCTCGTGGCCGAAGCCCATCGGCGTGCCGTCCTCGGCCCAGAAGCGCATGTCGCGCTCATACGCGCCCACGAGCAGGCCGAGGCCCTCTTGGCGCAGGTAGTACTCGCCGTCGCGGTCGGCGACCGAGGGCAGGCGCCGGCCCAGCGCCGCGATCTCGGCGATGGTCTCGGTGACGAAGTACTGGTGTTCGGTGGGGATGAGCGGCAGTTCAAGCCCCGCCATCGCCGCAACTTCCCGCGCCCAGAGCCCTGCGGCGTTGATCACCCAGGGCGTGCGAATGTCGCCCTTGTCGGTGCGCACGATCCATGAGCCGTCGGACGCGGGCTCGGCGCCGGTGACGGGGGTGAAGCGGTGAATCTCGGCGCCGCGCCGCCGTGCGCCGACGGCATAGGCGTTTGTCACGCCCGAAGGATCCACGTTGCCGCCATCGGGCTCGAACATGATGCAGCGCACGCCGTCGAAGTTGACCAGCGGATGCAGGCGTTCGGCCTCGTCGCGACCGACCTCGTAGAAGTTCATGCCGTAGCGGCGCGCCTTGGCCTCCTGCAGCCGCAGCTGGTGCTCGCGCGCCTCGGTCTGCGCAAGGTAGAGCGAGCCCGGTTGGAACACGCCGCAGCTCTGGCCCGTCTCCGCCTCCAGCTCCTTGTACAGATTCATCGTGTAGTGCTGCAGCCTGCTGATATTGGTGACGTCGTGCAGTCCGTGGATGTTCGCGGCCGCATGCCAGGTGGAGCCCGAGGTGAGTTCGGAACGCTCCAGCAGGACCACATCCGTCCAGCCGAGCTTGGCGAGATGGTAGAGGATCGAGCAGCCGACGACGCCGCCTCCGATGACGACGGCCTGGGCGTGAGTGCGCATGGGGGCCTTCCCTGCTTGGCTAGGTGGTGACCGTGGGCGATCAGGGCTCGCCATGCCCGATCTCTTCGCGGCGACGGGCGACGTACGCGTCGAGCGCCTCGACGACGGCCGGATCGACTTCCGGCGGCACGTATTCCTGTAGCGCCCGCCGCCAGATCTCGGTGGCGCGGGTCAGCGCGTCCTTGGCGCCCGCGGCTTCCCATCCGCCATAATTGGTCCAGTCCGACAGGAGCGGGCGATAGAACGCCGTCTCATAGCGCTCCACGGTGTGCGCCGCGCCGAAGAAATGCCCGCCCGTCGGCACCGAGGCGATAGCGTCATAGCCCAGATCCTCTTCCGCGAACGCGATCGGGCGCAGGGTTTCCATCATGTTTTGCAGGATCTCCACATCGAGCACGAGTTTCTCGAAACTCGCCGTCAACCCGCCCTCGAGCCAGCCGGCGGCATGGTAGATCATGTTCGCTCCGCCCATCACCGCCCCCCAGGTGGACATGCCGGTTTCATAGGCCGCCTGCAGGTCCACCACGTTGGAGGCGTTGGCGTTCGACGAGCGGTACGGCAGCCTGTAGCGCCGCGCGAGCTGGCCGGCGATGAGATTGGCCTTGGTGTTCTCGGGCGTCCCGAACGCCGGCGCGCCCGAGCGCATGTCGACGTTCGAGGTGAACGCGCCATACATCACCGGCGCGCCGGGATTGACGAGCTGGGTCAGCACCACGCCGAAAAGCGCCTCGGCGTTCTGCTGCGCAAGCGCCGCCGGCAGGGTGACGGGCGTCATCGCCCCCATCAGCGTGAAGGGCGTGATCGTCACCGGCTGGCCCATCTCCGCCATCGCGATCAGCCCTTCGCCCATCTCGGTGTCGAACAGGCGCGGCGAGTTGACCGAGATGATCGTGATCACGCCCGGATCGCCGGCCATCTCCTCGGGGCGCAGGCCGCGCGCGATCGCCATCATGTTTATCCCGTCCAGCGCCCGACCCCGCCCGATGGCGGTGCAGTGGAAGCTGAGGTCGCTCAGCGTCAGGTTGGCGCGGTAGGTGTCCAGATGCCGGGTGTTGGCCGGCAGTTCCTGCGGCGCGGTCACCTGATTGCCGATCAGATGTATCGCGTTGAAGTAATGTGCGAGCCGGATGAGGTTCTCGTAGTCCTCGAGGTTCCCGGGCCGCCGCCCCCTGACGCAATCATGCACGCTGGGCGGCCCGGCGACGAGGCCGAAGGTCAGGTCGCAGCCGCCGATGTTCAGCGCCTTCTGGCGGTTGGGCCCGGTCAGCGTGAAGCTCTGCGGCGTCGTGGACAGCGCGCGGTCCACGAGCTCGGCGTCGATGCGCACCTCGCGCGTCTCCCGATCGACGCGCGCGCCCGCCGCCTCGAACAGGTCGATCACGCGGTCGCCCATGACCCGGATGCCGAGTTCCGACAGGATGCGCAGCGAGGTGCCGTGCAGCGCCTCCATCTGTTCTTCGTTGGCCAGCTCCAGAGGCGGATAAGGATTCGTCACGCGCCGCCAGGGCAGTTGCGGCAGCGCCGTTTCCCTCCGGTTCGACTTGCCGCGCCGCCCGCCGCTTCGACGTTCACTGTTCATGCAATCCTCCGGTCTCAGTAGCCGCGCGCGGGATCGACGACATTCGTCAGCGCGTCCCCGCGGCGGTAGCGCGCGAGGTTTTCGGCGAACATCTCGACCGATCGCTCCGCCCAGCCCTCGTAGACCGACGAGCAATGGGGAGTGACGACCACGTTCTCCATGCCCCAGAACGGGTGGTCCTCGGGCAAGGGCTCGGTCTCGAAGACGTCGAGCGCGGCGCCCTTGAGCCGGCCGGCGCGCAGCGCCTCGAGGAGCGCCGCCTCGTCCACGACCCCGCCGCGGGAGACGTCGATCAGCACGGCGCCCGGCTTGATCGCGGCGAAGCCGCTTGTCCCGAGCAGCCCTCGGGTCGAGGGCGAAAGCGGCACGCAAACCAGAACGAAATCGGCGCGCGGCAACAGCGCCGGCAGAGCCTCCGTCCCGTGCGCCTCGTCCACATGAGCCGTCGGCTGCGGACGGGCGCGCACGCCCAGCGTCTCCATCCCGAGCGCCTTGGCCCGCTGCGCCGCCGCCCTGCCGGTTCGGCCCAGCCCGAGAATGAGCAGCGTGCGTCCTTCGAGGGGCGTCACCAGGCCGGCGATCCAGCGTCGCTCCGCCTGCGCCTTCGCGAAGCCCCGCAGATCGAGCGAAAACGTCAGCATCGCCCCGAGCGCGTATTCCGCCATCATCCCGGCCGCCACGCCCGCGGCGTTGGTCACGATCAGCCGCTCGCCATCCCAGGGCGCCAGGTGATCGGTGCCTGAGCCGCCGACCGACACCCAGCGCAGATGCGCGCTGTCCAGCATCGGCTGACGCGGAAAGCCCGGCGTGCCGCCGAAGCGCACCGAATAGACGACCTCGGCCCCGCTCTCGGCCAGCAGGGACGGCAGTCCGTCGTAGGTGTCGCACGTCCAAAGCTGCAGATCGGGATGGGCGCGCGCCACGATCGCGCGCGCGGCGTCCGGCGCATCGGTATGCAGGAGCACCACGGGCGTTCGTTCGGTCATGACCTTCCCTTCATTGCCGTTGCGTCCCGACGGGTCCGCGCGTTCGGGGGGGCCGATCGGGACGCCTTTCTCTCGCGATACTGCTACCGGCCGCGCTTGTTGCGCCCGAATGCGACCGCGCGTTGCGAATCTGGCGTCGCCGGAGGGCTTTTTTCGGTTGCGCCGCGGCGCCGCGGGGACGTCGGCGTCGCCGCAACGCGCCGCGCCGGCGATGTCGGAGGAGATCGGGCTCGAGGCGGGCGGGGGCTATCGTCTGATCGGTTCCGATGGAGCCAACCTCGCCCTCGTCATCCCGGCCAAGCGCGAAGCGCGCAGAGCCGGGATCCAGGGCCAACCGGCCAAGCGCGAAGCGCGCAGAGCCGGGATCCAGGGCCAAGGGGCCGAGCGTG
>CAZPTD010000005.1:0-41320 GCA_964588915.1 uncultured Neomegalonema sp. | reverse complement strand
GGCGAACATGCTGGCGGAGGCCGGCTTCACCGCCGCCTATTCGGTCGTCGACGGTACCATCGGCAGCGAGGCCGGCCCCGGTTGGCAGCCCCAGGGGTTGCCGTGGACGCGGGATATGCCGCCGATCGGGCACCAGGACTGACGGGCGCAGCGGTTCATCCTTCAAAAGGCCAAGGGGGCAGGGCATGGTCTTACTCACAGGACATCGTCACGGGGCTCGGTTTTGCCTCGGCCTTCCGATCGTCGCCTGGTCCCGGACCAGCGAGGCGCGGGCGGCCGAGCGCGCCGGCGCGCTCGAGCCGACGCGGCTGCGCTCGGTCAACGTTCTCGCCATTCGGCTGCTCTCGGCCGCCTTGGAGCCGCCGATCGGCGATCCGACCGGCGTCTCGGCGCCGCAGACCGATTTTCTCGCGGCGCGCATGACCGCGCTTCTGGGCTTCGGGGCCGCCGAGCGCGCGGCGCGGCTCGCCGAGACGGCCGGCGCTCATCGCGTGAGCGGCGCCGCCGACGCGGCGCTCGTCGCGAATCGGCTGGAGCCGCTCTGCCGGGCGCTTCTGGTGCCGACGGAGCCGGCCTCGCAACCGCGGATCTACTGCCAGATCCTCGCCGGCGACAATGTCGGGGCGATCGTCGCGCTCGACGCGAGCCGGGCGCTCGGCGACGACGACGAGATGACCTTGAGCTTGCTCGAGGCGCTGGCCGAGCCGGCGCTCGCGGATCTCGCCCAGCCGCCGCGGACGGTCGAGGAGCTGACGCCGCTCCGGATCGCGGCGATGCGACGGCTCGGCGTTTCGCCGCCGGCGGATTTCGCGCGCACGGCGCCCTTGTCTCTGCTGCCGACGGCGTTCGGACCGGAGACGCCGCCGCGCGAGACTTTGGCCGCGCTCGAACGCCTCGAGCGCGCCGGCGCGCTCTCGACCGAGATCCTGGCCGAGGCCTACGCCGGCTCGACGTCGGCCGAGTCCGGCGGCGTCTGGGGCCGCGTCGAGGTCTATCGCCGCGCGATCTCGGCGCCGCCGGCGCGGCTTCCGGCGCTCGGCGTCGCGGCGCTGGCGCGGGCGCGCGAGGCCGGTCGCGCGCCGATGATGGCGCGGCTGCTCGGCGCTCCGCTCGCGTCTCACGCCGAAGCGACCTTGGCCGGCGCCGGCGACGCGACCGGCTGGACGCCGGAGCTGCGCGACGCGCTGCGCCTGGCCGGACACGCCGATCTCGCTTCGGCGCTCCTGCGCCGCGCCGGCGCCGGCGTCGGCGTCGACGAGCGCGCGCTCGATCGGGTCGCGACCGGGCGCGTCGACGAGGGCTGGGACGCGAACCAGACCGCGCCGCTCGTCTCGCGGGCGACGCGCGGCGATCGCAAGTCCGGTCTGATCCTCGCCGCGCTCGACGCCTTCGGCGCGCCGATCGCCGATCCGACGCTGTTCCCGGACGAGGCGGAGATCGCCTTCTTCGAGCGCGGGACGGAGGCCGAGCTCGCCTTCGAGGCCGTCGTCCTTCTCACTCGGAGCGATCCGATCGCGCCGGAGGCGCTGCATGCGGCGCTGACGCGGCTCGTCGCCGTCGGGCTCGACGACGACGCGCGGATGATCGCGGTCGAGGCGATCGTCACCGCGGAGTGAGACGCGCCGCGCCGCGTTGACGAACCGTCAAGGACGCCGCCGCCATAAGGCGGCATGGCCGAGAGACAGCATCGCCGCAGCGCGTTTCAGGACGACGCCGACGCCGACGCGGCGCGCCGCTTTCTCGAGGCGTTCGCGGCGGAGCGCCGGCCGTCCGAGCACACGCTCGCCGCCTATCGCGCCGATCTCGCCGCCGTCTCCGCGCGGCTCGGGCGCCCTCTCGTCGCCGCCGAGCCGTCCGATCTCGCCCAGGCGCTCGACGCCGCGCGCCGCGAGGGTCTCGGCCCCGCCGCGATCGCCCGGCGGCGTTCGGCGCTCCGCGGCTTCTATCGCAGTCTCGTCGCCGACGGTCTGCGCGCGGACGATCCGACGGCGCATCTCGCCGGCGCGAAGGCTCCGGCGCCCGGTCTGCGCGCGCTCCGTCTCGACGAGATCGATCGTCTGGTCGCCGCCGCGCGGCGCCAGGGCGGCGCCTCGGGCGCGCGCGCGGTCTGCGCGATCGAGCTGCTCTACGGCGCCGGCCTGCGCGTCAGCGAGCTCCTCGGGCTGCGCGTCGGCGCGCTCGAAGCGGCGGGCGCGGCCCTCAGGATCCGCGGCAAGGGGCGCGTCGAGCGCCTGACGCCGATCGGCTCGGCCGCAGGCGCGGCGATCGCCGAATGGCTGCCCTGGCGCGCGCGAGGCGCCGGCGCGGCGAGCGATTGGGCCTTCCCGGCGTCGCGCGGCGGCGGCCCGCTCGCCCGCCAGACGCTGTTCCGGCAGCTCAAGGCGCTGGCGCGCGCCGCCGGCGTTCCCGAAGACGCGGTCTCGCCGCACGCCTTCCGCCGGAGCTTCGCGACCCATCTCTTGGAGAACGGCGCCGACCTCCGCGTCATCCAGACACTGCTCGGCCACAAGGACATCGCCGCGACCGAGGCCTATACGCGCTTCGCCGCCCATAGCCTCGCGCGCGCGGTGCTCGACAAGCATCCGCTGGCCGGCCGCAGCCGCGCCGAACCCGTCAGTCGAGCGCCCGGATCGCCGTGATCGCCCAGCGGAGCGCGACCTCGGTCTCGCGCGCCCGCGCCCGCTCGGACGGCAGCCCGGCGAGCACGACGACGACCCGCCTCGGACCGTCCGCCGTCTCGATGATCGCCGAGGCGGCGACGCAGTAGCCGGCGGCGCGCGTGTGGCCGGTCTTCAGCCCGTCGGCGCGCGCGCCGAGGTCGCCGAGGTCGAGCGACAGCGCCGGATTGCGGTTCCACCAACGCACGCCGCGATAGCGCATGCTCGCCTCGCCGAAATACCCGAATCGCTCCGGATGCTCGGCGATGAGGCGGGCGGAAAGCTCGGCGATGTCGGCGACCGATATGGTGTGGCCGTCCGCGGGCAGGCCGGTCGCGTTTCGGAAGCTCGCCGTCTCGAGCCCGAGCTCGCGCGCCCTTGCGGTCATCGCGCGCGCGAACTCGGCCTCCGTGCCGCCGAGCGCCTCGGCGATCGCGATTGCGGCGTCGTTGCCCGAGGCGACGATGATCCCGCTGAGGAGCTCGTCGACCGTCGGCGCGTCGCCGGCGCGGAGCCCCATCGTCGAGCCCGGCGCGGCGGCGGCGCGCGCGCTCACCGAAATCGTGTCGTCGAGCCGGATCTCGCCGCGATCGAGCGCCTCGAACACCATCAGCGCGGTCATCAGCTTGGTCATCGACGCCGGCGGGATGGCGCGCTCGGCGGACTTCACCGCGAGCACGACGCCGGTCTCGACGTCGATGACGATCGCGTTCGGCGCCTCGGTGGCCAGCGGCGCCGCCGCGCCGCGCCGCGCCGGCTCGAGATTCGGCGTCCAGAACGCCTCCATCCCGGCGACGAGCCACGCCGCCCGCTCTTCCGTTCGAAATTGGGCGCGCCCCTCGGCCCAAGCCGCCCCGCCGATCGCCGCCGCGCACGCCGCCGCCGCGACCGCGCCGATCACCCCTCGCGTCGCCCCTCGCGTCACGCCCCGCTCCTTCGCTCGTTCCCGCTCCGTCGTCGGCCGCCGCGCGCCGGCGTCACATGCCGGTCTTCAGAATCGTGAAGTCGACCACCTTCTCGCGCACCGCCTTCGCCGCCTCAGCATAGGCGATGAGAATGTCCAATGCGTGTCGCATCCGACCCTCGAGCCATTCCGGCGCCTTGTTCTCCGGCTCGCCGGGGCGGAAGTCCTTCGCCTGCCGCACGATGAGATGGTCCGGCAGCCAATGCGCGTAGGAGTTCTTATAGCCCGACATGCGCAGCTCGGCGATCGGATAGGCGCCGCCGGAGCCGCTCGAGACGCCGATGAGATAACCCGGCTTGAAGGCGAGCTCGCGATCGGTGCAGCAGGCGAGGAAGTTCTTGAGATGCGGGCTGGCCATGCCGTGCCATTCCGGCGAGATCACGACCATGCCGTCGGCCGCCTTCAGCCGCGCGGAGATCCCGGGCCAGAGCGTCCGCCACGGGCTGTCCTCGGGCAGATCGTCCGAGCCCTTGCTCTCGTCCCAAAGCGGCAGCTCGACGTCGCGGAGCGAAATGAGATCCGCCTCGGCGTCGGCCTCCTCGAGCATGCGTCGGGCGATCCCGCCGATCCGGTGGCTCTGGGCCTCCTTGCGGTTCGAGCCGGCGATGATGGCGATGCGGGTCATTCAGGGTCCTTTCATCTGCGCGATCCGGCGGCGACGTCGCGCAGCGGTTCGGTTTCGTCAAGGTTTCGCGGTCACTCTCGCGCGCGGCGCCGATTGCGGCCGCGGCGCGCGACGCCTAATTGGGCCCTGCGGCGCGGCGTTTGGAGACGCGGCGCGAGAGCAATATGTGGCTGATCAGGCGAAAGTCGCCGAAGGAGGAGCGCAATGGAAGAGACGGGCGACGCGGCGACGCTGGGGAACGCGGCGGCGGCCGCGGCCGAGGCGGCGGCGCAGGACGTCTCGAGCTTGGCCGCTTGGCTGACGGCGCTCGGCGTCTTCGGGCTGCTCTTTCTGTCGGCGTTCTTTTCGGGCTCCGAGACGGCGCTCACGGCGGCGAGCCGGCCGCGCCTGCGTCGGATGGCCGACGAGGGCTCGCGCGGCGCCGGCGCGGCGCTCAAGCTCACGGAAGACAACGAGCGGCTGATCGGTGCGATCCTCCTCGGCAACAACCTCGTCAACATCCTGGCGACCTCGCTGGCGACGTCGCTGCTCCTCTCTCTTTTCGGCGAATCCGGCGTCGCCGTCGCGACCGTGGTGATGACGCTGCTCGTTCTGATCTTCGCGGAAGTGCTGCCGAAGACATACTCGATCATGCGGCCGGAGGCGGCGGCGACGACGGTTTCGCAGCCGATCTCGATCGCGGTGCGCATCTTCGCGCCGGCGGTGACCTTGGTGCGCGCCATCGTCCGCTTCGTGCTCTCGCTTTTCGGGCTGCGGCCCGATCCGAGGCTCTCGGTGCTCGCGCGCGAGGAGATCCGCGGCGCGATCGACCTTCATCACGACGAGGGCGCGGTGGCGCGCGAGGCCCGCGACCGGCTGCTCGGCGCGCTCGAGCTCGACGACCGCGAGGTCGCTCAGGTGATGATCCACCGGCGCAACATCGTGATGATCGACAGCGCGCTGCCGCCCGAGAAGATCCTCGACCAGTGCCTCAAGAGCCCGTACACGCGCATTCCGCTCTATCGCGACGACCCGGAGAACATCGTCGGCGTGCTTCACGCCCGCGATCTTCTGCGCGAGGTCGACCGGCTGGTGCGCGGACCGAGCGGCGCGCCGGAGCGCCTGGCGGAGCTCGACACGCTCAAGGTCGCGATGCCGCCTTGGTTCGTGCCGGACACGACCTCGCTGGCCGACCAGCTCCGCGCGTTCCTGGCGCGCAAGAGCCATTTCGCGCTCGTCGTCGACGAGTACGGCGCGCTTCAGGGCCTCGTGACCTTGGAGGACATCCTCGAGGAGATCGTCGGCGAGATCGCGGACGAGCATGACGACGAGGTCGAGGGCGTGACCCGCGAGGGCGAGGACGTGTTCGTCGTCGACGGCGGCACCGCGATCCGCGACTTGAACCGCCTCTTCGACTGGCGCCTGCCCGACGAGGAGGCGACGACGATCGCCGGGCTGGTGATCCACGAGGCGCAGACGATTCCGACCAAGGGCCAGATCTTCATCTTCCACGGCTTCCGGTTCGAGATCCTCGAGCGCCAGCGGCATCAGATCACGAAGGTCAGGATGCGCAAGCTCGCCGCGTGAGGGGCGGAGACGATGACGACGATCCAGCTCAGGTCGACGATCACCTGTCCGCAATGCCGGCATGTCGAGACCGAAACCATGCCGACCGACGCCTGCCAGTACTTCTACGACTGCAAGGGCTGCGGCGCCGTTCTCCGCCCGAAGCCGGGCGACTGCTGCGTCTACTGCTCCTTCGGAACGGTCCCTTGCCCGCCGATCCAGGAAGGCGACGCCTGCCGCGGTTAGCGGTTCCGCGTCCTGTCGCGCCCCGAGGGGCCGCGAATTCCCTTCCGTCTCGACGCGCGTCAGACGCCGGCGCCGCGATCCGCGCCCGGCTTCCGCGCCGCCAGAACGTCGAGCAGCGCTCTCACATTCGGGCTTGATCGGCCTTTGCGCCAGATGAGCAGCGTCCGCGCGCGGTCGAGCCCGGCCGGCAGCGGATGCTCGCTCACGAGATCGCGCTTCGGAAATCCGTCGAGCACGCTTCTCGGCAGGAGCGCGACGCCCATGCCGACGACGACGCAGCCGAGCATCGCGTGATAGGAGGCGAGCTCGGTCGTTTGCGCCGGATGGGCGCCCTGGCGCTGATACCAGTCCTCGAGCCGCTGGCGGTGCGGGCAGCCGCGCTCGAACGCGATGATGGCCGGCGGCGGCGCGCCGTCGGCGCCGATCGGCGGATGATCCCGCCGCGCGACGATCACCAGTTCCTCGACGAACGCCTCCTCGGCGTCGAAGGCCTCGGCGGCGATCGGCTCGGCGATGAAGGCCGCGTCGAGCTCGCCGGCGAGAACCGCGGTCGAGAGATCGCGCGGGTTGCCGGTTCTGAGCCGAAGCTCGACATCCGGGAACCGGCGGAAGAACTCGGTCAGCGGATCGGGCAGCCGCACCGCCGCCGTGCTTTCCATCGCGCCGAGCCGGAAAACGCCGCCAGGGCGCTCTTGGCGCACCGCCGCCCGCGCCTCTTCGGCGAGGCCGAGCAGCCGGTCGGCGTAGTCGAGCAGCGTCCGGCCCGTCGGCGCCAGGCGGAGCCGCTTGCCCTCGCGGACAAAGAGCTCGACCTCGAGCTCGCTCTCGAGCTGCTTGATCCGCGTCGTCACGCTCGACTGCACGCGATGCAGCTTCTGCGCGGCGCGCGTGACGCCGCCCTCGGCGACGACGGCGCGAAAGATCCTGAGATCGCTGAGATCCATTATCTCTCCTAGAGAACGTTTTCTTCTGAATAACTCATTTTTGTCGATGTGTCGATGCGCGTACAGGAAGTGCGGCGCGCGGATTGGCGCGCGGATCCGAAATGGAGAAAGAACCGATGACGCCCGAACAGATCGAACGCATTCGCGCTTCCTGGGAGATGGCGGCGCCGATCGCCGACGAGGCGGCGCGCCTGTTCTACGGCAAGCTGTTCGAGATCGATCCGAGCGCGCACGCGCTCTTCGCCGGCGTGGACATGGCCGAGCAGCGCCGCCGGCTCGTTGCGGCGCTCGGGCTGGTGATCGGCCGCCTCGACGCGTTCGCCGAGCACAAGCCGACGCTGGAGGCGCTCGGGCGCCGCCACGCCGACTACGGCGTCACCGCCGCGCATTACGACTCGGTGGGCGAAGCGCTGCTCTGGACGCTGAAGACCGGCCTCGGCGACGCGTTCACGCACGACATGCGCGCGGCTTGGACGATCGCCTATGCGCTCATCGCCTCGGCGATGCGCGACGCCGCCGAGGCGGGCCAGAGCGCCGCAGCCTGAAGGAGGATGGGATGAAGATCGCAGTCATGGGCGCAGGCGCGCTCGGCGGCTATTTCGGCGGGCGCTTGGCGGCGTCGGGCGCCGATGTCGGCTTCGTCGCGCGCGGCGCGCATCTCGCGGCGTTGCGGCGCGACGGCTTGAGGATCGAGAGTCCGCTCGGCGACCTCCGCCTGCCGCGCGTCGCCGCGACCGACGCGCCGGCCGAGATCGGCCCGGTCGATCTCGTGCTGTTCCTGGTCAAGCTCTACGACACGGAGGCGGCGGCGGCGGCGATACGTCCGCTGATCGGACCGCAGACCGCGGTGCTGACCTTGCAGAACGGGATCGACGCCTGGGAGCGCATCGGCGCGGTCGTCGGCGCGGAGCGGGTGATGGCCGGCGCCGCGTATATTCCGGCCGACGTCAGAGCGCCCGGGATCGTCCGGCATAGCGGTCCGTTCGCGCGGATCGTTTTCGGCGAGATCGACGGCGCCGAGACGCCGCGGCTCGGCGCGACGCTGACGGCGCTCAGAGCGGCGGATGTCGAGGCGTCGATCAGCGACGACATCCTGGCGACGCTTTGGGAGAAGTTCATTCTGTTGAGCGCTCTCAGCGCGACGACGGCGCTGACGCGGTCGCCGATCGGACCGATCCGCGACGAGCCCGAGGCTTGGGCGCTCTTCGAGGCCTGCGTCGACGAGACGTTCCACGTCGGCAAGGCGGCCTGGCCGAGCTTGGCCGACGCGGCGAAGGCGCGGGCGCTCGAGATCGCCAAGGGTTTTCCGGACGGCATGCGCGCGTCGATGCTCGACGATCTCGAGCGCGGCAAGCCGCTCGAGCTCGAAGGACTCAGCGGCGCCGTCGTCCGCCTCGGCGGGCGTTTCGGCCTCGCGACGCCGTCGCATCGGGTCGTGGAGCAGGCGCTGCGGCTCTACGCGAACGGGAAGGCCGGCTGAAACGACCGCGCCGGCGCCGGCGCTACGGCGTCGGTCCGAGGCGGAGCTCGACGATCCGCCGCGGATCGTCGGAGTCCACGATCGAGAAGGGCGCGGTCGAGACCAGGCTCGAGAAATCGCGCGTCGGAATGGCGCCGTCCTCCGATACGAGGTCGGCGAAGCGCCGAGCGACTTCGGCGTCCTCGCTCGCGAAGTAGCGAATCTGGCTTTCGGCGACGCCGAAGGCGACCAGCCGCCGCTCGATCCGCGCGGCGCCGGCCGCCGTCAGACGGTCGGCGAGCGCGCGGGCCTGCTCGGAGGCGTCGGCGTCATGCAGAATGACGAGCGTCACATCGCCGAAGACGGAGTTGGCGGTCGGCGGACGCAGCGCTTCGATCGCGGCGGCGCGCAGATCCAACCGGTCGAGGCTTCGATCCGGCGCGGGCGCGACGGTCTCCTCCGGCGCTGGAAGCGCGGTCGGCGCTGCGATCGGCGACGCGGCGACCGCGATCGTCGAGACCAGAGGCTCGATCGCGCGCTCGGCGATCGCGGCGTTCGGCCCGATGCTCGGCGGCGTCTGCATCGCAAACGGCGCTCGGTCGCCGCGCGGCGCCGTTGCGACGCTCTCGATCGGTCCCGGCCATTCGGCGCGCTCGCCCGGATAGGCGACCGGCTCGGTCGTCGCGGACCCGGCCGCCCGCGGCGGCGCCGGCTCGTCGACCCTGACGTCGGCGCTCTCGATCGATCCCGGCCATTCGGCGCGCTCGCCCGGATAGGCGACCGGCCCCTCCGCCGCGGGCCCAGCCGCCCGCGGAACCGCCGGCTCGTCGACCCTGATGGCGGCGCTGACGGTCGATCCTTCGGCCGAGCCGGTCGCCGATTTGTCGGCGTCGAGCTGCCAATAAGCGAAGCCGGCCAGCAGCGCGACGCCTGCGGCCACGCCGACCGCGAGTCCTTTCCATGGCGTTCGACGCGCCGGCGGCGCGGCCGGATCGCGGGACGCCTGGAGCTCGTCGAGCGTGATCCCGTATTCCTTGAGAAAGTTCGACAGCTTCAACCGGGCGGCGTTCGCCTCGCCCGGCGAGGCGTGCGGATCGAGCGTCACCGCTAGGAGGGCGCGCGCGCGCCGCACAGCCGTGTCTCGGGTCTCTTGACCCATCGTCGCCGCCTTCCTCTGTGTCGTCGGTGGTCCTCTTGGCGACTGTGTACTGCTGGGGCCGCCGCGCTTCTGACGCGAGATTCTTGCCAGAACAATCAAGTGTCAAGAAGCGCGCTCACGTTGCTCGTTAAAATGGCGCCCACTGGTTATACAATCTATGCGTGTATTCAGCGAATCGCGGCGCCGATTGGCGGATTTGCTCAGCGTTGATCGGGTTCAACGCGACTTTCATCGGCGGAGGCCGGCGTTTTCGATGGTCCGCTCGGCCGGGGCGGGCGCCGTTCGCAGATGGTCGGCGCTCGGAACCGCGCGCCGCGTGATCCGCCGAGCGGTCGCCGCAGCGCTCAACCAGCGTGCGAATCATCGACTCCGCGCGGTCCGCTCGCACGGCGATGCGGCGGTCGGCGCGGCGTCGCGAGGAGCGGACGCGGCGCTCGGCGTCGCTGCGGCTTTACCGGATGGCGGCCGCGCGTCTCGTCGCCTCGATCTCGCCACAGCGCGCAAGAGGGCGCCGTTAGGTAAAGTATGCATCCCGAATTGGCCGCGTTCCCTAAGATCGCCGCGTCGCGTCCGATTCCCGATCCGTTCGGGCGCCGCGGCGCGTCGACGCGCGCTTCGAAGCCGCAGGAGGCGGATCTATACCGAGAGGCCCGCGCCTCGGATCGGCCAAATTAGGTCGAACATTCCGCGCATTTGTCGGACGTTCTAACGACCGTCGCGCTGACGCCTCAAGCGCGACGGCGGGACGCCTGAGAACGCGTCAGGTACGCCGAACGGTAGGGCCGATCTGGCGAGGCGCCGCGCGACCGGCTCGAGACGGAGACCGACGCGCCTGTTGGAAAGAGGGAGCGAAATGATGAAAGTGTTCAAGAGAAGCTGGTTGCTGGCGATCCCGGCGGCGCTGATCGCGTCGGCCGCGAGCGCTCAATGCTTGAGCCAAGTGATCGGCGTCGGCATCGCCGGCTCGAACGACCACACCTATTATTGGTATTCGAACGGCGAGGTGTCGTCGGGCACGACGTCGAACCCGATCCGCTATCGGACGCCCTACGGCTCCAACCTGCCGGGCGGCGGATCGAGCCTGATCGGCGTCGGCATCGCCGGCTCGAACGACCATGTCTACTATTGGTATTCGAACGGCCAAGTCAGCTCCGGCACGACGAGCAACCCGACCCGCTATCGCAACTATTATCTCGCCAATCTGCCGGCCGGAAAGCGCCTGATCGGCGTCGCCATCGCCGGTTCGAACGACCACGTCTACTACTGGTGGTCGGACGGCACCGTCAGCTCCGGCACCACCAACGATCCGACGCGCTATCGGAACTACTACTACTCGAACCAGCCGCGCAAACGGTTGATCGGCGTCGGCATCGCCGGCTCGAACGATCACGTCTACTACTTCTACGCCGACGGCACCGTGAGCTCGGGCACGACGAACGACCCGACGCGCTACCGCGACTACTACCAGTCGAACCTCTCCGACTGCTGAGCGACCGCTCGGTCAGGCCGCCGCGATGCGCCGATGCGGCGCGCCGACGCCTGGCCGGCCTCGAGGCCGGAGCCGATCCCCTTCCGGCCTCGAGACGCGCCGCCGCCGCGCAACACCGGATCGCCGCCCCGGCGCTCACTCCGGCGGCGCCATCTCCCGAGCCTTGTTCCGCGCCCGTCGCACGATCTCGTCCATGGTGTTCTTCATCTCAGGCACGTTGCGACGCCCTGACTTCATCCTGTTGCGCGCCGGCAGCGTCGCTTCCTCGACGCAATGCGCGAGCCGGTTGAAATGCGCCGCGACCGCGAGCCGCCGCTCGATCTGAACGCAGTAGTCGACGAGTCCGGCGCGATCGCTCAGCGGCGGATCCTGAGGCGCACAGACGATCGCCAGGCCGAGCGCCGCGTGCAGCTCGACGGCGTCGAGCCGAGCGACGTCGCGCTCGTTGGCGATGCGGCGAACGAATTGCAGCAGCAGCGCCGCGGCGTAATACGCCTCGTTCGGCACATGCGCGCCGAATAGATGCGTCTCGTCGAGCTCCTGGCGAATGCGCTCGAAGCCGCCCTCGGCGATGTGCGATTTGCGCAGGAAGACGGCGTAGAAGGCGCGCAGCATGTCTTCGAGCGTGACGAACGCCACATCCTCTTGGGCGCCGAATTGCCCATGGCGCCGCTCGAGCAGCGAACCGGTTCCGCCGGCCGCCGCGACGCGTCCGGCGAAGTGCCGCTCGAGCTCGATCGCCTTGGCGCTCGCCGCGAACATCAGGGCGTTGCGGATCGGCGTTTGACGATTGGTCGCGTCGATGATCGCGACGCGGTCCGCCTGCGACAAGCCGCTGACGATCTTGACCGCGACATGGACGTCGTCGGCCGCGCGCAGCTCCTCGCGCATCTGGTAGATGACGTTGCTGGTCTGAAGGCCGTTGACCACCTGAAAATTCGTCAAGCGGATGCGCGCGCCTTCCGCGACGATGTCGTCGGCGACGATCGCGACGCCGTTGTTGCGCAGCACGAACTGCCCGCGGTCGGGCCCGGACAGGGTCTCGCGGATGCGGCGGTTGACCTGCGACTGAACCTGAAAGCCGCGCACGTTGAGATGAAACGCCGCTTCGCGCAGCCCCTGGCCGTCCTCGCGCTCGAGCAGGGCGAGGTAGTCGCCGACGCGCACATGGCCCTGAAAGCCGACGGCGCCGCCGGGGACGGCGGGCAGGGCGATAAGCCCGTCCGCCGGCAAAGCGGCCTCGTAGTCCTCGACCTGGATCGGTTCGATCTCGGGCGCCCGGACGCCGGGCGGCCCGGTGGCGACGAGGTTGAGCAGCCGGTTCTTGTCGACCGCCTCGAACTCGACCGCCTTCACCCAAGGCGCGCCGCCGACGACCCGCCGCCCGCGCTTGAACTCGCCGACCTTGTTCTGGAAGTCGGGATTGTCCTCGAGCCACTCGCCGCGCGCGGCGAAGTAGCCGAAGACCGAAGGCGACAGAGCGACTTCGGCGGTCTCGGCCGCCTTGAGCAGATGATCCTTCAGCGCCCGTTTGCGCTTCAGCGCGTCGTTCTCCATGAACTCCGGCGCGGGCGAGCAGAAGCTGTCGACGCTGTTGACGAAATGCATGATCTTCGGGCGGCCGAACTTCTCGAGCGTGGCCTGAACGAAGATGACGCGCGCGTCGATCTCGTCGGCGCCGGCCGCGAGCGCGGCGTCGATTTCCGCCTCGTCGTCGACGATCGCGCCGTCGAGGACGATGGCGAGGCAGTCGAGCTGGTTGTCGTGCTGCCCGCCGATGATCAGCCGGTCGAGCTCGGCGACCTCGAGATCCGGGACGTGAAAGCGCCGCAGGATGTAGAAAGCGGACATGTACTCGAAGAGCTTGCCGCGGTCCGAAGGAGCGAAGCGCCCGGAGCTGACACCGTGCTCGCGCTCGAACCGGGTGAGCGCGCGGTCGATTTCGTCCGGTTTACGTTTCTTCATCCGCCGGGCTTTCCGAGTCCATTGCGGCGCAAAGGCGATCATGTCGGGTCCGTGCGCGTCTCGCCGGTCGCCCGCGCCTCGGCGGCCGTTCCGGACGCGGCGGCGCGCCGTTTCAAATGTCGACGGAAAACTCGAGCAGAAGCCGACCGTCGATGGTCTCGAAGACGATATGGTCGAAGCTCGCGCCGATGCGCGGCTCGAAATCGGCGCGGCCGGACGGCGCGGTCGGCCGCACGCTGTAGACGTCGGCCTTGCCGCCGGCGATGAACGCGGTCAGGATCTCGACGAACTCGTCCGCCAAGGCCTGCGCCGCCATCGGCGCGAGATCGCGCCCGAGCCAGCGCCGGCCGAGCGTGCGCAGCTCCTCGCGCCAATCGGCGAGCGGCGCCACCACGAAGGCCATCGCGTCCGGCGCGCTCTGAAAGGCCTGATGCAGCGAGGCCTCCATCGATTCCGAGGCGTCGCCGATCCAATCGAAGGAATAAAAGAAGCTGTTCGCCGGCGCGCCGGCGAGCGCCGCGTTCACCGTCGCCAGTCCGGCGAGATATCCGTCAATGAAATCGCCCGTCGGCCGCGCTTCGAGCGCGATCGCCGCCGCCTCGCCGTACTGACTGTCGCTCATCCTTCCTTCCCTCGTTGCGCCGCGGCGCGTCGATCCGCGCGGCGCGGCGGCGGGCCTCATTTGAGCGCGGCGTCGCCGCTTCGGCCGAGACATACGCGATTCCCGCGCGAAGAAAAATCGACCGATGGAGATATCGTTTCCGCGCGCGAAGCGCGGCGTTGATGAGACCTTCGGAAGCAGGCGAGATCAAGGCCCGGCGCCCTCGGACCCGCCGCCGCCGGTCACGGGTTCAGCCGTTCGGTCGTCCAGCCGCCGTCCGTCCACCGCCAAAGAAAGCGGTCATGCAGCCGATGCGCGCCGTCGGACCAGAACTCGATCTCGTCGGGCGTGACCCGGAACCCGCCCCAATGCGTCGGCCGCGGCGGATCGAACGGGTGGCGCGCGGCGTAGAGCGCCGCCTCGGCCATGAGCGCCGCTCTGCTCGAGAGCGGCCGCGACTGGCGCGACGCCCAGGCGCCGATCCGGCTTTGGTAGGAGCGCGTGCGGTAGTAGGCGTCGGCCTGCGCGTCGGACGCGCGGGTCACGGCGCCGCGGGCGCGGATTTGGCGGCGGAGGCTCTTCCAATGCAGCGTGAGCGCGGCGCGCGGGTTGTCGGCGAGCTCGCGGCCTTTGGCGCTCTCGAAATTCGTATAGAAGACGAACGCGCCGCGCTCCTCCGGACCCGCGGTCTCGATCTCCTTGAGGAGCACCATCCGCACATTCGGCGCGCCGCTCGCGTCCGCCGTCGCCAGCGCCATCGCGTTCGGATCGTTCGGCTCCGTCCGCTCCGCCTCGGCGAGCCAGGCGCGCGCCACCGCGAAAGGGTCGTCGCCGCCGGCCGGATCGAGCGGTTTGTCCGCGATTGTTTCGTTCATTCGAACCTCCGAGGCGACGAGCGCGTCCGCGGCGCGCCGCCGATGCTTCTTTGCTACAATCTCGCCATGATTTGGCGTAATTTCGCGCGCCAACAACGGAGCAGGACGCGCTGTCGCGTTTAAGCCGAAGCGCCGTCCGGCCGCCGAGGACCCTCTCAGAGCAAGACGCGCGCGGCGGCCACCGCGACGAGCGGCGCGGCCGACGAAGAGAGTAAGAGAAGCCGCGACGCGACCGCCCGCATCGGCGTCGCCCGGCCCCGACGCGCCGCCGACCGGCGGCCGAGCAAGTAGGAGCGTAGATGACCATGCTGACTCGCACCAATCTCTTCAGGCCGATCGTTTCCGGCGTTTCGGCGCTGGCGCTCGTCGGCGTTCTCGCGGCGTGCGATCCGAACCGACCGATCTCCAACCAGACCATCGGCGCCGGCGTCGGCGCCGTCGGCGGCGCGCTGGTCGGCAGCACGATCGGCGAGGGCAGCGGCAACACCGCGGCGATCATCATCGGCGGCGTTCTCGGCGCCATCGCCGGCAGCGAGATCGGCCGAGTGATGGACGAGAACGACCGTCTGCGCGCGGCCGAGTCGACGCAAGAGGCGCTCGAGTATTATCCGTCCGGCGAGGCGGCGACCTGGGAGAACCCGGACAGCGGCTTTAGCGGCTCGACCGTGCCGCAGCCGGCCTATCTCGCGGATGACGGCCAGACCTGCCGCCGCTACACGCAGACGATCGAGATCGACGGCCGGCTCGAGCGGGCCGAAGGCGTCGCCTGCCGCCAGCCGAACGGCTACTGGCAGACCGTCTCGGGCTAAGCGCGTCCGCCGCGCGACAGCGCGGTCGGGATGCGAAGATCGGCGCTCCGGATCGCATCCGGAGCGCCGTTGCTTCTTACGGCGATCCGCTGCGGCCGAAGCGTCAATGCGCCATCAGGAGCGGGACGGGCGAGCGCTTCAGGAGCGACTCGGTGACGCCGCCGAAAAGCGCCTCGCGAAGCCGCGAATGGCCGTAGGCGCCCATAACGAGCAGATCGCGCTTCCGCTCCGCCAGGTCGTTCAGAATGGTCTGGGCGACGTCGGAGCCCTCGAGTTCGCGCAGCTCCGGCGCGACGCCGTGCCGGCTCAACCAGTGGGTGAAGGCGGCGCCGGGGACCGGCCCGTAGGGCTCCGAGCCCCAGAAATGCGACACGACAAGCGTGTCGATCGAGGACGCCTCGGCGAAGAACGGCTTGGCCTCGTGCGCGGCGCGAGCCGCTTCGCGGCGCGCGTCCCAGGCGACGGCGATCCGGTCGCCGATCTTGCCGCCGGGATCGACGCCTGCGGGCGTGGCCAGGACCGGCGCGGCGCCGCCGAAAAGCACGCCTTCGAGCAGCCGCGTCGCCCGCCCCGTGTCGTCGCCGGCCGCCGACGGCGCCGCCATGACGCAAAGATCGGCGTAGAGCGCCTCCTGCGCCGCGACCTCCGCCGTCGCGGCGCTGACGCCGGTGGCGACCCGGACCTCCCAGTCGCAGCGCGCGGCCGCGAGCGCCGCCTTCGCGGCCGCGACGGCGCCTTCGGCGTCCTCGCGCGCCGCGCTCGAGGCGGTCTCGAACATCGCGGCGCTATAGGCGTCGGCGAACACGATCGGCACCTCGGCGAGCGCGAAGGCGACGGCGACGAGCTTGCCGTTCCATCGCTCGGCGAGCGCCTGCCCGAGTTCGAGCCGGGCCTTCGACGCGTCGGTTTCATCGACGCTCACCATGATCGTTTTGTAGCTCATTTCGATCCTCCTTCCTTCCAGATCGAGAGGCGCGCATTCGATCTCGCGCCCGTTGAAATGCCGCGTCAAGGCGCGGCGCCGAGCGCGTCCTTCGCCGCCGCCAGCGCCGCTTCTCGACCGCCATCGGTCCGAACGCGGCGCCAGCCCTCGAGGCTCGCCGGCGCGCGCTGGGCGAGCGCGATCGTCGGCGAGACGTCCGACGCGTCGCCGCGCCGGTCCTGGATGCGCCCGATCCTCTCGCGATCCGACGTCTCGAGCCACAGTCCGTCGAAGCGGACGCCGAGCCGCGTCGCGAGCGCCGCCGCGGCCGCGCGCGACCTTGCGTCGGTGAACGTCGCGTCGAGCACGACCGAGACGCCGGCGAGGAGCGCCCGTCTGGCGTCGCGCAGGAGCCGACGATACACGCGGCCCGAGACCGCCGGCGCGTAGGCCGGTTTCGGCAGCCGCCGCTCCGGCGGCGCGCCGAAGAGGCGCTTGCGGATCTCGTCGGTGGCCAGATGAACGGCGCCGGCGGCGTCCTCGACGTCGAGGGCGAGCCCGCGGGCGATCGTCGTCTTGCCCGTGCCCGAGAGCCCGCCGACGAGGAGGAGGCGCGGCGTCTCCGCGCCGTCCTTCGCGAGGACGCGTTCGGCCAGGGCGAGCCTTCGAAGCGCGTCGTCGTTCCGACCGGTCAGCCGGGCCGCCATCGCGCGCACGGCGAGGCGCAGCGACAGGAACAGGCGCCAGAGCCCGAGGCCGCCATAGTCGCGCGTCGCGCCGAGATAGCGGTTCATCAACGCGTTGGCGAAGTCGGTCCGGCCGCGCGCGATCAGGTCGGCGACGGCGAAGGCGACGTCGTAGAGCGCGTCGATCGTCGCGATCCGGGCGCTGAACTCGATCGCGTCGAAGGGCGTCGGCCGCGGTCCGTCCGGGCCGTCGAGGACGACGACGTTGCCGAGATGGAGGTCGCCATGGAGGCGGCGGACGAAGCCGAGCCGCCGCCGCTGCTCGATCCGGCGCGCCTGCCGGTCGAGCGACCGCCGCGCCGCCGCCGCCCAACGCCGCGTCGCCTCGGGCGCGAGGCCCTCCAGGGCGGCGCTCATGTCGTCGATCACCGTGGCGTAGTCTTCGGCGCGGCCGTGATCGCTCCGCCGTTCGGCGCTCGCGTGCGCGGCGGCGATCGCGTCGCCGAGGCGGTGGACGAGCGCGCGGTCGACGCGGCCGGCTTCGAGCATGCGGTCCATGCCGGCGTCGCGGTCGAAGCGGCGCATGGCGACGACCCAGTCGACGGTCTCGTCCTCGGAGGGCGCGTCCTCGCCGAGATAGAGCGCGCCGGACGCGTCGCGGCGGATGGGCCGCACGCCGAGATAGATCTCCTTGGCGGCGGCGTTGACCTCGAGCTCGGCGCGGCAGGCGGCCTCGCGGAGCGCGACCGTGGAATAGTCGAGAAAGTCGAAGCGCACCGGCTTCTTCAGCTTGTAGGCGCGCGCGCCGGCGAGAAACACATGCGCGGCGTGCGTCTCGACATGCTCGACATGCTCAACCGGCGCGCCGCCATGGCTCGCTGGATCGGCGAGAAACGCCGCCGCCTCGGTCCCTTCCGTTCGGTGCGGATCCGAATTCGCCATCAAACGCCCTTCGCGCCCGCCGGCGCGAAGACGCGTCGACGACTAGCCTTTACGCGCGCGGGCGGCGCCGGTCCTTGCGGCGGATCAAACGGGCGCGGATTTCTTCCGCTCAGATATTGGCGTAGCGCACCCTCTGCCCGAAGCGCGCCCGCAGCTTCTCCGGCACGCGCCGCCCCACCCAAGCGTGCTCGACGAACCACGGCGCCGGCGAGCCGACGAAGCCCCAGGCCGGAGCGACCTTGGGCCGCGGGAAAGCGGCGAAGACCGGATCGTCGCTCGTCGTCCAGCGGTCGGCGATGAAGACCGCGCGGACGACGCCGCGCGCCTGCGCGACGACATACTGCGCCTTCGCCGCCCGCTTGACGTCGAGCCGCCAGCCGTAGCGCGCGCGCTGATAGATGTCGCGCCAGGCGAAGGGCGCGTCGTCGTCCTCGATCGGCCAGCGCTTGGTCAGCGAGAGGACGAGGCACTTTTCCTCGTCGATCGGCGCCGGCGGCAGGTCGTATTGCGCGATGACGGCGTCGACGCCGCGGGCGCCGAAATTGGTCGTGCCTTCGCCGGCGACTTGGTTCGTGAGGTTCGGATAGGCCTCGATCAGCGCCGCCTCGAGCATGCCGGTCTCGTGGTCGTCGCGAAGGTTGTGCCGGTGGATGACCGCGCTCACCCGCAATCTGGCGTCGTGGATGGCGTTGATGCGGTCGGTCTTGGCGCTGCGCGGCCCGCCTCTGCGCGCGTCGTGGGCCTCCTCGAAATGGTCGAAGACGCGGTTGCCGACGCCGCGGCCGACATAGAAGGTCTCGTCGTTGCGCGGATCGACGAGGCGATAGACGTAGAAGCCGAGCGCCTCGGCGACCCGAGGCGAGAAGCGGTCGTAGATGATCTCGTCCGCCGGGCCGGCCCTGCGGTCGGCCTCGTCGGCGTCCGGCGTGAAGCCGTCATTGTCGTCGGAGATGTCCCGAGGCGCGAGGCCGATCGCCCCGACGCCCGCAAACGCCACGCTGTCCATGCTCGCTCTGCTCCTGCTCTCGTCGCCTCACGCCGCGGCGCCGTTCTGATTCGCGGCTAGATGTTGTGTTTTGAGGTGTTAGAGCATCAATGGAGGGCGTGTGGCAAGCCCAGGATTCACCGATTTAGATGTGAGCGGCTGCGACGGGCGCGCGCGGCTATGGCGCCGCGCAACGATGCCTCAAGAACAGCTCGCGCCGCCGAGCACGCAGAAGGTGGCGCAGCTCGGGTGGTTGAGCGCCACCGACGCCTCCGCCTCTTCCGCCGTCGCGCCCATCTCGAAGGCCGCGTCGTAGGGAATGAGCGTGCAGGCGAGATAAACCGGCCGCTCGGCGCCCTTGCGCTTCACCACCATCCGCGAGCTCGCGCACATCACGTCCCGAGGCGTCTTGCCGAGGATGTCCCAGCACGCCGTCGTGATCTCCGGCGGATCCTTCGCCGCGTCCATCTCCGGGAAGAGCACCAGCCGTTTCGGGTCCTTCCAGTCGAGCGCGACGCCCTTGCGCCGGAAGAGCCGCCGAAAGCCCTCGCGGGCGCGCTTCTCGTCCTCGCACCAGCGCATCCGCGCGGCGATCGCCAGCGAGAAGCCGTTCGCGTCAAGCCACGCCAGCCCTTCCCAGGCGCGCTTGAACGCGCCCTTGCCGCGCTCTTCGTCATGGCCGCGCTGCGTGTAATGATCGAGCGAGACCCGGAGCGTCAACCGGTCGCCGAAGCGCGCTCGCAGATCGAGCAGGCCCTTCATCACCCGCGGCCGCATCATCGGCCGCATCGCGTTGGTGAGGACGAGCGTCTCGTAGCCGCGGCCGAGCGCCTCCTCGAGAATGCCGATGATCTCAGGGTTCATGAACGGTTCGCCGCCGGTGATCCCGATCTCGCTTGTCGGCCAGCCGCGCGCGGCGATCTGATCGAGCTGCTCGGCGACCTCGGCGCGGTTGAGATAAACCAGCCGATCGTTCAGCGGACTGCTCTCGATGTAGCAGTTGGCGCAGGTGATGTTGCAGAGCGCGCCGGTGTTGAACCAGAGCGTCGTCGCGCCGCGTCCGGACGCCGTCTCGAGCGGAACGCGCGCGCGCTCTTCGCCTTTCGCCGTCCAGTTCGGATCCGACCATTTCGCCGATCGGGCTTGGGGTCCGTCGTCGCGCGGCATGCGAGCCTCCTCATTGCGAGCGGCCGCACTCTCGTCCACGGGCCGCGCGGGCGCAATCGGGGCGAGATCACGGCCGCGTCAGAAACGCGTGCGTTGCGTCTCAGACGCGCGTCAGACGCGCGCGCGCGCGGCCGAGCGGTCCTGCTTCTCTCGGTCCTCCGCCTCGAGGCGCCGAAGGGCCGCCCGATCGACCGCGCCGGATAGGTCTCGAGGCAGCGCCGAGACGGTTCTGAGCCGGATCTTGGTCGGCGGCCCGCCGATCGCGTCCGCGGCGCGGGCGGCGAGGCGCGCAGCGAGCTCCGGCTCGTCGAGGGGCGGCGCCTCCTTCGCCGGCAGAGCGTATACGGCGACGGCGTCGTCCTTCTCCGAGACGCGGAGCTGGACCGCCCCGGCGTCGGCGACGGTCGGATCGTTTCGAAGCGCCGCCTCGATCGCGTCGGGCGCGACCAGCCGTCCGCCGATGCGCATCAGATCCGCCATGCGGCCGGCGAGACGGACATGGCCGGAGGCGTCCATGCCGCCATAGTCGCCCGTCCGCAGCCACTCGCGCCGCATCGCCGCGTTGGTGCCTTTGGCGTCGCGCCAATAGGATTGCATTCTGAGCGGCCCTTTCGCGCAGAGCTCGCCCTGCTCGCCGGGCGGCAGCTGCCGTCCGGCGGCGTCGAAAACCGCCAGCTCGGTCAAGAGGAAGGCGCGGCCGGCGGTGTCGAGCCGGCCCCGCCAGCCCGCCTCGCTCCGCGCGGCGACGTCGTGCCGATTGAGCCGCGCGAGGCCGAGCGGGAACTCCTCGCGGCCATAGACCTTCGCGAGCCGCGGTCCGAACCGGTCGAGCGCGGCGACGACCGCGTCCGAGGGCGCCGGCGCGCCGCCGACGAGGAGCGAGCGGAAGGACGAGGCGTCGAAATCGAGCTCGCAGCGGACGAGCTCGCCGAGCAGGATCGGCGAGGCGAGCACCGAGGCGCGCCGCCAGGCGCCGGCGATCTCGAAGATCTCGGCCGCGTCGGCCCCGGCGCTCTCGGGCGCGACGTTGACGCCGGCGCGCGAGAGCACCGGCAGAATCAGGAGCCCGCTCTCGCCGCACCAGCTCTCGGCGCAGATCTGCGCGTCGCGCGGCGTCGCGGCGTCGAGCTCGGCGAGGATGCTGAGCGCGAGATACATGAGCGAGCGATGGGTGAAGGTCGCCGCCCGCGGGACGCCGTCCGGTCCCACGGCGAAACGGATCCAGGCGGCGGCGTTCTGCGCCGAGGGCTGGAGCTCGATCGGGTCGTGCGCCTCGGCGCGGCGGTGATCGAAGCCGCCGAAGACGACGAGCCGGTCGGGCGCCTCGAGCGCGTGCCCGGCGATCGCGCGGGCGCCGTTCGAACAGGCGAAGACGATGCGGGCGCCGGATTGCGCCAGGGCGTTCACGACTTCGGGCCCGCCCATCCGCGGGTCGATGGTCGCGGCGGAGACGCCGGCCCACCAGCAGGCGAGGAGGGCCTCGAACGCTTCGGGGCGCGTGTCCGAGACGATCGCGACCGGGGCCGCGCCCGGCTTCGCCGCGTCTCGGAGCCATCCGGCGATCGCCGAGGCGGAGCGCGCGAGCTCGGAATAGGACTTCAGCGGCCGCGGCCCGATCGCCAGCGCGGGATCGTGCGGATGCGCGCATGCGTTGCGCTGCAGCCATGCCGCGATCGTCACCCGCTCTCTCCTCCGCATCGCCTCTCAGCGCAGACTGGGCAAGCGGACCGGGCGACGCAAGCGCGAAGAGGCGAAAGGGCCGCGTTCTCGCCTCTCGCTTGCGCCGGAGGGCGCGGAGAGGGCGAAATTCGCGTTCTCGGGGTTAACGCGGCGAGGCGCGGCGGAAGGGTCAGGCGATCTCGAGCCGGCCGAGCGCGCCGCGGGCCCAGCCGAGCGCCGGGCCGGGCGCGTCCGAGATCCTGAGCGCCGTCAGCTCGCCGACGACGATTTTATGGTCTCCGGCCGGATGCTCCGCGTAGAGCCGAAAATCGAGGCCGGCGAGGGCGCCGAGCACGAGCGGCGGCGCGTCGACCCGCCGCTCGAGCGCCGCGACGCGCTCTTCGGCCGGCCGGTGGGCGAAGAGCCGGGCGACCGGTTCTTGGCTCGCGGCGAGCACATGGACGGAGAAGGCGCCGACGCCGCGCAGGACGGAAAGGAACGGGCTCGTCGTCTTGACGCAGATCAGACAGAGCTGCGGCCGGAGCGAGACCGAGCAGAAGCTCGCGACGGTCAGACCATGTGCGCGGTAGCCGTCATCGGCCGCGGCGATCACGACGCCGCTCGCGAAGAGGCCGAGCGCGTCGCGAAAGTCGCGCTCGGGCGCGGCGGGGGCGGGGCTCGCTGTCGCCATCGGTCGGTCGTCTCCTTTCGCGCCGAGGGCCGGTCATGCGGCCTGGCATGCAGCCGGACATAGGCGAAATCGGCGCAATTGCATCTTCGGCGCGAACTTTGCGCGCAACGCCTTGTGCGGATTGCGTGTTCTGGCTAGCCGTCTCGCGGCTCGGGCCCGACTGGACGGGCGCGGGCGCGGCGTCAAGTCGAAGTCGCGCGACGGTGCATCCGATCGCCCGAGACCGTCGCCGCGACGCCCGACAGGGAAGGATAGCGTTCTTGCCGCCTCCGACGACGCCGCCCCGAGAGATTGCGGACGAAAAGGTCGCAGACGCTTTGAGGAGCGGCGCGGCGGCGCGCCTCAGCGGCCGGCGCGCGCGTCTGCGCGCGTGGCTGAGCATGATCTTCGTCGACCACGGCTTCTTTCGCTACGCCTATCTCAACCTGCATCGGATCGGCGCCGAGGCCTACCGCGCGGCGCAGCCGGCGCCGCATCACTTCCGACGCTTCAAGAAGCTCGGGATCGAAACCGTGGTCAATCTTCGCGGCGGGCGCGCCTTCGGGTCGTATCCGCTCGAGATCGAGGCGTGCGCGCGCGAAGGCCTGGCCTATGAGGAGCTGAGGCTCCGATCGCGCGACGCGCCGGAGGTCGAGACGCTCGAAGAGACGGCGGCGCTTCTGCGGCGGATCGCGTATCCGGCGGTCTTTCACTGCAAATCCGGAGCCGACCGGAGCGGGCTGATGGCGGCGCTCTATCTCATGCTCGTCGAGGACGCGCCGCCGAGCGTCGCCAAACGGGCGCTCTCGCTGCGCTACGGGCATTTCCGGGTCGGGCCGACCGGCGTGCTCGACGCCTTCGTCGAGGCGTACGAGGCCGCAGAGGCGGCGGCGCGCGCGCGCGGCGAGACGCTCGACTTCATGACCTGGGTCCGCCGCGACTACGACCGCGACGCGCTGAAGAAGCGCTTCCAGGCCCGAAAATGGGCGATCTTCCTCACCGACCGCGTGCTCGGCCGAGAGTGAGCCGCCCGATCGGCGCGGCGCGTCACTCGGATGGTCCGGGTTCGCCGCGTCGCGCCGCGAGCGCGGCCGCGACCCGATCGGCGGCTTCCGCGTCGAGCCAGGCGCGCCAGGTCTCGGGCTCCGCCTCGAGAAAGCGATCCGCCGCCGCTTCCGCCGAGGCGCCGTTCTCGATCCGCCACAGGAGCGCCGCCTCGACCGCCTCGGCCGGCATCGACATCGCCTCGAGCGCCGCCGCCGCCGCCGGCGCGCGCTCGGCGAGCCGCGCGTCGAAGAGCAGCGCGAGCGGCTTCGGCGCGAAAGCGTCGCGGCATTCCGGCCGCGCGCCCGACGTCTCGGTCTCGGCGCAGCGCGCGTCCGGCGCCGGCGGGAAGAAGCGGAGCGGAAACTCGGCGGCCGCCGCCGAGGGCGCCCAGTAGAAGCCGATCCAGGGGCGCCGGTCCTGATGCGCCGCGGCGAGCTCTTCGGCCAGGGCCGCGCCGGAGGACGCGGCTCTGAGCTCGAAGGCGGCGTCGAGGCCGTGGGCGCGCGCGACGGCGAGGCCCTCGGCGTGGCACGGCCAATCGACCGGGCAGAGCGTGAGCGTCGGGCGGCCGCCGCCCGGTCCGGCGAAGAGCTCCGGGTTCGCGGCGACGTCGGCGAGGTTTTCGAGCTGCGGGCGCGTCGCGGCGAACCATTCGAACGCGGCGAAGGCGCGGCGGTCCGCGCCCGTGAAAAGAGCGCCGCCCGCCGCGATCCGCGGCGCGTCGTCGGCGGCGGCGAGGGGCAGGCCGGGCGCGACGATCGGCGCGTCCGCCTCGGCCGGCGCGCGCAGCCGCGCCAGCGCCGGGCCGGGCGAGGCCGGCGCGAGGGTCGCCTCGCATCCGTAGCCGTCCTCGAGAAGGCGCGCCGCGAGCGCGGCGGCGAGCTCCGCCGCCGGCCAGTCGAACCGGGCGACGATCACGGTCCCGCAGCGGCTCGCTTCCGGCGTCTCCGGCGGCTCCTGTCCGGCGGCCGAGCCGGCGAGCGCCGCCGCCGCGAGAACGCAAAGGAGCGCGCCGGCGCGGCGGCGGCGGGGCGCGGCGTTTCTGCTCTTGATCATAACGGCCGAAGCTCTCCATCTAAGGGCCGATCGAGGCCGCACTCTACACGGCTCGGACGGGCGCGCCCAAGCCGAAGCCGCCCATCGCGAAAGGGCTCGCCATGACGACCAATCCGCCGACCGGCGTCGCCTCGGGCCCCCTCGAGCTCGACGACATCGACCGCGCCGTCGCGGATATCGCGGCCGGCAAGATGGTGATCGTCGTCGACGACGCCGACCGCGAGAACGAGGGCGATCTCATCATGGCGGCGGAGGCGGCGACGCCGGAGCAGGTGGCGTTCATGATCCGTCACACGAGCGGGATCCTCTGCGCGCCGCTCGAGGCCGAGGACGCGCGGCGGCTCGATCTGGCGCCGATGGTGTCGGAGAACGACGCGCCGCTCGCGACCGCCTTCACCGTGTCGGTCGACTATCGGCCGGGCTTGACGACCGGCATCTCCGCCGAGGAGCGCTGCGCGACCGTGCGCGCGCTCGCCAATCCGAATGTCGGCGCGCGCGACTTCGCGCGGCCCGGCCACGTCTTTCCGCTGATCGCGCGGCCGGGCGGCGTGCTGATGCGGACCGGCCACACGGAGGCGGCGGTCGACCTCGCGCGCCTCGCCGGCAAACGCCCTGTCGGGCTGATCGGCGAGCTGGTCAACGACGACGGCTCGGTGAAGAAGGGGCCCGAGATCCAGGCCTTCGCCGCCGAGCGCGACCTCGCCATCGTCTCGATCGACGACCTTGTCGCCCATCGCCAGGCGACCGAGCGCCTGATCGAGCGCCTGAGCGCCCGCCGCGTCGAGACGCGGGTCGGGCCGGCCGAGGCGATCGTCTACTCGACGCCCTTCGACGCCGCCGAGCATGTCGCGCTCGTCTTCGGCGATCCGGCGTCGCGCGACGCGGCGCTCGTGCGGCTTCATCACGAGAACGTCGCGACGGACGTCTTCGGTCCGGAAGGCGGCTCGGTCGCGCGCGCGCTCGAGCGCATCGCGGCCGAGGGCGCCGGCGTCTTCGTGTATCTCAGAAGCGGCGCCGCCGGCGTCGCGCCGAGCGCCGCGGCGGAAGACGCCGCGGAACGCGCCGTGGGCGACCGCGAGGACGGCTCGGCCGAGGCGTGGTCCGAAGGCGCGCGGTCCGAGTCGCGCCGCCGCGTGCATTGGCGCGATATCGGCCTCGGCGCTCAAATCATGCGCGACATCGGACTGAGCCGCGTGCGCGTTCTGTCGACGACGCCGCGCCAATATGTCGGCGCCAGCGGCTTCGGCGTCGAAGTCGTCGCCACCGAAGCGCTTTGAGCGCCAAGCAGACGCGATCAAGCGCGCGACTCACGCTGAAAATAACGCGCTAAAGTTGTGATTGTCGTTTTCATTCATTGCTTTTTACCGTATGTTGTTAGCCAGAGGAGAGAAATCGCAAGAGGCGTCGCGAACCGATCGCACGTTCGCGTGGGCGCGCCCGCGGTTGTCTCCGCGCTCGGCGCGCGGCGGACGTGATTAAGTCGACGTTCAAGACCGCGTGATATTCTGTCGCAACCGTGGCGCCCGAACCGAACTCGGCGCCGCTGCGGCGGGCGAGCGCCGGGCGAAGAAGGACGTGTACGGAGTCGCGTTTGATGGACCTCAACTCCATTTGGATCAAGGCGACGGGTCCGGCGGTGATCGCCGCCATCGTCGTCGGCGCCATCGTCACCGGGGCGTATTCGACCGATCGAGCGGCGCCGCCCGAGGCCGCCGAACCGGCGCCCTTGCCGGACGAAGTGCGCTACGGCGCCATCGAGATCGGGCCGGTCGCGCCCGGAACCCAATACGCCGCGCGTCCCGAGAGCGCGCCTTCGGCCGCCTCCGGCGCGCCGCTGGCGCGACGCGAGGGCGGTGTCGCGCGCTGGGGCGAGCCCGCGCCGAGCATCGACGTCGCGAGCGCGCCGCTCCAGGTCGAAGGCTACGTTCGGTATCTCGAAATCGGCGCCTTCTCCTCGCGCTCCGAAGCCGACGCCGAGGCGGCCTCGGTCGCCTCGCTGGTCCGCCAAGAGGCGCGCATGGGCGACGTCGCCGTCGTCTACGCGCCGGACGCGATTTCCCAGCGCTTCCGCGTTCATATCGGCCCGTTCGCGGGCGACGTCACCAACGAGGACGTGCGCGTCTTCAAGGATCTGATCGGCGAGCCCGGCGCCGTGATCGTCTCGATCGTGAAAACGCCGGCCTCCTCGAACGAGTAGCGCCTGTCGCGCCGAGAGGCGGCGCGCCGGCCCCGCTCAAGCGCGCATGAACGCCGCCCGCGCCTCGGGCTCCGCGGTCACGCGGTAGACCGCCGCGCCGCGCTCGAAGCGCGACAACCTCAGATGACCGCGCGCGGCCAACCCGTCGATAATGCGGCGATCGAACTCCTCGACCGCGCCGCCGAACCGATCGACCGCCGCCCAGCTGCGGCGCCCGCCATACCGATATTCGCTGATCTCGCCGCCGCGCATCCGGATCGCCAAAATCGCCCGGCTTTGCGCTCTCGTCGTCCTCTGCATCTCGTGCTCCTGACCTCGGCGCCTTTGGCGCTGTTGCAGGAACATATGAGGAACTCGTTAACAGTTGTCAATTTGTTCTTTGCATTCTCGCCGACGGTCGGATGTTCTCGCGGCGCCGAGCCCATCGACTCGGCGCATCGGACGCTCGCAAGCGCGGCGTCAGAACGGGCAGAGCGCTTCCTGGCGGTTGAGCGCGCCCTCGAGCCCGTCCGTCAGGACGCGGCCGTCGAATCGGTCGACGGTGAGGATGCGGCCCGCGAGAAGCGCGTCGGCGAAGGCGCGCGCGGCGCGTCGGTCCGCGATCACGCGATAGACATAGGTCTCGGCGCCGCGGATGTTCTCGGGTCCGCCGATCACCTCAAGATCGACCGTGGCGCGGCCGCCATCGGCGCTGAACGCGACCTGGGAGACGCGTCCGCCGCCGCCGAGCGCGCGGCCATAGGCGTTCTGCAGATCGCGGCCGGAAAGCAGGTGGATCTCCTTGTCGACGCCGGAGCAGAGAAAGCGGACCGCGAAGCCGCTTTCGGCGACGTCGCCGACGACGACGCTCCCGCCGTCGGGGCTGATGTCGGTCTGCGCCGCGGCGCGATCGGCGAGCGCGAGCGCGGCGCTGGCAGCGAGGCCGATCGCCAACGCGCCGCGCAGGGCGGCGCGCAAGGCGGCTCGGCGGCCGAAAGCGAGAATGCCTGTCGTCATCCCTTCGTCTCCCTAATTCGGCGCGCGTCCCCTCCCGAGGCGTCCCGGGCGCGCTTGGCCGCGGCGCGTTCGGCGCGCGTCCCCCGCGCGTCCCATTGGCTCAGCTTCCCACACTCATCTGGGCGTCCGCTAGGCGTCCCCTGGCCGGTATCGCGGCGCGGCTTTGATCCTGCAATGCTTACATTTATTGCTACGTTCCGAGGAGGCCGACTCCGTCGCGCGCTCGCCGCGACGGTTCTCGCCGGAGGCCCGGATGTTGGAACGGAGCTGTTCTACGATCGATCCCGGCTTTCATGCGCCTGTCGCAATTCCTTTGCGCGAGACATCTATTCGAACGAGACCTCCCGCATCGCGCGCCCGTGCGCTGCGGACGCTTCGCCGGACCGCAACCGGCGGAAAACTGGGAGAAGACGATGCGCATTGCTGCTTCCGCAGCCGCTCTCGGCGTGTTCGCCGCGACGGCCGCGACCGCTCAGGAAATCCCGCAGGCCGACAATCCGTGGTACGAGTCCGGCGCCGCCGCGATCGAAGCCGCGCTCGCGCGGCAGCCGATCACGGCGCGCGCTCGGAACGTCATCCTGTTCATCTCCGACGGCAACGGCGTCGGCTCGAACACGGCGACCCGAATCTGGGTCGGCCAGCAGAACGGCGGGTTCGGCGAGGAACACGTCCTGCCGTTCGAGACCTTCCCGCATCTCGCCCTGTCCAAGACCTACAACGTCAACGCTCAGACGCCGGACAGCGCCGGCACCGGCACGGCGATGCAGTCGGGCGTCAAGACGGACGCCGGCGTCGTCGGCGTCGACGAGACGCTCAACCGCGGCGACTGCGCCGCCGTCGCCGACGCGTCGCTCGTGACGATCGCGGACATCGCCGCCGAGCTGGGCAAGTCGGTCGGCTTCGTCTCGACCGCGCGCGTCACGCACGCGACGCCGGCCTCGGGCTACGCCCACAGCGCCGACCGCAACTGGGAAGACGACAGCCGCCTGCCGGAAGACTGTGACCAGCTCGACATCGCGGCTCAGTTGCTCTTGGCCATGGAGTCGGGCGCCGTCGATCTGGCGATGGGCGGCGGCCGCCGCCACTTTCTACCGTCCGACGTCGTCGGCGAAGAAGGCCGCGCCGGCCGCCGCGCGGACGGCCGCAACCTGATCGAAGAGGCGCAAGGTTTCGGCGCCCGCTATGTCTGGAACGACGAGACCCTGGCGGCGCTCGACCTGACGGACGCCGCGCCGATCCTCGGCCTCTTCGAATCGAGCCACATGCGGTTCGAGCACGACCGTCAGCATGAGCCGTCGCTGGCCCAGATGACCGCAGCGGCGATCGCCTATCTCGGTCAGAACGAGAACGGATTCTACCTGATGATTGAAGCGGGCCGCGTCGGCCAGGCCAGCCACGCCGGCAACGCGCACCGCATGGTCGCCGACGGCGCCGCCTTCGCTGACGCCGTTGCGGTCGCGATGGAGCTGACCGACGAGCAGGATACGCTCATCATCGTCACCGCCGACCATGAGCACTCGATCGGCTTCCACGGCTATTGCGGCCGCGGCGCGCCGATCACCGGCCTCTGCTATGGCGTCGACCCTGAAGGCGTCGCGCATAGCGGCGAGCCGGAACTCGGCGCAGACGGCAAGCCCTACACCGTGATCGGCTACCTGAACGGTCCGGGCTCGGTTCTCGTTCCGCAGGCGAGCGGCTCCTATTTCGGCGAACGGGCGACCGTGACTCAGGACGAGGCGATGGATCCGGAGTATCTCCAGCAGGCCCTTGTCCCGAAAAGCTTCGAGACGCATTCGGGCGAAGACGTCGCGATCTACGCCCGCGGCCCGTGGGCCCACCTCGTCGACGGCACGCTCGAGCAGAACGTGATCTTCCACGTCATGCTCTACGCGATGACGGTCGAGTGATCGCGCGTCGCGCCTGAGAACCGACCGTGGCCGGCCCGAGGCGGCCGGCCGCGGTCACGCGTTGCGAGCGTTGATCCGCCGCAAAGGCGCAGCCGCCGCAAACGCGTAAACGCCCCTCCGAAACCAACCTGGTCGGCGGCGCTGGAGCCTAGCGGAGACCGACAAGCGGGCGGAAGCGCAAGCGTTCCACCGAGGTGGTCGCAAGGCGACCGCCCCGGGGCGCGGATCGGTCGCCAGCCCGCCTCAAGGCCGGCAGGGTCGCAGCTCGCGCGGCAGAGCGGCGGCGTGTCAATGGCTCCGAATGGTTCGAAAACGCGCTGAGCGTTCCGAGCGATGAAGTCAGTCGACGCGGATAGCGGATCCTTCTGTTTGTTTTTCGAATTGTTATAACATAACGTTCCGAAGGGGGTTGATGCTTGGCGCCTTCCAGAGTGCAGGGCGTCAAGTCGTTAGGAGCTTCTGATATGTGCCACCCGCTCATCATGGAGTAGGTCAAGGGAAAAGCGCTAAGCCGTCGCGAGTTCTTTCGCGGATCGGCGGCTGCTGGCGCAGCGATTGTCGCGTCGGCGGCGCTGGCGCCGCGACCCGTATTCGCGCAGACGCCCAGCCGTGTAGTGGATCTAACGTATACCCTCACCTATGACTTCCCGACCTACTTCGGGGAGCAACAATTCTTCGACGAAGACGTGTTCACCTATGCAGAGAACAGTTTCAATCTGAAGATGTTGCGCGTGAACGAGCACACGGGCACGCATATCGACGCTCCGCTGCACTTCACCGATGGCGGCGCGTCCATCGACGAGGTTCCCATCGAGTCGCTGGTGTGCCCCCTGGCCATCGTCGACATCCGCGAGAAGGCGGACGCGAATGCGGACGCGCAAGTCACGCCTGACGACCTGAAGGCCTGGATCGCCGCGAACGGACCAATTCCGTCGGGCGCCTGCGTCGCGCAGAATGCGGGCTGGCAAGCGCGTCTCGGCTCGGCAGGCTTCCGCAACGCCGACGACGACGGCAAGATGCACTTTCCCGGCTTCCATGCGGAGGCGGTCCAGATGCTGCTGGACGAGGCGGAAGTCGCCGGCGTCGGCGTCGACACGCTGTCGATCGACTATGGCCTCTCGGCCGATTTCATCACGCACTACACGTGGCTGCCGGCGAACCGCTGGGCGGTGGAGAACATGGCCAATCTCGACATGCTCCCGGCGACCGGCGCGACCTTGATCGTCGGCGCGCCGAAGCATCAGGGCGGAACCGGGGGACCTTGCCGGCTGATCGCGCTGGTGTGATCCCGCTCGGCTGGTGCGGCGATCACTCGCTGCGCCAGCAGTCGAGAGCTGGCGAGAACACCGCGGCGAAAGCCGCGCGCGACACACTCCAGCGCGCCTTAGGCGTCAAACGTGTTCCTCGTTCGGGTCGTGGATCGGATCGAGCGCCAGCTGGAGCCGGGTTTCGCCCGTTCGCTCGATCGGCGGCGACCGATGCAGGAGACCCGAGGGTGGACCGTCCGGCCAGCGCGTTCCGCGGAGAACGATCGGCGCGCCTGTCTGCGCCGTGAACACGCGCCTCGGCTCCGCGCCGTCCGTCGAGATCCCGTATTGAGCGCCGGTCCCGCGATACGCGCCAATCATCCGAGCGGTGATCGCATCGATGTGGAACTTGCGGCGCGAATTCGTGTTCACGACGTCGAGGCGAAGTCGGAGAGACGGCGTCCGCATCATCTCCGCGAACAGAGCCGACAACGCGCCGACGTCGTCGATCAGCCGCGCGCGCTCGGCGCCGCTCGGCGTTCCTTGCGCAACGCAAATGTCGGCTACGGAGTCTTTGACGGCTTCCGGCCTGAGGACTTGGCGTGTCCGAGGCGACTCCGATGCAGACGCGAACGCTCTCATGGTCCTCAACCTGACCGCGGTGCGAGTGTGTCACGCTTTAACGTAACATCTTCTGCGCAAGCCAATTCGTTGAGGCGATGCTCTCCGGCGCGCGGCGCCCGACCGCGGCGTCGCTTATCTTCGAGAGAACGGGACACGGTTCGGGCTGGCCATTTCACCAGTTCTCCATAGGCTTGCGCCTAGGATGGCGGAACGGCTCGGGATCGAGTCGACGCGGCCGTCGGACCGTGGCTTCAGAGGCGGATCGAGGAGGAGCGAATGACCGACGATCTGAGCGGCGGGTCGCCAACGGCGCGGCGGAGCGGCGCCGTCCGCCGGCGGCGCCGGGCGATCATCGGCGCGGTCGCGCTCTGGCCCTTCTTGGCCGCTGCGCAACCGGCGACGGACAAGGACGGCGCGGGCGGCGGCGAGCCCGCCTGCGCGACGGCGCCGCATGTCTCGACGGTGGAGCTCGACGGCCAGGCCGTCTGCTTCGACACGCGGATCCGGTTGTTCGCGGCCTACGAACTCGAGGTGGCGACGAGCGACGCGCGTCTTCTGATCGTGAAGGCGTTCGGGCTCTATCGCGTCGAGGATCCGCAAACGTATGTGGCGGCGGTGTCGACGGCGGAGGCCGGCGACCGCCGTCTCGCGGAGCTCTTGACCCACGCTCTGCGCTCGGAATTGGGCGCGGCCGCTTCGGACGACATCCTTTCGGCCCGGGGATCGGAGGCGATGATCCGGGTTCGCGACAAGATCGCGGAGGAGGCGCGGCCGATCGGCGTCGAGGTGATCGACGTGCGGCTCGTGAGCGTCCTTCCGCCGCCTGCGACCCTCGGCGCGATCTTCGATCGGATGGCGGCGGAGCGTCGCGACCTCGTCGAGCGCATCCTCGCCGAAGGCGAGGCCCAGGCGCGGCGCCGGCGCGCGGAGGCGGAGCGCGAGGCGTTTCTGATCACGTCGGAGGCGCGCGTCGCCGCGGTGGAGCGCGTCGCCGCGGCGATGGCCGAGCGGGCGCAGATCACCGCCGCCGCCTATGGCGAAGATCCGGAGTTCTTCGAACTCTTTCGGTCGCTGCGGCGCGCCGAGCCGGACCTTGCGGGCGACGACGCGTCCGAGGCCCTGACGCCGGACGGCGACCCGATCGGGCCGCTCTGGGAGACGGAGCCGCCGGCGTCGGGCGAGCCGGCGCTGGAAGAGTAGCATCGAGGAGGCGCGCATGACGGGCGACGGCAAGAGAAGAGCCGCGACGGCTCGGCGACGCGGCCCGCTCCTGCAAGGAGCGCTGGCCCTCGTGTTCGCGGCCGCGCTCTGGCCCGCGGCATCCATCGGCCAGACGACCGAGAACGCTCACGTGATCGGCGTCGTCGGCGACGAGCATCTCTATCTGACCGGCGATCAATATGTCGTCGACATTGTCTTCGAAGTGGTTTGGGTCGCCGACGATTTGGACGACGTTCAATCTCGAGTCGTCGGCGTGTTTGAACTTGTCGAACATGTGGCGCGCGCGTCGATGCGCGAGATCGTCGCTGGTCGGGAGTTCGTTCCCTTGCTCAATCAGGGCCGAACCGAGCTGGCGAACGACGCGAGAGGCGCTATGCAGCGGTCGTTCGACGCCTACGGCGTCGGCCTGCGCGTCGTGCGCGTGACGCTGCGCCATGTGGATCCGCCGCGCGACGTGTTGCACGACTTTCGCGCGGTGCAGGCGGCCGAGCAGGATCGCGAGACGATGCTGATGGAGGCGGAGCGCTACGCCGGCGCGGCAATCCTCGACGCGCGAAGCCGCGCGGCCGATCTTCTCGACGAGGCCGAAGCCGACGCCGCCCGGCACGTCGCGGCGGCGCGAGAAGAAGTCGCGCTCTTCAATGCGCTCTTGGCCGGCTATCGCGCCGCGCCCGACGAGACGAGCCGGCGGCTCTATGTCGAGGCGCTTCGGTCGATCCTCGACTGATCGAGGACGCGCGGCGCCGCCGCGTCGACGATGCGGCTGGCGATCGGCGCGCTCTGCGCCGGCTGATCGATCACGGCGTCGCTCGGCTGAAGATCGGCTCCGCGCTCAGCCGCCGCCGATCTCGAAACGCGCGCTCTCGGCCGCCGCGATCGCGTCCCAGTCCCATGCGATCCCGAGACCGGGCGTCTCGCTCGGGAAGGCGCGGCCGTCCTCGATCCTGAGACCCTCGGTGGTGATCGCGTCGAGCTGCGGGATGTATTCGAGCCAGGGCGCGTTCGGGACGGCGCAGACCAAGCTCGCATGCAGCTCCATCAGAAAATGCGGGCAGACCGGCGCGTTGAAGGCCTCGGCCATATGCGCGACCTTGATCCACGGCGTGACGCCGCCGATCCGCGCCACGTCGACCTGGACGATCGAAGCGCCGCCGGCGACGAGGTAGTCCTTGAACTGGCTGATCGAGTACAGGCTCTCGCCGACCGCGATCGGGACCGACGTCGAGGCGGCCAGACGGGCGTGCTCGAGGACGTCGTCCGCGGGCATCGGCTCCTCGAACCAGGCGACGTCGAGCTCCTCGAGGACCTTCGCGCGCCGAGTCGCCTCGGCGCGGCCGAAGGCCTGGTTGGCGTCGACCATGATCTCGTATCGCGGACCGACCGCCTCGCGCAGGGCGGCGAGACGCGCCCGATCCTCGGACGGATGCGGCCGGCCGATCTTGACCTTCGAGCCGGCGAAGCCCTGCGCCTGCGCCGCCAGAGCGTCGGCGACGAGCGCCTCGGCCTCGATATGGAGCCAGCCGCCCTCGGTGGTGTAGACCGGAACGCTCGACTTCGCGCCGCCGAGCAGGCGAAAGAGCGGCAATCCGGCGCGTCGGCAGCGAAGGTCCCAAAGCGCCGTGTCGATCGCGGCGAGGGCGAGCGACGTGATCGCGCCGACGGCGGTCGCGTGGACGCTGAAGAGAAGGTCGCGCCAGATCGCCTCGACGTCCTCGGCCTCGCGGCCGATGAGCCTCGGCGCCAGCGTCTTTTCGATCAGCGACATGATCGCCGGACCGCCCTGGCCGATCGTGTAGGCGTAGCCGACGCCGACCGCGCCGTCCCGATCCGTGACGCGCAGGATCGGCGTCTCCTGCGCGTCGAAGGACTGGATCGCGTCGGTGCGCCGCGCCTTCGGCTCCAGCACGACCATCCACGCCTCCACCCGATCGATCGCCGCCATCTCGAAACCGTCCCTAGCTGACGCCGCGCCCGAGAATCGAGCCGGCGCCGCCTCTTCGTACGGCGTCGAGGCGGCGGCGCAAAGCATGCGGTCGGGCTGGACCATTGCGCGCAATGCCTATACGCAACGCGGCGCGCCGGCGACGCCGGCGCGCCAGTGGACCAGGCTTTGCGGATGACCACTTCCGACGATCAGCGCCCGAGACAGAAGCTCGCGCATAGCGTGCGGGACTACATGATCGCCCGTCTGCAGAGCGGCGAGCTCGGACCGGGCGATCCGCTGCCGTCGGAGCGCGAGCTCATGCGGATCCTCGAAGTCGGTCGGCCGGCCGTGCGCGAAGCGATGCAGAGCCTGCAAAGCATGGGGCTCGTCGAGATCCGCCACGGCGAGCGCGCCAAGGTCGCCGAGCCGTCGCTCGGGCGCATGGTCGGGCAGGTCGGCGAGACGATGCGGCATCTGCTGACCAACTCGCCGGCGAGCCTCGAGCATCTCAAGGAGGCGCGCCTCGCCTTCGAGACGTCGCTGGCCGAGACGGCGGCGCTGCGGCGCGCCGACGCCGATATCGAGCCGATGCGCCGGATCCTCGAGGCGCAGGCCGAGGCGCGGAACGACACGCGCCGGTTTCTGCGCCACGACGCCGCCTTCCACCGCGCCGTCGCCGCGATGAGCGGCAACCCGATCTTCACGGCGGTGAGCGAGGCGATGTTCGGCTGGCTCGCGGATTTTCACACCGGCCTCGTCTCGGCGCCGGGACGCGAGCAGCTCACGCTCGACGAGCATCAGGAGATCCTCGGCGCGATCGCCGATCGCGATCCCGCGCGCGCCGCCAAGACGATGCGCGATCACCTGACCCGCGCCAACGGCCTCTACGACCGCAACCACCTCTCTCGGCGACGCTGAGCCGTCCGAGACGCCGATTTGCGTCAGCGCCACTTGACAGACTCGTCTTCGTGAACTGGTATGACCAGCGTTAACTGGTCTGACCAGAAAGAGAAAGACGAGGCCGCCACGGTCTCGCGGATAGGGAGGAGGCCCAGGTGGGGCAGACGACGCTGCGTGCGATGTGTCGCGAGCGAACGCTCAAGGTCGGCCATTTCGTCGTCGAGTTCGCGACGCCGGGCATCGGCCATATCATCAAGAACGCCGGCTGCGACTTCGCGCTCTTCGATTGCGAGCATTCCGGCTTTCACAACGAGACGATCAAGAGCGTCGTCCGCTATTTCCAGGCCGCCCGGCTGCCGGCGATCGTTCGGGTTCCGTCGAAGGAGTATCACCACATCGCCCGCGCGCTCGACATGGGCGCCGAAGGCGTGATGCTGCCGATGGTCGGCTCCGCCGCGGAGGCCGAGGCGATCGTCGCGAGCGTCAAATACACGCCCCGCGGCCTTCGCGGCGTCGCGCCGGCGATCGCCCATGACGACTATGTCGTCGGCCCGGTGCTCGAGAAGCTCGCCGCCGCCAACGCGCGCACGGCGGTCTTCGCCCAGATCGAGACCGCCGAGGGCGTCGAGAACGTCGAGGCGATCGCGGCGGTCGACGGCGTCGACTGTCTTTGGGTCGGCCATTTCGACCTCAGCTGCTCGCTCGGGATTCCGGGCGAGTTCGAGCACAAGAAGTTCCGCGACGCGATCGACCGCACCATCGCCGCCGCCAGGAAGGCCGGCAAGGCGCTGGGCCGGCTCTCGGGCGCGCCAGACGAATGCGTCGCGCTCAACGCTCAGGGCTTCGACTTCATCTGCTACGGCGGCGACGTCTGGCTCTTGCAGGCGGCGCTCGCTCAGGGCGTCTCCGAGATCCGCGCCGGCGCCGTGAAAGCGGCCGACAAGCCCAAGGCCGCGGCGGCGAAGACGACGGCGGAAAGAAGCGGCGACGCCAAGCCGAAGAAACGCGCCAAAGCCAAGTAGGAGCGGGCCATGGAAAAGTTTCGCGTGGCGCTGTCCGGCGACTTCCGCAAGAGCGACGGCGCGCCGACCTTCCCGAGTTTCGACCTCGCGCCGCTGACCGACGATCCGCAGATCGAGACGGTCTGGGTCGAGCCGGTCGACGGCCGCATTCCGGCCGAGGGCCTCGCCGGTTGCCACGGCCTCATTCTGCTCATCCCGCGCTTCGACCGCTCGTCGATCCCGGAAGGCGACACGCTCGCGGCGGTGGCGCGCTTCGGCGTCGGCTACGACAATGTCGACGTCGCCGCCTGCGACGAGAACGCGATCGCGGTCGTCATCACGCCCGACGGCGTGCGCCGGCCGGTGGCGGTCTCGGTGCTGACCTATATCCTCGCGCTGACGCAGAAGCTGATGGTCAAGGACCGGCTCTGCCGCGCCGGACCGGACGGATGGGCGCGGCGCGCCGACCATATGGGCGTCGGCCTCGTCGGCAAGACGCTCGGCCAGCTCGGCCTCGGCAATATCGGCGCCGAGGTGTTCCGCGTCGCGCAACCCTTCGGCATGCGGTTCATCGCCCATGATCCTTACGCGGATCCGGCGCTCGCGAAGGAGCTCGGCGTCGAGCTCGTCTCGTTGGAGGACGCGTTCCGGCGATCGGACTTCCTCTCGGTCAGCGTGCCGCTCTCGGACGCGACGCGCCATCTCGTGAACGCCGAGCGGCTGCGGCTGATGAAGCCGACCGCCTATCTCGTCAACACCGCGCGCGGGCCGATCGTCGATCAGAAGGCGCTCTACGAGGCGCTGACGACGGGCGTGATCGCCGGCGCCGGCCTCGACGTGTTCGAGACCGAGCCCTGCCCGGCGGACGAGCCGATCCTGAAGCTCGACAACATCGTCTGCGCGCCGCACGCGCTCTGCTGGACGGACGAATGCTTCGCCGGCAACGGCGCCGCCGACATCGTCGCGATGAAGGAGATCATGGCCGGCCGGGCGCCGCGCGGGATCGTCAACCGAACCATCGTCGACAACGCGCGCTGGCGGGCGCGGCTCGAGGATTTCCGCAAGCGCTTCGCCTGAGGAGCGCGCCTCGGAAAGGAGCGCCCCGAAAAGAGGGCGCCGCAAAGGGAGGAAGTGATGGACAGAAGAAAGTTTATGCTGACGGCGTCGTCCTTGGCCGGCGCGGCGGCGATCGGCGTGCCGAATCTGGCGCGGGCGCAAGCGGCGGCGACCGCGGTCGAAGCGGCGAAGGCCTATTCGGGCAGCGAGATCACCATCGTCTGGGAGGCGGGACTGCAGTCGCTCGACCCGCTGAACTTCTCCGGACCGATGTGGGCGGAGCTGACCGGCGTCACCGTGAACGTGATCGAGGTGCCGATCGCCGAGATGTTCACCAAGATCCTGCAGGAGCACCGCTCCGGCAGCGGCGCTTATGACGCGCTCAACGTCGTGCCGGCCTGGATGCCGGACCTGGTCCGCGCCGGCGCGCTCGAGGAGCTCGACCCGTTCGTCGACCAGTACGGCTTCCGCGAGGAGCTGCAGAACATCGCGCCGGTCTATCGCGACAACCAGATGACCGTGAACGACAAGATCTACGGGTTCCCGGACGACGGCGACGTGCTGATCATGTACTACCGCAAGGACGTGCTCGGCGATCCGGAGATCCAAGCGGCGTTCAAAGAACAGCACGGCTACGACCTGCCGGTTCCGCCGACGACCTGGGCCGAGTTCGGCGATGTCGGTTCGTTCATCTCCGAATTCACCGACAACAATCCCTATGGCGCCACCGCTTTCCGCGAGGCCGCCTACGGCAACTTCATGTTCCAGGAGCGCTTCCGGAACGAGGGCGGCCGCTTCTTCGACCAGGACAGCATGCGCGCGACGGTGAACTCCGAGGCCGGCGTGAAGGTGTTCACCGACTGGCTCGCCGAGAACCGCTGGATGCCCGCCGGCGTCGAGACCTGGGGCTTCGTCGAGAACCTCGCCGCCTTCCTGCAGGGCGACAGCGCCATGACCATCTCCTGGCCGCCCTATGGCCGCTGGGCGGCGGGCTACGGCACGGACGAGGAGGCGCTCTCCTGGGTCCCGCGCTCGCAGATCGCCGGCAAGGTCGGCTATTCGACGCCGCCGGGCGGCCATCCGCAGCTCGCCGCCGGCTTCGCGCTCTCGGTCTCGTCGAGCTCGCGCAACAAGGAGCTCGCCTATCTCTTCATCCAGTGGCTCAACTCCGAGGAGATCAGCCTCCAGCGCGTCCAGCTGCCCTATGCGCTGCGCGATCCGTTCCGCGAGAGCCATTTCACCTCGCCGGAGTATCAGAGCCGCTGGCCCGAAGCGCCCGAATACCTCGCGGCGCTGAAGGCGGGCGCGGTGAGCGGCCTGCTCGATCTCTCGATCATCCAGACCGACCGTTACGAGGAGGCGCTCCGCCAGGGCGTGACGCGGCTCTGGGCCGGCGAAGATCCGCAAGGGATCCTCGACGACATCGCGTCGCAGTGGGACGCGATCACCGAGCGGATCGGCGTCGACGCCCAGCGCGAGGCCTACGCCGCCTGGGCGTCGAAGCCGAACGCCTACCCGTCCTAAGCGCCCTCGCTTTCTCCTTCGGGCCGCGCGTCTCGCGCGTGCGGCCCTCGCCGGCGCCGACGCGCGTTTCTTGAGCAGATCCAGAGAGGCCGATGACCGCTTCCGCGCTCCGCTCGGACAACCGCTTCAAGCGCCTCATGGTGGCGCCGGCCGTCTGCGTGATCCTGCTGATCGGGCTCTTTCCGATCGTCTACACGCTGATCATCAGCTTTCAGAATCTCACGATGATGGAGGAGGATACGAGCTTCCACGGGCTGCGGCACTACGAATTCCTCATCGGCGACACGCGGTTTTGGGAATCGCTGCTGCACACCTTCGTCATCCTGATCATCGCCCTGCCGATCGAGCTCCTTCTCGGCCTGGCGCTCGCCTATCTCTTTCTCAGCCGCATGCCGGGCCGTCAGATCTTCGTCGCGCTCCTCGTGCTGCCGGTGATGATCTCTCCGATCGTCGCCGGCGCCATGTGGCGGCTTCTGTTCGAGAACCGCTTCGGCCCGATCAACCAGATCATCGGTTGGTTCACGGAGGAGCCTCAGGCGATCCTTTGGACCGTCGATCCGAACTTCGTCTATCCGGCGATCCTGATGGCCGAGGTCTGGCAGTGGACGCCGTTCATGTTCCTGCTGCTCTACGCGGCGCTCTCGAATGTCGATCAGAGTCAGCTCGAGGCGGCGGAGATCGACGGCGCCGGCTTCTTTCGCAAGTTCTGGCGCGTGGTGCTGCCGGCGATCTGGCCGGTGATGGCGATCGCGGTGCTCATCCGCGCGCTCGACCTCTTCCGGATCTTCGACGTCATCTGGGCGCTGACGCGCGGCGGTCCCGGCACGGCGACCGAGACCTTCTCGATCTACGCCTATGTGGTCGGCTTCCAGCAATTCGAGACCAGCTACGCCGCCGCAATGGCCTTCGTCGTCATCGTCATCCTGTCGATCGTCATTCTCACCGTGCTGCGCCGAATGGAGATCGACCGATGAGAGCGGATAGAGGACTCGGACTCCGCCTGCGCTACCTGCTCGTGCTGTTGGTCCTGGTCGTTTTTTTGTTTCCGATCTACTGGCTCTTCATGATTTCGTTCAAGACGCCGGACGAGATCTTCGCCTTTCCGCCGGTTTGGTGGCCGGAGTCGCTGCAACTCTCCAACTACGAGGTGCTGTTCAAGGATGGCGACGCCGATACGGTGCTGAACTCGTTCATCATCGCCGGCGTCTCGACCGTCGCCGCGATGCTGATCGGCACGATGTGCGCCTATTCGATCGCGCGGTTCCGCACCGGCGGGCAGTTGTTCTCCGATTGGATGCTGTCGAACCGGATGATCCCGCCGATCGTGATCGTGTTCCCGGTGTTCCTGCTGTTCGTGAAGCTCGGCCTGGTCGACACGTATTTCGGGCTGATCCTGCTCTATACCGCGTTCAACCTGCCGTATGTCGTCTGGATGATGCGCGGCTACATTCAGGACATTCCGATCGAGCTCGAGGAGTCCGCGCTCGTCGACGGCTGCACGCGCTGGCAGGTGTTCTGGCGCGTGGTCTGGCCGATGGCGCGCGGCGGTCTCTTCGCCACCGCCGTCTTCACCTTCGTCTTCGCCTGGAACGAGTTCATCTTCGCGCTCGTGCTCAGCCGCAACGAGGTGACGACCTTCCCGGTGCAGGTGACGCACTACTTCGGCGGCCAGTCGAATTTCTGGGCCAAGATCGCGGCGATGAGCGTGCTCGGCACGATCCCGATCTTCATCACCGTCGCGCTCTTGCAGCGCTTCTTGGTGCGCGGCATCTCGCTCGGCGCGGTCAAGGGGTAGGCGGTGGGCGCTCAGGGCGACGTAGAAATTGGGAAAACGGCGTTGGAACGAAAGACTACAAGGCTTTGTCGATGATCGCTTTGGGACGTTGGAGCATAGCCGCGACCGCCCCGCGGGTCGGTCGCCAGACGGCCCGAGGGCCGGCAGGATTGCAGATCGAACCGACGCGGACCGTCGCGCAGACGTTCGAGGCGGCCGGGGGCGTGGTCGACGCCGCCGGATTTTCTATCGAGCTGCGTCGGATGGCGTCTGCGGCGGGGCGAGGGCTGCCATGGCGCGTCTGACGATCCGCGGCCTCGAGAAAACCTTCGGCAAGGTGCAGGCGCTCAAGGGCGTCGATCTCGACGTCGCCGAGGGCGAGTTCTGCGTCTTCGTCGGGCCGTCGGGCTGCGGGAAGTCGACGCTCCTGCGCGCCATCGCGGGCCTGGAGGACGTCGACGCCGGCACGGGCGAGAT
>CAZPTD010000004.1:0-45170 GCA_964588915.1 uncultured Neomegalonema sp. | reverse complement strand
TTCGCGACCAGCTTGGCCGAGATCGGCGTGCGCGGCGCGGTCCGGCGATCCTGACGCGCATAGCCGAAATAAGGCATCACCGCCGTGATCCGATGCGCCGAGGAGCGCCGCGCCGCGTCGATGATGATCAAGAGCTCCATCAGATTGTCGTTGGTCGGGTTCGACGTCGGCTGAACGATGAACACGTCCTCGCCGCGCACGTTGTCCATGATCTCGACGAAGATCTCGCTATCGGCGAATCGCTCGATCCGCGCCTTCGCCAGCCCGATCTTCGTCTTCTGCGACCGCGAGATCTGCGCCGAGATCTCCTCCGCGATCGCCTCCGCCAAGGGGCGGTTCGCCCCGCCCGCGATCAGGCGCAGCGCTCCGTCCGCTCTGTTCATTCGCTCGACCCCTTCGAGGACGCCGGGCCCGGCGCGCGACACGCCAGAGGCCGGCGTCGCCGCTCTTCCGACCCGTTCGCCGCCCGCACACCGGGCGACAACAGGGTCGTTGTCGCAAAAAAGTCGACGACGCAAGCGTCGGTTCATCGTAAACTGCGTAGAATTCGCCTATGCGGCGAACCAAGGCCGGCGGCGCGGCGCGGCGCCGGTTCGTTGGCGAAACCGGCTCGAGGAGAGGGCGACCGACGAACATGCGAGACGCGAGAGGGGCCGCGGCCGCGGCCTATCCGGACGATGCCGAGCGGCCCGAAGCGGCCGAGCTGCCGAACGAGGGAGCGGCCGACCACGCCGCCGCGACCGAGACCGTCGGATTTCTGGCGTTGCGCGGGCGCCGCGTCGCCTATCGCGACGCGCCCGGACCGGCGACGACGCCGATGGGACGGCCCGCGCTCCTCGCCCACGGCTCCGCCAGCCACAGCGGCCAATGGCGCCCGCTCATCGCCGATCTCACCCGCCGCCGCCGCGTCCTCGCGCCCGATCTCCACGGCTACGGCCGCAGCGATCCCGCGCCCGAGGACTCCGCGCCGGCCTATCTCCACGACGCCGCCATCCTCGCCGAGCTTCTGTCGTCCCTGCCGGAGCCCGCGCATCTCATCGGCCACGGCTTCGGCGGCCTCGTCGCGGCGCGGGTCGCGCGCGACCTGCCCGGCCGCATCGCCAGCCTCACCTTGATCGAGCCGGCGGCGTTTCAGATCCTCGAGGAGACCGAGGATCCGCGCCGCGTCGATCTTTTGGAGACCGCGGCGGCGGTGACGGCGCTCGTCGCCTTCGACGAGCCGGCGCTGGCCGCGCGGCTCTATATCGACTTCTGGAACGGCGACGGCGCCTTCCACGCGCTCGGGCCGGAGCCGCAGGCCTATGTGATCGCCTCGGCCGAGCGGATCGTCGCCGATCTCAGGGCCGCCAATCTGCACGCGCCGGGCCAGATGACGATCGAGGATTTCCAGGACATCCGCGCGCCGATCCACCTCGTCTGCGGCGGCCGCTCGCGCGCGCCGGCCCGCGCGGTGGTGGCGCGGCTGCGCAACGCCCTGCCGCACGCGCATTGGACCGACGTCGTCGACGGCGGCCACATGGCGGCGGCGACCGAGCCCGAGCGGATCAATCCGCCGATCCTGCGCTTCTTGGCGGCGACCGAGGGCGAGTAGCGCCGATGGCCGCGATCGATCAGGACATCGCGCGCGCCAAGGAGCTGTTCGAGGGCGTCGGCGCGCTCACGCATCGCAAGATGTTCGGCGGCGCCGCGCTCTACGCCGACGGGCGCATCTTCGCGCTGATCGTCGGCGAGCAGCTGATGATCAAGGTCGATATCGAGAAGACGCCGGCGCTCGCCGAGGCGCTCGAAGCCGAGGGCTCGGAGCGCTGGACCTACGGCAAGGCGAAGGGCGGCAAGCCGGTGGCGATGCCCTATTGGTCGCTGCCCGACGCGGCGCATGACGATCCGGACGTCGCGGCGGAATGGGCGCGGCGCTCGCTCGCCTCGACGGGCTGAGGCGATGCGGATCATCGGCGGCGCCTTCGCCGGTCGGCGGCTCGCCTCGGTCGGCGCCGGCGCGCCGGCGGAGCGCCTGAGGCCGACCTCGGACAAGGCGCGCGAGTCGCTCTTCAATCTGTTGGTTCACGGGCCCTACCCGCCGATCGAGGGCGCGCGAGTTCTCGACCTTTTCGCCGGCACCGGCGCGCTCGGATTGGAGGCGCTCTCGCGCGGCGCCGAGCGGGCGGTGTTCGTCGACGACGGCGCGGCGGCGCGGGCGCTCCTGCGCGAGAATGTCGAGGCCTTGGATCTCACCGGCCGCGCCAAGATCTTCCGGCGCGACGCGACGCGTCTCGGCCCGAGTCGCGGCGCGCCCTTCGATCTCGTCTTCCTCGATCCGCCCTACGGCCGAGGCCTCGGCGAGAAGGCGCTGGCCTCGGCGCTCGCCGGCGGCTGGATCGCGCCCGGCGCGACGATCGTCTGGGAAGAGAGCGCCGCCGCGCCCGCGCCGGCCGCCGAAGGCTTCCAGCTTCGCGACGTCCGGCGCTACGGCGACACGCGGATCGCGCTTTTGTCGCGGGCGGCGTGAAAGCGAGCCGCCGATCCGTCGCTTCTCCGATCCGGGCGCGCAGCGATCGACGCCCTGCATCCGGAATTCCGCCGCTCGCGACGCGAGGCGAGCATCGCGATCATGCGACGCCCGACCCGATGTCGGAGGCGAACTCGCGCGTTCGGACGACTGATATTCGTCAGTCGATCCTATACACCTTGCCCGCATAAGGGGCGGCGTCGGTTTGATCCACCGTCATCACGTAGATCTCGCCGCCAGGCCCGAATGTCAGGTTCGGCGCCGTCGCCGCGGGAACATCCACCGCCTTCACGAACGCGCCTTCGGGAGAGACCACGACGATCCGCCCCATGGCGTATGATCCGATCCAGAGGTTGCCGTCCGGACCGATTTTCAGGCCGTCAGGATACGCCCACGGTCCCGAAGCCTCGTCCACCTGACCGATCCGAACGAACAAACGCCGGTTCGAAAGACCGCCGTCGTCGCCGATGTCGAAGGCGATGATCCGCGCCGCCTCGGATTCGGCGACGAATAACGTCGCGCCGCTCCGGGCGACGCCGTTCGCATAGTGCAGGTCGCTCGCCGCGCGTCGCACGGTGAGATCCGGGCCGATGTGATAGACCGCGCCGGCGATCGGCTCGCTCGCCCAGGGCCCGGACGTCGTCATCCAGACGCCGCCCCGACCATCGGCGGTGAAGTCGTTCGGGCCGACAAAACCGGCGCCGTCGGCATCTTGATTGACGACCGCAAGCGTCTCGCCGTCGATGGAGATCTGCACGACTTCGCCGGAGTCGTAGCACGTGACGAGGAACCCTTCCTGAAACGGAATCGCCGCCGAGGGTCCGCACCCGTCGCGCCGCCAGACTTCCGTCAATTGGCCGTCCCAGCGCATGACCGTCTGGCCGGCGTATTCGACATAGTAGAGCGCGCCGTCGACGACGGCCGGTCCTTCCGCAAAATGGGCGTCGTCGTCGATCACGGTCACTTCGGCCAACGCCGCCGCCGAGAACGCCATCGCCGCGAAAATCGATATCGGCAGTTTCATTCTTTCCTCCCTGTCGCGCGGTCGGCCCTCGGACGAACGAGCGGCGCGAGACCGTGCGGTCTCGCATAAGAAGGCGCGCCGCAGGATCTGTCGACCGCCTTTCGCCCGTCATGGGTGGCCGCCAACGACATCCGCCGTCGGTCCGATCTGACGAACCGCTCGACGGCGCGACCGGCGGCTTTCGACCCTGTGGCCGATGGCCACGGAGGAGGAGCCGATACAGGCGACGCCGCCGCGCATCGCTGAAAGAGACCCGTCTTCGACGTCGCAGCCTCTCGCCACGTCGCCGATCGGCGCCGAAGTCCCGCTCGAGGCGGGACCGGCGTTCGCGACCGGCATTCCCGACGCTCGAGGCGCAACGGACCGTCGGCCCGTGGAGCCGGCGCGAGACCCGCGACGCGCGCAAAGGCGACATCCTCCGCGACTTCCTCGAGCACAGCTGGATTTCCGACCCCGTCGGCGACGCGCCGCCGGAGGCCGTGTGGCCGTATCTGGCCGAAAATCTCGCGCTCTGCGATCAGGCGCTCGATCTCGCGCCGTCCAGCCGTCGGCCGGAGCGCGAGGCGGCGGTCGACGAGACCATCGCCGATTTCGTGCGTGACGGAGCCGGCGCGGTCGATAGGTTGGACGCCGAGCCGGCGCGCGAGGCCGGCCGTTCGAGACAACATTGCATTGGGTGGCAGCCATGGACCTTCGACCGAACGATTTCGAGCCTTTCAAGCCGCCGCGGAGCGTCGGAGTGAAGAACGGCAAGCCGGTGAACCCGAGCGTGATCCCGCTGCTGGACGTCCGGCCGCTGCCGCAATCCGCGAAGTACGTGGTGGTCGGCGCGGGCGTCCACGGGCTCTCCACCGCCTGGCATCTCGCGATGCGGCTGGAGCGCTCGGGCGCGGGCAAGGGATCGGAGGTCGTGCTCATCGACAAGACCGGCCCGGGCGCCGGCGCCACCGGGCTCGCCTGCGGCTGCGTGCGCAATCTCTACATGACCGGCCCGCTGCACACGATCTTGCGCCATTCGGTCGACGTTTGGGAAAGCGATCCGGTGAATCTCGGCTTCCAGCAGGTCGGCTACGTGTCGGTCGGCGAGGCCAATCAGGAGGCCGACTACGTCAAGATGGCCGAAAGCCAGAACGCGGCCGGCTATCCGTCCGACGTCCATATCGGCGCCGAGGCTCGCAAGTTCCTGAAGTCGCTCTGGCCCGACTTCAAGACCGAGAAGGCCGACGTCGTGCTCCATGAGAAGCCGTCCGGCTATGCGGGCACGCATATGGCGGTGTGGGGCCTCGACCAGAAATGCCTGCAATGGGGCGTGACCCGCTGCTACGGGCCGGAGGTGACCGGCTACGAGATGCAGAACGGCCGCGTCACCCGGGTGAAGACCGATCAGGGCGACATCGCCTGCGACTGCGTGATCGTCGCGGCCGGCGCCTGGGCGCCGAAGCACTGGGAGTGGCTCGGGCGCGGGCGCAAGATCGATCTCAGATACCCGTCCGGCGAGATCATCGCCGATCAGGACTTCTGGACCTTCTGGCGGCTCATCGAGGGCGAGGCGCATCTGCCGGAAGGGACCGACTACCGCACCGCCGACGGCAGGGACGGCCCGGTGCTGCATGTCGAGCTGATGAACACCGAGGTGGTCCGCGAGGACGGCTCGCCGGTCGTCGGCGGACATCCGCATTTCTACACCTATGTGCGCTACGCGGCGGAGCGCGTCGGCGGGCCCGGCGTGCAGGGCGGGTCGATCCCGATCCCGATCGGGCCGACGGCCGAGCTCGAACCCTATGGCCATCTCAACGACCTGTACCAAGCGGACGACTGGTTCGCCGACTATTGGTGCGCCACGCTGTCGATGCTGATGACCCGTTTCGAGGGCGTCCGCGGCCACTTCAAGGAGCGGCGGAACGGCGGGATCGGCGCCTTCACGCCGGACAACGTGCCGGTCTTCGATTGGGTGGCGGAGAACGCCTACATGACCGCCGACAGCAATCACGGCTTCAAGATGATCGGCGTGGGAAAGCTCGTGGCGGAGCTTCTGGAGGGATCGAGCCGGGTCGAGGCGCTGGAGCCGTTCGCCCTCGAGCGCTTCGCCGAGGGTTGGACTTACGGGGACCGCAACTCGAACTGTCCGTGGGTGTGAGGCGCGGCGCCGCGACGGGTCGAGGAACGGATCGAGGACCGAGACGAGGTCCGTTCCTCGAAGCGCGCAAGCTCGCCGGTTCGGCCGGCGAGCCGGGGTCGCGTTCGCCTCGACCACACGGCGTGCGAACCGACCTCAATCGATCGCGACGAACCCGTCGCGCGTCTTTAGCCGATGCCTGATCGCGTTGCGGCGACCGAGCGTCTGCTCGATAAAGCAGCCCTTCTTCGCCGCTTCGATCAGGGCGATTTGGTCTTCGAGCGGAGACGGGCTGTCGAGCGTAACGTCGATGTCGAAGGATTGCGGCGCGGTCTCGTAGATGCGATCCTTCGGCGTCCAGCTCCACCGAACCGTCGCATCGACGCGCAAGTCTTCGACGGCGACGCCCATCCGTTTCGCGAAGGCGCGGATCTGGGTCATGATGCATCCCGCCAACCCGCCGACGAAGAGCGCCAATGGCGGCGGCGCGGTGGCGTCGCCGCCGTGAAACGGGCCTTCGTCCGTCGCCAGAGTGAAGGTCTCGACCATCGGCTCGGTCATCGTGACGTCGAGCTCGTTGCGCATCTTGCCGACGGCGCGCCCGGCGCAGGTGAAGGTCACCGTCATCGGGTCTTTCGGTTGCTCGACCGTCATCAGAACCGCACTCCGTCCGCGCCTTTCAGCCCGAGCTCGGCGCGGGCCTCGTCCGGCGTCGCGATCTCGTGGCCTTGGTCTTCGAGGATGCGCCGGATCTTGCCCACCTGCTCGGCGTTCGACGCCGCCAGCACGCCGCGCGAGATGAAGAGCGAGTCCTCGAGCCCGACCCGAACATTGCCGCCGAGCTGCGCCGCCGTCGCCGCCAGCCGCATCTGCGCGTTGCCCGCCGCCAGGACCGACCACTTATACGCGTCGCCGAACAAACGGTCCGCCGTGCGCTTCATGAACACCAGATTGTCGATCTCGGCCCCGATGCCGCCGAGGACGCCCATGACGAACTGCAGGAAGATCGGCGGCTGGAACATGCCGCGGTCCATGCAGAACTTCAGATTGTAGAGGTGGCCGACATCGTAGCATTCGTGCTCGAACTTCACCTGGTGATCGCCGCCCAGCGTCGCCGCGACCTCGGCGATGTCGGCGAAGGTGTTGCGGAAGATGTTGCCTTCCGAGCCGCGGATATACGCCTCCTCCCAATCGAATTCGTACGTCTCGTACCGGTCCGCCAGCGGATGGAACGAGAAGTTCATCGAACCCATGTTGAGCGAGCACATCTCCGGCGAGAACCGCACCGCCGGCGCGATGCGTTCGGTGATCGTCGCCTTCAGGCTGCCGCCGGTCGAGATGTTCACCACCGCGCCGGTCGCTTGCTTGATGCGCGGCAGGAACGCGGCGAAGTCGTCCGGATCGATCGACGGCGCGCCGTTCTCGGCCTTGCGGGCGTGCAGGTGCAGGATCGCGGCGCCGGCCTCGGCGGCTTCGCCCGCCGCCGCGGCGATGTCGTCGGCCGTGTAGGGCAGCGCGTCGGACATGGTCGGCGTATGGTTGGCGCCGGTCAGGGGGCTGGTGTTTTGCGTCTTTGCCTCGCCCTTAGTCCTCGAAAAGCGCCACGGCGCGGGTGAAGCCGGCCGAGGCGCCTTTGATCTTGAACGGGAAGCACGAGACGATGAACCCGGCGCCCGGGAGCTCGTGAAGATTGGCGAGCTTCTCGATGTGGCAGTAGCCGATCTCCATGCTCGCCCGATGGCCCTCCCAGATGATGGACGGGTCCTTTTCCCGCGCGTAGCGTTGCGCCGTCAGCGGAAACGGCGCGTCCCAGCTCCAGGCGTCGGTCCCGGTCAGTCGAACGCCCTGCCGGAGGAGATGCAAGGTCGCCTCCCGCCCCATGCCGCAGCCTTTGAGAAGGTAGTCGGGCGCGCCGTAGCGAACGCCGGCCGACGTGTTGACGAGGACGATATCGAGCGGCGCGAGCGTGTGGCCGATGCGGTCGAGCTCGGCGTCGATGTCGGCGGGCGTCACGACATAGCCGTCCTCGAGATGGCGGAAATCGAGCTTCACGCCGGGCGCGAAACACCACTCGAGCGGCACCTCGTCGATGGTGATGGCGCGCTTTCCGCCGTCCATGGTCGAATGGTGGTGATAGGGCGCGTCGAGATGCGTCCCGTTATGCGTCCAGACGGCAAGCCGCTCCACGGCCCAGCCCTCGCCGCCGGGCAGGTCCGCGCGCGCCAGACCCGGAAAGAACGACATGACCTGCTCCGCGGTCTCGTCATGGTCGACATACTCGATTTCGGGCAGCATGATCTCGGGGTCCGATTGGATGTCGGCTTCGAGCGCGACCGAGAGATCGACGAATCGTCTTGGCATGAGCTCTCCTATCTTCCGAGCAGGCCGGTGGCGATGCTGGGGACGGCGATGACCGCCGCCAGGCAAACCAGCATCATCAGGGCGAACGGGGCGGCGCCGATGAAGATGTCGGCCAGTTTGACCGACGGATCGTTCAGCGTCGATTTGATCACGTAGACGGAAATGCCGAAGGGCGGCGTGAGCAGCCCGATCTCGACCGCGATGACGGTGACGACGCCGAACCAGACCAGGTCGACGCCCAAGGGCTCGATGATGGGCAGCATCAACGGCACGAGAATGAGCATGATCGACGATGAATCGAGGATCATGCCGAACAAGATGACGACGAGCGCGTAGAGGCAGATGAGCCCGGTCACGCCGAGATCGGCGTTCGCCACCAAAGCGCCGAACTCGCTCGGCAGGCCCGAGAAGGCCAGCATGCGCGAATACATCTGGGCGGCGATGATCAGAAAGCAGACCGACGCGGTGACGAGGCCCGTCTCGACGAGGACGCGCCAGAGCCCCCGCGGCGTCAACCTTCCTTTGGCGAGGCCGATCGCGAGCGCCGCGACGGTGCCGATGGCGCCCGCCTCCACCGGCGTGAAGAACCCGGCGTAGATGCCGCCGAGCACGACGGCGATCAGCGCCGAGATCGGCAGCCCCTTCGCGACGAGCTCGGTCCGCGACGGCGCGTCGTCTTGCCCGCTCAGGACCTCGCCGACAAAGCGCGGCTTCAGCGTCGCCAGCAGGATCGTGCCGGCGCCGAACAGGACGGCCAAGAGCAACCCGGGCCCGATCCCGGCGATGAAGAGATCGCCGACGCTCTGCTCCGCGAGCAACCCGAACAGGATGAGCAGGAGACTGGGCGGGATCAGCATCCCCAACACCGACGACCCGGCGACCACGCCGACGGAGAAGCGCGGCGTGTAGCCGTGGCGCCGCAGCTCGGGGACGGCGATCTTGGTGAAGACGGCGGCGGACGCGATGGAGATGCCGGTGATGGCCGCAAAGATCGTGTTGGCGGCGATCGTTCCGACGCCGAGACCGCCCTTGATCCGGCGAAACATGGCGTTGGCGACGTCGAACGCGTCGCGTCCCATGCCGCTTTCGCCGACGACGAAGCCCATCAGGACGAACAGCGGCACGACGCCGAAGAAGTAGGAGGAGATGACGTCGTTCGCCGCGAGTCCGAGCATGCTGGACGCGAGGTCGGGCGAGTCCTTGATCGCCCAGACGCCGACGAAGGAGCATGTGATCAGCGCGATCGGAACGTGCAGGCCGAGAAGAACCAGCAGCCCCATGGCGCCGACGGCGAGCAGACCGATGTCGAACGGCGTCATCGGCCGAACGCGTGGCGTCTGAGAATGCGCGCCGCGAATTGCAGCACCAGAAGCGACGCGCCGAGCGCCAACATCGCCTTGACGGGCCAGGTCGGCGCCGTGAAGTCGCCGACCGCGCCGACGAAGTCGTTCCGCTCCCAGGATCGGACGAGGATCGGCCAATGCGCGTAGAGAATGGCGCCGAGCACGCCGACGCCCAGAAGGTCGAACGTCGTATCGACGCCGCGCGCGAGGCGCGGCGCCCGTCGGTGCAGCAGGTTGATGACGCCGTCGCTGCGCGTCATCCGACCGGCCTTCAGCGCCATCGGCGCCTGCAGAAACACGATCGCGACGATGGACAAGGAGACCATTTCCGGCACGCCGGAGATCGGCGCGCCGAAAAGGTTTCGCCCGGCGACGTCGGCGGTGATGAGCGCGACGAGCGCCAGGATCAGAAGCGAGCCGACGACGTTCGCCGCGGCCGTGACCGCGTCGAGCGCCGCGAGCAGCCGGGGCTCCGCGGCCCCGGCCCGACGCTCGTCTTCGCTCATTCGGCGTCCCAGTCGCGCAGCGGCGTCGCTCCGGCCTCGCGCATCGTGGTCATGTAGAGGTCCAGAATATCCGAGCCCGGCCTGCCCTGCGCGTCGAGCTCCGTCGCCCAGGTCTGCGCGGCGTTGTCCATGCCGGCGGCCCAGGCCTGGCGCATCTCGTCGTTCGCGTCCGTGATCGTGGCGCCGTTCTGGCCCATGACCTCGAAAGAGGTCGCGACGGCCGCTTCGAGCTCGGACAGGTACCACTCGCCGGCCGCGTCGGCGCCGGCGTGAAGGGCGGCGCGGACCTCGTCCGGCAGATCCTCGTACCAGTCGGCGTTGGCGCACAGCGCTCCGGCGTATTGCGCTCCGAGCCCGACGCGCGTCACATAGGGCGCAACCTCGTAGAGCTTGCCCGGAAGCGCGGCGGAGGCGAAGACGATCACGCCGTCATACACGCCGGTCTTCAGCTCGTTGTAGTAGGTCGTCAGGTTGCCGGAAACGCCGACCGCTCCGGTGCCCGAGAGCCAGGTGAGCGCCGGGCCGGGCGCGGCGATCTTCCTGCCGTCGAGATCGTCGAGGCCCGCGACCGGGAAGGTCGTCATCAGGAGATAGTCGTCGATCGCCACCGGCGCGCCGAGATAGACCACGCCATTGTCGGCGTAGGCGGCGTTCATGCGCTCGTCCTCCTTGTGCAGGCGATCCATCAGTTCCGCCACCAAGCGCGGATCGTCGCTGACGAAGGGCGTGTAGTAGGTGACGTTCTGGACCGCGAGCTTGGCCGGGTCGAACAGGCTCTGACAAATCCCGATCTCCGCCAGGCCGGCCTCGACGGTCTCGAGCTCGTCGCCGACATTGGCGATGGCGCCGCCATACTGGCCGTCGAACGAGATGCTGTGGGCGGTGGAGGCAAGCGCGTCGTTCACCGCCGGAACGAACGCCTCGTCGATCATTTTCACCCAACGGAAGACCGGCGGGTGGCCCGCCACGACCGTCGCCGAGTACGATTCGGCGACGGCGACGCTGGGCGCGGCGACAAGCATCGCCGCTGCGGCGCCCGCTCTGAGACTCTTCATGCGTTTCCTCCTTGGTTATCTTTTGCAGACGATCGCCTGCGCTCCTCCGACCACGAAACTCACCAGCGCGTCGATGAGCGGATCGGTTTCCATCAAATCGCCGTCTCGGCCCATCAGCCGTTCAATTCGCCCGTCGCGTGAAATGACCGAAACGAGGGCCCCGAGCGCGAACTGGTAGATCATGCCGGCCTGCGCGCGCTGCGCATCGGGGACCGCCCGCTCGATCGCGTCGAGAAACGCATGCGCAGTTGGATCGTAGTATTCGCGCACGAGCGCCTGGTCGCGCTGATGTCCGGCGATCAGGCCGGCGAAGATCCTCGCATACGCTTTGCCGCCGCCTTCCGGACCGAGCGTCGGCCGAAACAGCGCGTCCAACACCTGATACAGCGCGTCTCGTCTCGAAAAGTCGACCCATGCGAGAAGCGAGAGACGCATGTCGTTGATCTTCTTCGATCGACTGCGAATGACGCATTCGTAGAGCTTCTCTTTCGAACCGAAATGGTAGTGCAACAGCGATTTACTGACGCCGGCGCGCTTCGCGATCGCGGTCATGCCGGCGCCGTCAAAGCCGGTTTCGGCGAACTCGATCTCGGCCGCGCCGATGATCTGGCGGACGACCGGAGAGCTGTTGTCGTCATTCGGCTCTGCGGGCTTCGCGTTCGTTTCCATCTTCGACATACTTCGACGGACCGACGCGCCCTGACTGATCGGTCTGTCAGCACGGACGATTCGCGCGCCGCCCTCCATTCGCCGACACTGACTGACCGACCAGTCAATGTCGAGTCGGACGACGCGTCGCCGAGACGACAAGGGCGCGTCGCTGGAGCGCGTCCAGCGAGAGCGGATCGAACCGGCCGCCGCCCGGCTCGCCGACCGTCCGTCTATTCTGCTTCAGCCGACGCGCCGTCGCGACTACAACCTGAGCGCAGGTGGGGAGCGTTCGTCGAGGCGCGGGGCGTGTCGTTCAGATGTCGAAGCAAGCATCGGGTCCGAAGCCGTCTTGGTTGGCCGCCGTCGTCAGGCGGCTGTGGAAACGCCGCGCGACGCCGCCCGAGAGATCTTCGGAACAGGCGGCGCAATCCGTCGCGCCGTCGCCGGACGGCCAATCGGTCCGGGTGTTCGTATCGTCGACGTTTCTCGACATGCAGAGCGAACGCGACGTTCTGGTGAAGCGCGTGTTTCCGGCGCTGCGCGCGAAGTTCCGTCTGCGCGGAATCGAGATCTTGGAGGTCGATCTACGCTGGGGCATCACGCGCGAACAAGCGGAGAGCGGCCAGATCTTGCCGATCTGCCTCGCGGAAATCGACCGTTGCCGTCCTTTCTTCATCGGAATACTCGGCGAACGCTACGGCTGGCGGCCGCCGGTCGAGGCGTTCACGCCGGCGCTGCGCGCCGCGTATCCGTTCCTGACCGACGCCGTCGGACGGAGCGTGACCGAGATCGAATTCCTCCACGGCGGGTTGGCGCAGGATCGAGACGTCGACTCGGCGCTTTTTTTCGAGCGCGAGGGCGCTCCGACCGGCGACCGCGACGACGACGAAGGGCGGCGCCTGCAGGACGCGCTCAAGCGACGCTTGCGCGCGAGCGGCGCCCGCCTGCGGCGGTATCGCGACGCCGAGACGCTCGGCGACGACGTGGCGGCCGAGTTGGCGGACGCGATCGAGCGGCGTTTCCCGAGCGCCGCGCCTCTCGATCCCGCCGCGCGCGAGGACCAGCGTCATCGCAGTTTCGCTCGGCCCCATCTGCGTCCGCTGTTCGGCTTCGAGGCGTATCGCGCGCGGCTCGACGCGCTCCTGGAGGACGCGGCCGCGACGCCCTTGATCGTCACCGGCGCTTCGGGCGCGGGAAAGACGGCGCTGCTCGCGCATTGGGCGGAAGCCCTGGCGGCCGATCGGCCGGGCGACTGGCTGTTCGTCCATTTTCTCGAAGCGAGTCCGGACGGTTCGTCGCCGAGGGCGATTCTGCGTCGGATCTGGCAGTTCCTGGACCGCGTCGACGGCGCGCCGACGCCGCAGCCCGGCGACGACGTCGATCTGGTCGATCTCGCGGGCGCTTTCGCGGGGCGTCTCGAAAAGGCCGCCGCCGCCGCGGCGAAGGCCGACAGGAAGATCGTGCTCGCGCTCGACGGCCTCGACCGGCTCGAGAGCGGCGACGAGCTGCATTGGCTGCCGATTTCGTTTCCGCCGCGCGTCGTCGTCGTCGTCTCGTCCTCCGACGGCCACTGGACGCGGAACAGCGCCGAAGCGCGCGGGTTCGACGCGTTGGAGATCCGGCCGCTGGATTCTGCGGATCGGCGCCGCCTCGCGGACGCGCTCCTCGCCCGTTGGGGCAAGGCGCTGTCGCCGGCCCGCCTCGACCGCGTTCTCGCGCATCCGAGGGCCGGCTCGCCGCTGTTCCTGAAGGTCGTGCTCGAAGAGCTGCGCGCGTCGGCGATCGAGGACCGGCTCGACGCGGCGCTCGACAACTGCCTGGCGGCGTCGGACGAGGCGGCGCTCTACGGGCGCGTTCTCGACCGGCTCGAGCAGGACTTGGGACGCGAGACGGTCGCCGCGCCGCTGCGGATGGTGTGGGCGAGCGTCAAAGGGCTGGAAGAAGCCGAAATCGTGTCGGCGAGCGGCGTGGCGCCGCTCGACTGGTCGGTGCTGCGGAACGCGCTCGGCGACGCGTTCTTTAACTATTCCGGACGCTTGCTGATCGGCCAATCCTTCCTCGAGTCGGCGATCGTCGCGCGCTACGCGCCGGACGACGCGACGCAGCGCGCGGCGTTTCTCGACCTGGCCGACCACCTCGAGGCGCGGATGACGCCCGAGCGCCAGGCGGAGCTGCTCACCTATCTGCTCGTGTTCGCGAGAGATTTCGATCGGCTCGAGCGGACGGCGACGGATCTCGACTGGGTCGTCGAACACATGGCGCAACGCTGGCCGCTCGGCCCGGCGCTGAAGGCGCTCGAAGAGACCGGCCGCGACGCGGAAGCGCTGATGCTCGACGCGTTGGAGCGGCGACTCAGCGCCGCGCCCGATTGGACGGAGCGCGAGTTCGACGTCGCGCGGACGATTCTCGCCAATCTCGAGTCGATCGGCGCGCAGAGCGATCGTTTGATCGCGTTCATGGGCCGCTATCTCGAGGCCAGCGATCGCGCGAGGTCGGACGACGCGGCGGAGTCGGTGCAGATCCGCGAGCAGATTTGGCGACTGCGTCACGCGCGCGGAGACCTCGAGGCGCAGGCGGCGCTCGCGCGAGACTTGGTCGGACGGTGCGAGCGCCTTTTCGGCCCCGAGCATCCGAGGACGATCAAAGCGCGCAACTCGGTCGGTCTGGCCGCGCTCGACGCCGGCGACTACGAGACCGCCCGGGACGCCTTCTCGCAGGTCATGGATCTGTCGAAGCGGGTCATGGGCGAGGACCATCGCGACACGATCGCCGTCGCCGGCAACCTCGGGGTCGCGCTTCTTCATCTCGACGCGTTCGAAGAAGCGTATGACGTCCTCGCGCCGATGGTCGACATCGCCGTGGCGCGTTTCGGAAGGCTGTCGCCCGATGTGATCCCGATCGTCAACAATCTGAGCGAGGTCTACCGGCGCGTGGGCGATATCGACGCCGCGAAGAAGCTTCTGGGCGACCTCTCCCGAACGTCGCGGGAAACCCTCGGCGACCACCATCCGATCGCGCTGACGCTGACGAGCAACTACGCGATCAGCTTGAGCATGAGCGGCGCCCTCGACGACGGGGCGGCGGCGCTCGACTTGTTTCGACGCGTCCTCGACGGACGGCGGGCTCGGCACGGTCCCGACCATACGGACACAGCGCTGGCGACGACGAATCTCGGGATGACGCTCGCGCATATGGGGCGCGCGTCGGAGGCCGCGCCGTATCTGAGAGAGGGCGTGGAGATCGCAACGCGCGCGCTGGGGCCCGACCATCCGGAAACGCTGCGCCATCGCGGCCTGCTGGGATCGGCCCTGACGGCCGCGGGCGACGTCGATGCGGGAAGGACGGAGCTCGAAAAGACGCTCGCCGCGCAAACCGCGCTGCTCGGCGAGAGCCACAACGTCACCCTCGGCGTCATGGGCGACCTCGCCGTCGCGGCGAGGAAAGGCGGCGACGCCGCCGAGGCGGAGCGGCTTCTCCGGAAGATCCTGGCGATCAGACGCCGAAACGCGGCGATCGATCCGGCGGCGGAGGCCGAGGCGGAGGTCGAGCTGGCGATCACGCTCCTGCAAACGCGCCGATACGTGGAAGCGCGGGCCCTGCTCGAGCGCGCCTTGGCCACGAGGGCCGAGCTTTTCGGATCGGAGAACCACCAAACCGAAACGGCGCGGGAATGGCTGATCGAAGTGCTCGACGCGATGGGCGAGCGCGACGCGGTCGACGACTTGCGGGACCGACGCAGCCGGCGGCTCGACGCGGCGCTGGCGGCCGCGCCCGACGACCCGACCGCGCTGCTCGCCGCCGCTCGAGACGCCATGGAGCGAGACGCGCTCGACGTCGCGGAGGAGCGGTACGACCGTCTCGCCGAGCTCCGCCGCGCGTCGGACGCGCCGGCGTCCGACTTCGCGCTTTGGAACGCGGAAATCGGGCGCATCGAAGTCATGCGTCGACGCGGTCAGGCGCGGCGGGCGCTCGAAGCCGCCGAGGCCGCGGCCGCGCGGCTGCGCGGCGCGCTCGGCGACGGCGACGAGCTCGCGCTCTCGGCGGAGCTGGTGATCGCCGACGTCATGAGCGACGCGGGCGACGAGACGCGCGCGAGGGCGCTGCGCGAGTCGGTTCTCGCGCGGAGCGAGGCGAGCGCGGGAGAGAACGCGCCGGCGACGCTGAAGGCGCTCGAGGCGTTGGCCGGCCACGCCTGGGACGCGGACGATTTCGCCGGCGCGGAGCGCTTCTATGCGCGGCTCTTCGAGGCGCGCGCGCGCCGGCTCGGGCCCAACGGGCCGGAGACGATCGAGGCGCTCGCGCGTCTGGGCGAAGCGCGGCTCAAGCTGGGCGCGCTCGCCCGCGCCGAAACGGCGCTGAGCGACGCGCATCGGCGCGCCGTCGCGGCGTTCGGGGCCGAAGACGCACGGACCCTCGGAGCGGCGCATTCCCTGGCCGATCTCTTGGAGGCGAAAGGCGCGACCGAAGCCGCGCTCGAGGCGCATGCGGCCGTTTTGAGCGCGCGCGCGGCCTCACAACCGCCCGAGCATCCGAACGTCCTCTTCAGCGTGTTTCGCGTCGCGTCGCTGCATGGCGCTCTCGGCGATTTTCCGCGCGCGATCGACGAGCTCGAGCGCGCCGCCGAGACATGCGCCGACGCGTATGGCGAGACGGCGATCACGACGGCCGCGCTCGCCTCGTTGGCCGCGCAGCAGCTCGGATACGGCGCGCTCGGCGCCGCCGAAGCGACATGCGTTCGGGCGGCGGAGATGATCGACCGCGCGCGCGCCGACGCGTCGACTCTGCGTCTCGTGCGCGGGCGCGTGCTGCGCGCGCTCGGCGACGCCGAGGGCGCTCGGGACGCTTTGAGCGGCGCAAGGGAGGGGTTCGAGCGCCTCGAGGGGGCGCGACTCGACTCGACGCTGGCCGCCGCCAGCACGCTTTCGCTCGTCCTTGCGGATCTGGGCGACGCCGCCGGGGCGCGCGCCCTCGCGGCGGACGCGTCGGCGAGGGCGCGCGCGCTCGGCGTGGAGTCGGCCGTCGCGCAGGTCGTCCTGTCCGACACGGCGCGGTTGCTCTGCCGGATCGGCGACGGAGACGAGGGCGTCTCGATCCTGCGCGACCTCGCCCGGCGCGTCGCCGACGCGCAGGGCCCGTCGCATCCGCAAGTCCTGTCGCTCGTATCGGCTCTCGGATGGGCGCTGGCGGAAACCGGCGCCGCCGCCGACGCGCTCGAGACGCTCGACGCGGGGTTGGACGCCGCTTCGTCCGCGGGCGGACGCCGCCGGCCGGAGGCGGTCTCGCTCGCGTTGGAGCGCGCCGCGGTCCTTGCGCAGCTCGGCGCGGGCGACGACGCCGTTCGCGCGGCGCGGCGCGCATGCGACGCCGTCGTCGATGTCTACGCGCCGGGCTCCGCCGCGCGGCGGGACGCGTTCAATCGTCTCGGCTGGGCGCATAGCGGCGTCGACGCCGTCGCGGAAGCGCGCGAAGCGTTCCGGCTGGCGGATGAGAGCGCGCGCGCCGTCTTGCGTCCGGGCGCGGGCGCGGTGTACGCGGCGGATCTCCGATCGATCGATCCCGGCGCCGGCGCGGAGCCGGACGTTCGGGACGACGCGGCGAGCCGACGCGCCGAGCGCGCGCTGCGCGATGCGCTCGCCTCGCGCCGACGCCGGTTTGGCGACGACCATTCCGCCGTCCGCGCGCTCGCCGGGCCCTTGGCCGTCCTCCGAGCCGGAACGTGACGCGCGCGTCGACGCCGTCGAGCGGGACCATCCGTTCCTCGCGCGCTCGGGCCGATCTATGGCGCGCCGCCGCCCGCGAACGAATCGCCGCCTTGGCTCAACAGGCTCAGACTGCCGAAGAGCCGGATCAACTCGATCTGGCTATGCGTATGCGTCTTCGAGAACACGCGCTTGAGATGCGTCTTCGCCGTGTTCGGGCTGATCGCCTTCTTCCGACAATAGGCCGGAAGCGAAACGCCGTTGTTCAGGGCGTCGGCGAGCTCCGCCTCGGCGTTGGTCAGGCCGAACAGCGCGGAGATCATGTCGCGCGCCGTGTCCGCGCCGGCGCCGGGATCGGCGATGACCAGCATGGCGATCGTCGGCTTGACGCTCGCAGAGCGCAGTCCGGATTCGTCGCCGACGCGGGTGACGCCGACAAGCTGAAGCGGCGTCCCGTCGCGGCCTCCGAGACGCAAAGCGAGGCCGGGATCGACCGCGCGCGACGCGCCGGCGTCGAAGAGCTTGGCGATGAACGACGCCAGCGCGCCGGCGTTGGCGGGATCGCTCGCCGCCAGCCTCGCCTCGGCCCGCCGCAAATGCGTGTCTTCCGCCAACAACCGCTCGGCCGCCTGATTGAGGAACAGGATCCGCGAGCCGTCATTGATGAAGATGATTCGAACCGCGAGCGCGTCCAGCGAGTTCTTGAGCAAATCGAAAGCCTGATCTTTGCGCTGAAGGTTGTCCGCGAGGACGAGAGAGCGCCGAAAATGCGGCGTCAGCAGGTTCAGTATTTTGCGATGCTCCTCCGAGAATTTGTCCTGATTTTCCGCCCGCCATAGGGTCAGCGGCGCGATCATCTCCGGCTGACGAAACAAGATCGCGCCGGCCAGATGGCACAGGCCGTAGCGGCGGCCGGCTTCCTGATAGAACCGCGACGCGAGATGCTCGTCCGTGCGCACGAAATCATGTCCGAGCATCGCGACGCCCTCCTCGGTGAGATGCTGCCGCGCGAAATGCAAGTCCTCTCGGCCGACGCCCTGCATCGTCCGAAGCAGGTCCTCCGGCGACGCGTAGTCGTAGGCGAATCCGAGCAGGTTTATCACATGGTCGGGATGCCCGATCCCGAGATGGGCGCCCACGCTCCGGGTCTCCTCCTTGAGCGCGGCCGTCACCGTCTGCCACCGCTCCGGCTTCATCGCGGCTTCGTAGATCTCACCGACAAGATCGAACACGAACGTCTCGTCCATCGCGCGCTCCTCGACAACGTTTCGGCGGGTTTCCGCGGCTCCGTGACCGAAGGCGACACTAGTATAGAGAATATTAACCGTCCTCACCCGTTCGGGTGACGGCCGCCCAACTCGAATCGAAGAACATCCGCCGGTCGAGATTTCGCTCGGCGATTCGCGGAGGCTGGCCGCGCGACGCGTCTCCGCCGGCGGGCTTTCGCCGCCGCTTCGGGGAGGACGACGCATGCCGGTGATCGCAGACGTCGCTGACGGGCTCGACCGCTTTCTCAGCTCGACGGACGACCATCTCAAGAACGAGCTCCTCCAGCAGGAGCTGCCGCTGCTCGGGTCAGGTCTCGGCGGCGCCGAGGATCCGTCCTTCGCGTTTCTCGACGATCTGAGGCAGGCCGTCGCCGACGCGATCGCGACGCTGACGCCGGGCGACGGATCGGACGCGGCCGAGCTGCAAGACGCCGAGGACCTGATCACGGCGCTCAACGCGATCGAGCCGACAGGCGCCGTCGTCGCCGAAGCGGTCGACGGCGGGAACGGCGTTCGGATCCGGCTGATCGGAAGCGGCGACTTCGCGCTCGGGCCGAGCGCCGGGGCCCGCGATCTCACTCTGCCGGGCCTGAGGCTCGAATACGCCGACGATCCGCAGATCACGTCGTCGGTCGACTACGCGTATGGTTTCGTCTTCGACTACGACATCGCCGCGCAGACCTTCGCCTTTGTCGACGAGGGCGGGGCGGAGCTCACGCTCTCCGTCGTCGGCGACGCGGATCTCAGCGGCGAGGCGGCGCTGGGCGAGCTCGGTCTCGACGCGATCGACGCGTCCGACAACGAGCTGACCGTCGACGTCAGCTCGGACTGGACCGATTTCAACCTCGTCGATCCCGGCGCCCTCTTGCCGCCAAGCGTCGTCGAGGACAATCGCCAGACCACGATCTCGGGCGCGGTGACCGCGGCGCTCGACCTCGATACGACGTCGCCGTCGGTCTTCATTCCCGAATTCACCACGGCGATGGCGTTGAACTGGAGCTTCGACGGCGCGCAGCTCGGCGACACGCTGGACGCGTTCGGCGACGAGCCGGCGATCACCTTCGACGACATCCGCCTCGAGATCGGACCGTTCGCGGATTTTCTCGACGAGACCTTCGGGCGAATCACCGGTGTCGTGACGCCGTTCCCGGTCGACAAGATCGTCGACATTCTCACACGACGGATTCCCGTTCTCGACGATATCGGGCGCGGCTTCCTCGACCTCGCTCCGCCCGAGGGCGTCACGCTGATCGACGTCGTTCAGCCGTACTTGGGCGAGGATACGGATTTCATCTTCGTCGCCGCGCTCAACACGATCGCGAAGATCGACGGCGCGATCGAGGCGATCAGAGAGTTCTCGGAACCGTTCACGCTCGGCGACGTCGCGCTGACGCTCGACGCGCGCAGCCCCGATCCCGACCTTGGCGCGCCATTCGACCTAACGGTCGACGGCGCGTTTCGCCAGCGCCTGGACGCGCTCTACGCCGAGCTGAGCGCGCTGATCAACGAGCAGACGCAGAACGGCGGCTTCGAGTTTCCCTTCTTCGAAGACCCGACGCAGGCGCTCGACATCCTGTTCAACGCCTATTCCGACGGCGGCGACGCGATCACGATTCTCGCCTACGACGTCCCGCGTCTCGACTTCAACGTGCCGTTCGACCAGTTCTTCCCGGCGGTCGGTCCGATCGGCGTCGTGCTCACCGGAAATGTCGGGGCGGCGATCGACTTCACGGTCGCCGCGCAATTGCCGTCGAGCGGCTTCGACGATCTGTCCATCGAGGACGTGATCGCGCTGGGCGCCGATCCGGCGGAGCCGGTCGCGAGCGTCTTCGCCGGCCTCGGCGCCGGCGCCGGCGTCAACGCCTACGTCCTGCGCGTGGACGTGCTCGGCGGCGTGCTCGGCAGCGTCGACGCGACGATCAACGACGTCGACGGGAACGGCGATCCCGATGACGACGGCTTCTCGCCGATCGGGCCGCTCATCGAGTCCGGCTGCATCTTCGAACCGATCTCCGGCGAGTTGGCCGCGCAGCTCGGATTTCGGATCTCCATCGGCCTCGGGCCGTTCAGCTTCACGCGCTATTTCGACCTGTTCGAGACGGTGCTGGCGAATTTCGAGGTCGGCTGCGAGGGCCAGGCGGGCAACCCGCAGGGCAACAACGGCGTCGCGACGCTGCATGACGTCGAGCAGGACGGCGCGACGGCGCGCCAGATGCGGCTGAGCGCCGGGCCGGATTACGCGGACGACCGGATCGTCGGCGACGTCCGCGGCGTCGACGGCGACGAAAGCTTCATCATCCGCCCGTTCGAGACGGATGAGGACGGCGACGGCGAACCGGAGCCGGCGACGCCGTCGCCCGGCCCTGTTCCCTACCCGACATTGACCGTTCTCGCCTTCGGTCTCGAGGAGACGTTCGGATCTCTCGACGAGCCGATCGAGACGATCTTCGGACGCCTCGGCGACGGCAATGATTCGGTCTATCTCGACGAGCGCCTGACGCAGGACGCCGATATCGAGGGCGGCGCCGGCTTCGACCAGATCTACGGCGCGCAAGGGAACGACATCCTGCGCGGCGGCTCGGAGGACGACTTCCTCACCGGACGCGAAGGCGACGACGAACTCTATGGCGACGCGGGCTTCGACACGCTCTCAGGCGGACCCGGCGCGGACTTGCTCGACGGCGGCGCCGACCGCGACCAGGTGAGCTACGAGGACTCGCCCGAGGGCGTCGTCTTCAGCGTCGGCGAACGCAACGGCGCGGTCGCGTTCTTCGGCGCGGGCGGCTACGCCCAGGGCGACATTGTCGTCGACGTCGAAGACTTTATCGGATCGCTCTATCGCGACGTCCTGCGCGGCAATCCGAGCGAGGGCAACACGCTGGACGGCGAGGCCGGCGACGACGTGCTGATCGGCGGCGATATGGCTGACTTCCTGCTCGGCGGACCGGGCGCCGATCGCCTGATCGGCGGCGGCAATGCGGACGGGCTCGACGGCGCCGGCTACACCTACTCCTATGGCGGAGTCCAGATCGACTTGCGCACCGGCGAGGCGCGTGGCGGCGACGCCGCCGGCGACGAGCTGGAAGGGATGGAGGCGGTGGCCGGCTCCGGCTTCGACGACACGCTGACCGGAACGACCGGCAACAACGTTCTCATCGGCTCCTTCGGCGACGACGTCCTGCGCGGCGTCGGCGGCCATGACCGCGTCCAGGGCGGTCAGGGCGACGACACCGTCTACGGCGACGCCGACGGCGCCGGCGATCTGCTCGACGGCGGCGGCGACCTGGTCCGCAACCCGGATCCGAACGCCGACATCTTCCGCGACGCGGGCGTCGATCTCCTTTCCTATCGCCATGTCGACGTCGGTCCGGGCGACGTCGGCGTCAGCGTCGACCTTTACGACGACGGGATCGAGAAGGACGAGTTCCTGAGCTTGGCGCTCGATCAAGTCGGCTCGCGGGATCTCATTCGGATCGCGCATCGAGTCGAGAGCGGCGGGACCGGGGGCGACTTGATCTTCAGCCGGTTCGAGAACCTCGAAGGCTCGCTGGGAAGCGATCCGCTGCTCAGCGGCGACTCGGGCGACAACGAGATCGACGGCTTGACCGGCGACGACAATCTGTTCGGCCGCGAGGGCGACGACATCCTGCGCGGCGGCGCCGGCGCAGACGTCAATTTCGGCGGCGTCGGCGTGGACACGGTCGACTACAGCCGGTCGTTTGGCGGCGTCACGGTCGACATTGTCGAGGGCGGCTCAGGCCAGCGGGCGGACGCGGCCGGCGACGGATATTTCGGCATCGAGAACATTCGCGGCTCCTCCTTTAACGACTTTCTGTTCGGCAACGGCGTCTCGAACCGGATCGAGCCGGGGCTCGGCGTCGACGTCGTGGAAGGTCGCGACGGAATTGACGTCCTGGTCGTCGACTATAGCGACGGCGACCTTCCGGGCGCCGGCGGCCTCAGAGGCGGCGTCGCCTCCGGCGCGAGCAGCAGCGGCTTCATTTCCCGAACCATCGACGACGTCGTCGTGGACTCGGTGGATTTCGGCGAGATGGAGCGCTTCCAGATCATCGGCACATCGACGGACGACGTGGTCTTCGGCGGCGCTTTCGGCGATCTGATCGTCGGCGGCGGTGGAAACGACGAGATCTGGGGCGGGATCGGCGTCGACCTGCTGCTCGGCGGCGACGGCGACGACCTGATCGTGGCCAATAGCGGCCTCAACCGCACTTTCGAAACCTTGGAGACGCTGCCGCTCGATCAGAGCCTGCCGTTCTTCTTCGACGCCTTCCGCTTCGATCAATTGAACGGCGGCGACGGCGTCGACGCGCTGATGTACAATGGCCAATACGCGCCCTTCGCCTTCGACATCCTGTTCGGCGACGGCGATGTCGAGAACCCGGATCAGAAGATCGTTCTGCCCAACAACACGTCGATCGCCGAATTCGAGCGACTCGCTTATTTCGTCACAAGCGTTTTCCCGGATCTCATCGGTCAGAGCGGCCGCACCGACAACATCTTCTTCACCAGTCTCAGCGACGACGAAATTCGCCCGGGCCTCGGCTTCGACATCGTCGACGCGGGCCGCGATTTCTTCACGCCGGCGGCGCCGGGCGGCTCGACGCCGACCGAGCTGCCGCCCGAAATCACCGATCCGGCGGGCACGGAAGTCGACGGCGATCTCCTGGTGCTCGACTATCGCGATCTCGACGACGGGACGCCGGTTCTGAGCCTCATCGCTCTAAAGCTCGACGACACGGTGACGCCTGCTCCGCTGACGAATGACGGCGTCTATGCGCGCGGCGCGGACGATCTGATCCTGTTCTTCAACATCGAACGCCTGCAGGTCGACGGCGGCTCGGGCGACGATCTGCTCGTCGGCGCGTTCGGTCTCGACGGCGCCCGCGGCGACGACGTGCTGCGCGGCCATGGCGGCGTAGACTTCATTTTCGGCGCGGCAGGCGACGATCTGCTCGAAGGCGGCGCCGACGGCGACCTTCTGAGCGGCGATGTCGGCGACGACGAACTGCGCGGCGGCGCGGGCGACGACTTCTTGTTCGGCGTCTCGCTCCTAAATCTCGCGCCGTTCGGCGGTTCCGGCACGGGGTCGATCGACATTCTCGAAGGCGGCGACGGCGCCGACGCTTTCTTCCTCGGCCTTGGCGGGTTCGTCTTCTACAATGACGGCTTCGGGGGCGTCTCCGGCGAGGATCGGGCGATCCTGCGCGACTTCGACGCCGATGAAGGCGACAAGATCGGTCTCGCCGGGACGGCGTCGGACTATGTCGCGAAGCTGCAGCGCGGCTCGACCTTCATCTACCAGCAGGAGCCGGGCGGCGAGGAGCTGATCGCCGAGCTCGAGGGCGTCGACAAGTTCGATCTGACCGCGGACTACGTCGTCTATAGCGGCGATCCGGCCGATCCGGACGATATCTTCGGCCGCGCCGACGCGCTGATCCTGGAGACGGCCGCGCGGCAGGGCGACGCGCCGTCCGGCGATCTCGGCGCGGCGGCCGCGACGCTCGGTCGGACCGCGGATCCGTCGCGGGCCGCCGAGGAGGCGGCTGCGGCGCGCGGCCTCCTCTCCGTTCCGAGCGCTTTGGCGGCGTCGGACGTCGCGGTCGCGGCGCCTGAAGACGTCGTCGGCGCGCCCGGAGACGGCGACTGGGTCGATCCGCTGACTGATCGTGCGCTCATTTCGTCGTTCTTCGCGCCGTTCGGCGCGCTCGCATTGGTGGAGAACGTGCAGTTCTCGGGCGACTCGCGCGCCTTCGGCGTGTTCGACGACGACCCGCTCGGCCTTGGAAGCGGCATCATGATCAGCACCGGCGTCGCCGAGGATCTCGTCGGACGGAATGAGAATGACGGCGGTCGCGCGCCGGGCCGCGAGATCGAGCTCGACTTCGTCAATATCGGCTCGGTCGACGACAGCACGGTCTATCGCGCGCGGATCGACCACGCAGGGCTCGACATCGCGTCGATCGTTATCCAGGACGGCTTCGGCCTCGGCGGCGCTCGCGGCCCGCGGTCAGGCGTCGATATCGACGCCGTCATCCTCAGCACGGAGCTGACCACGGATCCGAGCAAGCTCGACGCCGACAGCCCGGACTTCATCCTCGTGCCGCCGGACGATGGCGGCGACGAGCCGGGCTTCGTCCTGCCGGACGGCGCTTTCGCCGCCCTCGACGTGTTCGATTTCAGCCCCGATTCGGTGTTCCTCTCGCCCGGCTCGCAGCGTCTCAACGCTACTGACGATGTGCCGAACGGTCCCGATCTCGACGGCATGATCAACGGCATGCTGGACGCGGCGTATGCGACGCTGGGCGCGAGCGACTTCGTCGACGAGGACGACAACGACGCAGAGCGCGGTTTCGTCTCGCTCGGCAATGGCGGCTCGATCGCGTTCGATCTGAGCCAGCCGCTGCCGGCGGCGTTCGGGCAGAGCTATCTCTATGTCGTCGAGGCCGGCCAGAACGAGAACGAGACGCTGTCGGCGCGGGTGCTGGCGTCGAACAGCCCGATCGGCGGCGACGGCGATCTCTCGACCGACTTCGGCCGTCCCGGCGCCGAGGACGATACGATCACGCTGTCCTTCGACATCGCCAAGCCCGAATTGTTTCCAGGATCCTTGGCCGGCAAGATCCTGGAGTTCGAATACGCCGTTCTCACCGAGGAGACGGCGGAGTTCTCTGGAACGCTCGCCCAAGACACGGTCAAGATCTTCCTGAACGGCGTGAACGTCGCTGCGCTCAATGACGGCGCGGCCCTCGACCTCAACAATCTCGCGCCGGCGCAATACGGGCCTTTCCATCCGGACTACACGCCCAATCCGGTCGCGACCGGACCGCTGAGCGACGAAACGCGCGCCGACGGTTTCACGCAGCCGATCACCTTCCGCGCCGTGCTGCCGGCCGAGTCCAACACGCTGACCTTCGAGCTCTCCGACGTGCGCGACGGCGGTCTCGACACAGCCATCATGATAAAACAAGGCTCGTTCCGCATCTTCGGCCCCGAGGACGTGACGGTCGAGCCGCTCGCCGGCGGCGACGCGATCGCGGTGTCCGAGGACGGCCTCACCGCAGAACTGCGCGTCGCGATCCAGTCGCCGACTTTGTTCGACCTGCCGCTGCCGCCCGACGAGGTGACGGTCACGCTCCGTCCGGACGCGCAGCTCGACCTTGGCGCCGGCGCCGGCGAGCCCGTTGAGATCTCGCTCGGCCTTCAGGCCGAAGGCGGCCCGCTTTTCGACGACGTCGTCACTGTCGCCGCCGCGGCCGACGCATTGGTCGAGGGCGACCATTTCGGCGTCATCGGCGTCGACGTCGCCAGCGACAACGATCGATACGCCAACATCCAGCTCGCGCCGCTCCTGTTCGAGATCGCCGATCGCGAGCAGCCGGCGCTTGTCGGGACGACGGACGACGATCGGATCGTCGGCGGTCAATTCGACGATCTCGCCTTCGGCGGCGACGGCGACGACGTGATCCTCGGGCGGCGCGGCGACGACGATCTCCGCGGCGAAGGCGGCGGCGACCGCATTCTCGGCGGGCCGGGCGACGACGACATCGACGGCGGCGTCGGCGCCAACACGCTCAATGGCGGCGCGGGCGACGACAGCGTGCGCAGCGGCCTCGGATCGCGCGTGATCGTCCTCGGCGCGAGCGGAGACGATCGGCTGACCATCGACTACGCGCTGACCGACGACGCGATGCCGACCGCGCTCGCCGATCTCGAGCTCGACGGCTGGCGGATCGAAGCCAATGGCGGCGCGGGCGACGACGTCCTCGTCGGCAAGACGCCTTCCGCCGCGCCGCTGCTCTTGACGCCGGACGCGGGGCCGATCGGACTGCGGGAGGATTGGGTCGCCGGCGCCGGCGACGACGCGGTGCGGTTGGAGCGCGCCTTCGCGCTCGGCGGCGCGTCGGACGGCGCGCCGCTCGAGGTGAGCGATCGGGTGCGATCGATCCTCGGCGCGGGCGACGACACGCTCGAAGATCGGCTGATCCTCGCGCTCGACGAAAACGCGGCGGCGCCGTCGATCGCCTATTTCGGCGACGTCACGCACCGTCTCGGCGCGGGCGACGACAGCGCGATTCTCGGCGTCGACTTCACCGGACGCAACGGGTCGCCGGCGGCCGAGGTGACCGAGGAAGTCGTCATCGCCTACGAATCGATTTCTTTGGGGGCGTCCGGCGACGACGAGGTCGTCTATCGAGACGTGATCACCGCGACGACGGGGCGCGACGCGGCGGCGGTCGAGACATACGAGATCGAGCTGTCGCGCCACTTCGCCGGCGGCGCGGGCTCGGATGTCGCGCGGGACGAAAGCCGCATCGTCTTCGATCCGGGCGCGGCGGGCGACGACGCCGATCTGCTCATCCACGAGGCGACGCATGCGATGCAGCAGGGCTCGGACGTCGCCGTCGACGCGTCGCAGGTCGAGGTGACGCGATATGGCGAGTCGGATCTCGTTTTCATCACGCGTCTGCTTGACGGCGGCTCGGGCGACGACGCTCTCGGCGTCCGAGGCGCCGTCGACTTCACCGTCGCGCCGGGCGACGCCGCCGGCGCGACCGGCAAAGGCGCGAAGGGGCGGGACGCGGGATACGAGACCACGTTGCGCGGCGGACGCGGAGAGGACACGCTGGTCTTCGCGCCGGAGGTCTTCCGTTTCGAGGACGCTTCGGGCGCGCTCGACGCCAAGGTGACGCTCGACGGCGGGCGCGGCGACGACGTGATCTATGTCGATACGCGCGCGGTGTTGGACGGCTTGGCCGGGACGGACGCGGTGGCGCCCGAGTTCCGTATCGACGGCGGCCGCGGCTTCGACGCCGTGTTCTTCGTCAGCGACGAGGACGTCAAGATCGATCTCGACCTCGAACGGGCGAGCGTCGGCGGCGTCGAGTTCTGGATCGAGGACGTGGAAGAGATCAGCGTCGTCGACCGCGTCGAGTATGACGATCTCCTTGCGTAGTCGGCGCGCGGATCAACCGGCCGGGCCGGGCGGCGGCGCGCTCGCGGCCGCTCCGGCGCCGCCCGACAACGCGCCGGCGTCGACCAAGCTGCGCACGATCGGATGGACGGTCACCTCACGGCCCTGGAAGACCTGATGGAGATTCGAGGTCAACGCCGTCCGCAGCTTTCGCGTCGGAGCGATCACGTCGAGCAGCCAGGTCTTCTGGCCGCTCGTCCAGTCGTCGCGTCGCATCTGTACGGGAAACACGCCCGCCTTGATCTGCTCGCGGATCTTGGCGTCGACCTCCTCGGAGACCGTCGCCCAGATCGCGACGCCGACGAGGCCGCGCGCCGCCCAATCGGTCTCGGGGCCGTCGCCGTCGCTCGGATCGGCCGCGACCGTCGCGATCGCGATCCGGTCGCGCAGCAGCGGCTCCAGGAGCAGGTGGTTGAGATCCGCCAGAGTGTGATGCCGGTAGCGCGCGGTGGCCGCCATCGACAGCACGATCTGTCCGAAGGCGGTCATGAACTTCCCGCGCGACCGCCGAAGCTCCTGCGCCGCGCCCGCGTGTCTCGCCGGAGCGCCGTCCGTTTCGCCGTCCGTCGCGCCTCTGTCGTCAGTGGCCATGCTCAACTGCTCCCGAACACGAGCGCCGCACGTTGGGACCGTCCATGGGCGGCGCAGCCCAGCGCTCTCGCAAAACCCGCGTGCGACCGAAGTTGTTTTTCTTCGGCGCTACGATCTTAGCGCGTCTTCTCGCTATAATTCAAGTAAAAAATCATAAAAATGCTTGAGTTCGGTGTCCATCATCTGGGCGCACCGACCCTATTTGACGAATGCGCCAGCGGCATAATCAGCTAGATCTCGGGATTTTCTTCTGAACCCTAGGCTGCTCTTCGGTCGAGCGCCCAGAGCGATTTCAAATAAAATGGAGTCATTCGATGATCCGGAAATCGCGACTTCGCGCCGCTCGGCTCGACGCCGACGGCGGCGCTCGAGATCAAGCAAGATCGGCGGACGGATCTCCGAGACGTCGCGGCCTTTTCCTCTGATCGGTCGAGGCCGCTACCGGACCCACATCTCGACGCGGCGGTTCTTGGCGCGGCCGGTCTCGGTGTCGTCGCAGAAAACCGGCAGCTGCTCGCCGAAGCCGAGCAGAAGCACGCGCCGCCCCGCGCCGGCCGCCGAAGGTTTCCAGCCTTGGGACGTCCGGCGCTACGGCGACGCTCGGATTGCGATTCTGTCGCGCGCCGCGCGACAGAACCCCGCAACGCCGGCGCAGGCCGGGCCTCAACCGCCTCGAAGCCGCCCCAGCTGCGAGCGCGCGCCGCGGAAGAACTCGAGCGAGCGCGCTTTGACGTAATCGAGCGCGGGCCGCCTGCCCACCTTGGCCGGCTTGAGGCCGACTCTGCGCATTTTGTGGTTCACCGCATGCGCCAGGGTCCAGCGATCCGTGGTGCGCGTTCGATAGGTCAGCGCGAAGCTGATCGACCGGTCGCTCAACGTCCGCACGACATGCGGCGCGATAAACGGCTGATGCACCGCTTGGCCCGGGCCGAGCACATAAGTCTGCGCGCGATCGGCGATCAATTCCCGATAAGGCGGACGGTCGTCGACGTTAAAGGAGAGCAGCCAATCGCGCTCCTCCGGATGCATGACGTCGTCGTCATCCGGGTCCCACAATCGCACCTCTTTCTCGCCGTCGATCTGGAAAAAGAAATTGAGCTCACGATCCATGTGATACGGCGTCACGCTGCGACTGCTCGAAACAAAAATATAGGACGAGTACCAGGTGGCGTCGCCGTCAATCGGGCCCAAATGCGAGAGCAATTCGGCCAGAACGCCTTCGACCATCGCGCGATACTGCTCGTCCTTCTCCGGATTGTTGATCACGAAATAGGCGCCAGGGCGGCTCAGATCGACATCGCCCAAAGCGCCCAGCGGGTAATTGTCATACGCGCGTTCGAGATTTTCACTCACCGGCACCTCGCCTTGCCGCACCGGCGTCCATTCCGGACGCCGTTTGGCGAGGTCGAGCAGCGTGTCGAGTTGAAAAAGCGGGTGCTCCTGCAGCCGGTGGGCGAGGGAAAACGGCGCGCGTCGATCAAGATGCGCCCGCGCGTTCTCGGGCCATTCGATCCATTTCTCCGGGCCTCCCGCCGCAGCCGCGCGCTCGACAAATCCCGGGTCGATAAATTGCCCCAATACGTTCATCGGTCTGACCGTCGCCCAAATGCTCAAGACCGCCAAGAGACGGACAGGCGATCTTCATTTCGCGCTTATTATAAACCAAACGGCCTCGACGGCTCAAGCTGGCGCGGCGCCGAACTCGCCAATGCCCGAAAAAAAAGATAAATCTCAGAAAACAAAAAGAAAACCTCCCGTGGCGACCGGCTCCGCGTGAGGGGCGAGACGTCCTGCGGGCAGATGGGCTCCGACGCGTTCGAGCCGAATCGGCGCCGTCCGGCGGCGCGATTCGAGCCGCCGCGAAGCCGGGCGTCGGCGGAGCCCCGAGGGTGCGACGAGCTACGCGAAAGGAGACAGGATGGCGACGCGCTCTCAATCTCACGCCGCCGCCGGAGCGCCTGAAACACGCCGCGCCTCGGATGCGCGCCCGCATTGAGCGAGTCGCGGCGCGGTTCGGCCTCTATCGTCTGATCGGTCCTGATGGAGCCAACCTCGCCCTTGTCATCCCGGCCAAGCGCGAAGCGCGCAGAGCCGGGATCCAGGGCCAGTTCGCCGCACGCTCAGCCCCTTGGCCCTGGATCCCGGATAAGCCTGCGGCTTTCCGGGATGACGGCGTCATCCCGGGATGACGGCGTCATCGGCGTTACATTCACCTGAACAGATCCTGCTCTCACCGCGGCGGATCGATCAAACCCCTTCGATCCAGTCGCTAGAGTGAGAAGCGATCGCGCCATGTCGGGATTTGGACTCCCCCGGTCGTCCTCCACTGACCGGCCAGGTCGGCTATCGAGGCGCCGGCGGACGCGGCGACCGCGCCGCATCGGCCGCCTCTCGAAGCAAGACCCACGGCGCCGTCGTTCGGACAACGCGGCCTTCGTCGCCCATCATCCGGCCCGACTACCGGACCCACACCTCGACGCGGCGGTTCTTGGCTCGGCCCGTGTCCGTGTCGTTGCAGAAGACCGGCAGCAGCTCGCCGAAGCCGATCGTCTCGATGCGCTCCGGCGCGACGCCGTTGGCGCGCAGGAGCGCGGCGGCCTCCTCGGCGCGGCGCTCCGAGAGCCGCCGGTTGGCCTCGAAACCGCCGACGCTGTCCGCGAAGCCGAGCAGCACCACCTGCCGGCCCGCGGCCTCCTCGCCGCGAAGATAGCGCGCCAGCCGCGTCCCGTCGCGCCGCGCCTTGCTGTCGAGCGTCGTCGAGCCGAACTCGAAGCGGAAGGTGACCGAGAGGCGCCGCGACGTGTCGATCACCTCCCGCAACTCATCGCGCAGGGCGTCCGCGCCGGCTTCGGGCGGCGCCGGACGCGCCAAGAGCCGCCGCAGCTCCACCGCGCCGTCCGCGTCTTCGACCGCGAGGCTGATGAAGCCGGCCTCCTCGATGATCGGTTGCGCCGAGTCGGAGAGCGCGAACTCGACCAGCGTGTCCGCTACGCCGGAGCGATCCGCGAAGCGCGAATAGAGATAGAGCCGCCGCCCGAGCGCGTAATCCTCGGTGCGCAGATTGAAGCGGCTCGGCTCCTGGGTGATGCCGCATTCGCCGCGGAGCGTCAGCGGCCGCACGCCGCTCAATTCGGGATCGGAAAGCGCGCCCGCGGCGACGAAGCCGATGGCGTTCGGATCCGCCGCGACCGCCGCGGCGAGGTCCGCGTTCGACACGAAGCGCCGCGCCGACGGCGCGAGCGCCGAGCCGCTCGGCGCCAGCACCAGCGCCTCGAAGGTGTCGAACGTGCCCGAATTGGCGTCGCGGGCGAGAACCGCGATCGGCGCGTCGGCGTAGCCGAGCTCGCGCCAGGTGACGATGCGCCCAGCGAAGACCTCGGTGAGCTGATGGAGCGAGACCTCTTCGAGCGGATTGTCGCGCGAGACGATGGGAACGACGCCGTCGAGCGCGATGACCAGCTCCCGCGACGGATCGCGCAGGCCGCCCTGTCCCGCCGCGGCGATCGCGCGCGCCTCCGTCTCGGCGATCTGGCGCGAGGCCATCGCCAAGGAGGCCGTTCCGTCCTCGAGCGCGCGGAAGCCCGAATTCGTGCCCGTCGCGACGATCCGGATCGAGAACCGGCCGGCGCCCGCCTCGACGAGCGTCGTCTCCTCGGCGACCGGCGCCGCGGCGACGTCGATCCGGCCGTCCTCCGAGAGCGCCGCCGCCGCGAGCCGCGGCATCAGCACCGCGCCCACGGTGTTCGATCCCACCACCGACACGTGGTCGCTCGGATCGTCGGGCGCCGCGTCTGCGCCCGACGGCGCTTCCGCGGAGGCCGGCGCCGGCGCGTCCGCCGTCTCGTCGCGCGTGGTCACGGTCGGCGCGGCGGCGTCGCCGCAGACGAAGAAGTCGTCGATCGTGACTTTCAGGCGCCCCAACGTCGTTTGAACGTCCCATTGGCGGCCGGTGAAGGAGATCAGCGAGCCGGTGATCCGCTCGCCGCTGGCCTTGCTCTCGAGGCAGATGTCGTTCGCGCCGGCGGCGACCGTCCCGGCCGCGGTCAACGCGGCGGCGAAGAGCGCGCCTCTGATCAGAGCGTGTCGCGTCACAGGTCAATCCTCCCTCTCGGCCGCCGCGCCGTCGGACCAGCGGGTCGGCGACATCCGGATCATCCCGCCATCGACCAGCTCCGGCGCGCTGTAATAGGGCAGCCGCAGCTCGTAGCTCTGGCTGCGCTCGGTCGGCGGCGCGGCGTCTTCCCACAAGGCCTCGAGCGCGTCGAGCGGGCTCGATCCGGTCTCGATCCGATAGCGCAGCGTCAGCCGATACCGGCCCGCCGCGTCGATCACGGACGGGCCCGGGCGCGTCGGATAGAAGAGGATCGGCCGGCTGAGCGCGGTTTGGCGCAGCGCCGCGATCGGCGTGAACGGCGCGTTGCCGCGTCCCGGCGCGACGCCGATATGAGCGGCGAAGAACGTGCGCTCCGCGGTCGGCGCGCCGGCGTCGTCGAGCGGCTCGACCGTCAGCGTGATCTCGCGCACGACGCCGTCGCGCGCGCCCGTGTTGACGATGGTGATCGGAACCAGCGCCACCTCGGCGCTGCCGTTGGCGTCGCGGCCGAGATAGGCCGTCTCGGAGACGAGCACGCTGATTTCCGCCCGCCGCAGCTCGGTGATGTACAACGTCGTCGCGGAAATGATCACGGCGACCAAAGAGAGCAGAGCGAAAATCGGACTATTCGCGCGGAACATCGAGATTTTCGCCCCTAGATTCAGAGTAAATCTCGCAAAGGCTACTAGTCCCGTAGCTGAAATTAGATTAAAGTAAAGAAATATGGCGAAAAGGCGGATCTCGGAATTGACAGTTTTATGAAGCCGCTGGCGCGCCGCTCACCGCTTGCGGATCGCCCGGCGCTCTCGCGAGGCGCGATGTCGCCAGGGTCTCGAGTTTTCGGCAAAACCGCGATCGCGCCGCAATGTCGGCCGCGACGGGCGTTTCCGCCGAAGGCGCCTATATCCGCCCGAGGCGCAGGGCTGCGAGGGAGTGCGGGCGGATGGATCTTCGGGACGACGCGACTTCTCTGGCCGAGCGCATCCGCGCGCGGGAGCTTTCCGCGCGAGAGGCGACGGAGGCCGCCATCGCGCGGATCGAGGCGCTCGAGCCCGTGATCGGCGCGCTCTCGTCGCGGCGTTTCGAGGAGGCCCTCGACGAGGCGAAGGCGCTCGACGCGGCGCCCTTGCGCAAGGCCTCGGCGCCCTTCGCCGGCGTCCCGTTCCTGGTCAAGGACCTCTCGATGCTGAAGGGCGCGCCGCTCACATTCGGCTCGCGCCTCTTCCGCGACTACGTCTCGCCGAAAACGGAGCCGTTGATCGCGGCGGCGCTCGAGGCCGGGTTCATCGCCCTCGGCAAATCGAGGACGCCGGAATTCGGCCTGATCAGCGTCACCGAGCCGCTCCTTCATGGACCGACGCGCAACCCCTGGGACCTGTCGCTCAGCCCCGGCGGCTCGTCGGGCGGCGCCTGCGCGGCGGTCGCCTGCGGCATGGTCCCGTTCGCCCACGCCAGCGACGGCGGCGGCTCGATCCGCATTCCCGCCGCCGCCTGCGGGCTCGTCGGGCTGAAGCCGTCGCGCGGGCGCGGCCTGGCGCCGGCGCGGTCGGGCTTCGGCGGCGTCAGCGTGACCCTCTGCGTGAGCCGCAGCGTCCGCGACACCGCGCGCTTCCTCGCGATCAGCGACGCGGCGCGGATCGCCCGAGCGGACGACCTCCATCCCGGACCGGCCGAGATCGGCTACGTCGACGCGCCGATCGACCGGCCGCTCCGGATCGCGCTCGCGCCGAAGGCGATCAACGGCGCGGCGCCCGACAACGCGGTCGCCGCCGCCCTCGAGCGCGCGGCGGCGCTCTGCGCCGATCTCGGCCACCATGTCGAGGCGGCGGCGCCGGTCTTCGACGCCGAGGCGGCGACGACGCATTTCCTCGTCCTCTGGGCGGCGCTGCCGGCCGAGATCCGCCGCCGCTTCGCGCTCATCCGCGCGGTCGCCTGCCGCTGGAGAGTCTGGGACTGGCCGCGCTACGAAGCCGCCCTCGACCCGTGGACGCGCGGCCTCGCCGACTGGTTCGCGGAGATCGAGGCGAAAGAGCCGGGATCGCTCGACCGGGCGCGCGCCTTCTTCAAGGACGTCGGGCGGATCTACGAGGCGTTCCTGCGCCGCTACGACGTGATCATGAGCCCGGTGACCCGCCGCGCGCGGGTGCCGATCGGCGAGATGGCGCCGACGACGCCGTTCCCGCAGCTGATGGAGGCCGCGGTCGACAATGTCGGCTACACGCCGACGCATAACGCGATCGGCGCGCCGGCGATCACGCTGCCGCTCGGCTGGGCCGAGGACGGCCTGCCGATCGGCGTGCAGTTCGCCGCCGCCCGGCATGACGAGCGCACGCTCCTCGAGCTCGCCTATCAGCTCGAAGCGGCCGCGCCGTGGGCCGACAGGCGTCCGCCCGAGCCTATCGCCTAGCGGCGCCGTCCGTCAGACCGACGTCGTCGCCCGGCGGCTGTTCTGGACATGCGCCCAGACCGCTGAGATCGCGACCGATCCTTCGCCCACCGCCGCGGCGACGCGTTTCGTCGAACCCGACCGCACGTCGCCGACCGCGAAGAGCCCTGGACAGGACGTCTCGAAGGGCGAGGCGCCGCCGATCTCGGGACCGGTCAGGAGAAAACCGCGCGCGTCGAGCGCGGCGAGGCCGGCGAGCCAGGCCGTGTTCGGCGCCGCGCCGACCATGACGAAGGCGCCGCAGCACGCCATCCTCTCGCCGCCGCCGGCGCGGCCGCCCAGCGTCAGCGCCTCGAGCCGGTCCTCGCCATGGAGCGCCGCGATCTCGGTCTCGTAGCGGATCGCGATGTTCGGGCTGGCCTCGAGGCGGTTGGTCAAATAGGACGACATCGACGCCGCGAGGCTCGCTCCGCGCACCAGGAGATCGACGCGGCTCGCGGTCTGGCTCAGATACATCGCGGCCTGACCGGCCGAATTGCCGCCGCCGACCACGACGACCGGCGCGTTGCGGCAGAAGCGCGCCTCCATCTCCGTCGCCGCGTAGTAGACGCCGGCGCCCTCGAAGTCGGCGAGTCGGTCGAGCGGCAGGCGCCGATACTGGACGCCGGTCGCGACCACCACCGCGCGCGCCGCGATCGTCTTGCCGTTCTCCAGCGTCGCGACGAAGCCGTCGCCGTCGCGCGCAAGCTCGGTCACCCGCCGCGGCAGGACGAAGCGCGTGCCGAACTTCATCGCCTGCACCTCGCCGCGCCAGACGAGATCGCCGCCCGAGATGCCGGTGGGAAAACCGAGATAATTCTCGATCCGCGACGACGCGCCGGCCTGGCCGCCCGCGGCGATCTCGTCGATCACCACGGCCGAGAGCCCTTCGGCGCCCGCATAGACGCCGGCCGCGACGCCGGCCGGCCCGGCGCCGACGATAAGAACGTCGACCTCGCAGAGATCGCCGAGCGCTCGGTCGAGCCCGAGCAGCTTCGCGAGCGCGCTCGGGCACGGGTTCTCGAAGATCGCCTCGCGTCCGAAAACGATCGCCGGCGCGTTCTCGTCGACGCCGCAGGCCTGCGCGGCCGCGCGCGCCTCGTCGCTGCCGAGCGGCAAGGACCGAAACGGAATATGGTTGCGGCTCGCGAAGGACGCGGCGGCGCGCATGTCGCGGGTCTCTTCGAGGCCGAGAAAGGTCAGGCTGACATTCTGCGACTCGAGCTGACGTCGCCGGCGCGCCGCGAGGACGGTGATGATGATGTCGCCCATCTCCGGGGTCTCGGCCATCAGCCGCAGAACGCGCTCGCGCGGCGTCTTGATCGCGCGGATCGGCGAATGCGCTCGGCTCGGCAGCGCCGCGCCGGCGCCGGACAGAAAGCCGATGTCGCCGTAGAACTGGGTCGGGCCGAGCGTGAACTGGACCGAGCGCTCGCCGGTGAAGGCGTCGATGAATTCGAGCTCGCCTTCGAGGATGTAGAGGAAGTGGTCCTGCGGCGCGCCGAGGCGCATCACCGTCTCGCCCGCCTCGAAACGCACTTCTTCGCCCGCTTCGCGCAGCGCCGCGACATGCTCCGGCGAGAGCGGCGTGCGCTGCATTCGGGCGAGGTCGCCGGCGATCGTCTCCATGTCGTCCCTTTCTCGACTGCGCGAAGCTCGACGGGCGCGCCGAACGGGCGCGGAAGGTTTCTTGGCGGGATCCGCGCGACCGCGGAGCGGCCCGCGGCGTTAGGGTACGGCGTTGAGATATAGGGTCGATCGCCGCCGACGTAACCGTCGAGCCTTGAAAACCGGCGCCCTCCTCTCGCGCGCTCGCCGCCTTGACCGCGCCGTGATTGCATGGGCGTTTTGATCCGAGGACACGCGGCGAGACGGGAGGACGGAATGTCGAGTTGGGGACAGGCGATCGGCGGCGTCGCGATTGCGGCGGCGATCGCGTTCGGCGGGCTGACCGTCGGCCAGAGCCTGATCGAGATGCGGCGGGCGGACCGCGTGGTGACGGTCAAGGGCCTCGCCGAGCGCGAGGTCGAGGCGGACATCGCCTCCTGGCGCATTCCCTATCGCGGCGTCGGCGACAGCACCGCGTCCGCGCTCGCGGAGGCCGAGCGCGCCAGCGACGCGGTGCGTCGCTTCCTCGAAGAGGGCGGCCTCGACGCCGAGGAGATCTCCTTCGAGCCCTTCTCGCTCCGGATCGAGCGCAACTTCCTGCAGGAGGGCGGCGCCCAGCGCGAGGTGGTGCGCTACATCGCCGTCGGCGCGGTGCGCGTGCGGACCACGAAGGTCGCGGAGATCGCCGAGCTCTCGACCGAGACCTTGGCGCTCCTCGACGCCGGCGTCCTGCTCGGCGACTCCGATTATGCCGAGGCGGCGCGGCCGCAATACCTCTTCACGCGCCTCAACGACATCAAGCCCGACCTCATTCGCGAGGCGACGCAGGCGGCGCGGACCTCGGCCGAGCAATTCGCCGAGGACAGCGGCGCGTCGGTCGGCGACATCGCGACCGCGAATCAGGGCGTCATCCAGATCCTGCCGCGCGACGGCCAGTTCGACGAGCGCGCCGAGCGCAACAAGATCGTCCGCGTGGTCTCGACGGTGGAGTACTATCTGGACGACTGAGCGTCCGCCCGTCGCGAGGCCGGCGGCGGTCGGGGCGGAACGATGTTCCGCCGACACGCCCGCCGCGAGATCAGCTTCTTTGTCAGCGCCGTTATCGAACAAGCCCCGTCGCGCTTCATCCGAATATTCGGAAGCGCGGTCCTAATTGACGCCGCGACCTTTCTGCGCCGACGCGGCCCGCCTACCATAACGGCAAAGAATCCAGCGACTACAGCGTCAGTTGTCGCGCGATGTGGCCGCGCGCCGAGCGCGCGAAGGAAGGCGACATGTCGAAGCAGAAATATCTCCCAACGCGGCGCGGCGTTCTGGCGACCGGACTGGCGGCGCTCGCGGCGCCGGCCTTCATTCGGCGCGCCGCCGCCCAGACCGCGGTCGAGATCGGCTACATGCCGATCTTGCCGGTCTCGCAGGCCTTCGTCGCCATCGAGGAGGGATGGGTCGGCGAGGCCGGCGTCGACCCCGATCTGATCTCGTTCCAGAACGGCCCGGCGATGGTGCAGGCGCTCGTCGGCGGCCAGCTCTCGGTCGCCCATCTCGGCATCGGACCGGCGATGGTGGCGCGGGCGCGCGGCGTCGACATCAAGGTGGTCGCCGCCAGCATCCGCGAGCAGATCAGCTTCATCGCCGTTGGCCGGCTCGCCGAGCTGATGAGCGAGCAGGACCCGGCCGCCGCCTTCGCCGCCTTCGCCGCCGGCGAAGGCCGGAAGCCCGTGGTGACGACCTTCCCGCGCGGATCGGTGCCGGAGACCGTGCTGCAATACTGGCTGCGGCGTCAGATCGCCGTCGATCCTTCCGAGCTCGAGATCATCTTCCAAGGCGCGGCGCAGGTGCAGCAGGCGCTGCTCACGCAGGCCGTCGACGGCGCCGCGATCCTCGAGCCGATCGTCAGCGTGACCGAGGCGCGCGTGCCCGGCGCCTATATCGCCGCGCGCGGCTCCGAGATGTTCCCGGGCCAGCCGGGCGCGGTTCTCGCCATGCGCGAGGGCTTGATCGCGGATCAGCCGGAGATCGTCGCCGCGCTGGTGGCGGCGCACGCCCGCGCGACGACGCTGCTGCGAGACGATCCCGCAGCGGCGGCGCCGGCGGTCGGCAAATATGTCGGCGGCGGACGGTTGCCGGCGGACATCGTCCTCTCGGCGCTGGAGAATTCGCGCGACAACTGGGTCTCCGATCCCGCCGAGATCATCGAAGGCGCGACGGCGATGCGCGATTTCCAGGCCGAGATCGGGACGCTCGCCGCCGAGGTCGACATCGGCGCGCTGATCGAAACGCGTTTCCACGACGCGCTCGGCTGACGATGAGATCCGCGAGCATCACGGAACCGACCGCGCGCCGCGCCGCGGCGCGGCGACTGGCGGCGCTGCCCAACGCGCGCTGGGGCGCGCTCCTTCTCGGCGCGACCGGCGTGGTCGCCTTCATCGCGCTTTGGAAGGCGGCGAACGCCTTCGGCTGGGTCCGCGCCGGCGCCTTGCCCGATCCCTTCGCGGTGCCCGCGGCGGCGCTCGAGGAATGGCGCTCGGGCCGCCTCGCGCCGGCGCTCGAATCGAGCCTTATCCACTACGTCTGGGGCCTCGGCCTCGGCTCGCTCCTCGGCGTGATCGTCGGCGGCGCGGCGGCGCTCTCGCGCTGGTTCGACGCGCTCCAGTCCTGGCTCTCGCGCATTCTCAGGCCGATCCCGCCGCTCGCCTGGGTCGTCTTCGCGATCGCGTGGTTCCAGGTGAGCCACGCCGGCGCGGCCTTCGTCATCTCGATCGGCGTCTTCTGGGTGAACTATTTCGCGACCTATTCGGCGGTGCGCGGCGTCGACCCGCGCTATGACGAGCTCGCCGCCGCTTTCGAGCAGCACGGCTTCTGGCGGCGGCTGACCAGCGTCACCGCGCCCGGCGCCGCGCCCGGCATGCTCGCGGGTCTGCGCACCGGCGTCGGCCAGGCCTGGATGACGCTGATCGCGGCGGAGCTCCTCGGCGTGCCCGGCATGGGCCAGGAGATGAACGCCGCCGCCGGCGTCGGCGCCTACGAGGCGGTCGTCGTCTACATGCTCGCCATCTCGGCCGTCTACGCGGTCTCGGATCAGATCTTCTCGTTTCTGGAAGGGAGGGCGCTCAGATGGAGGCCGTCCGCACGATAAGTTACGAAACCGCCGGCGGCGCGCCGGCCGTCGCGCCGCTCCAGGCGCGGCCGGAGCCGGCGCTGCGCGCCAAGAGGCTGACGCTCCGCTTCGAGGACGCGCCGGCGCCGGTCTTGGCCGAGCTCGATCTCGAGATCGGCGCGGGCGAGTTCGTCGCGCTGGTCGGCGGCTCGGGCGTCGGCAAGTCGACGCTGCTGCGCGCGCTCGCGGGGCTGATCACGCCGGAGAAGGGCGAGATTTCGCTCACCGGCGCGGCGAAGCCGAAGCGTCGCCAGCGCGCCGTCGTCTTTCAGGACGCGCGGCTGCTGCCCTGGCGGCGCGTCGAGTCGAATGTGCGCTACGGCCTGCAGGGCCTCGGCCTGTCGAAGGCCGAAGAAGCGGCGCGCGTGCGCGACACGCTGGCGCTCACCGGCCTCTCGGAGCTCGCGCGCCGCTGGCCGCATCAGCTCTCGGGCGGGCAGGCGCAGCGCGTCGGCATCGCCCGCGCCCTCGCCGTCGAGCCGGACGTCCTCTTCATGGACGAGCCCTTCAGCGCCGTCGACGCGATCACGCGCGCGCGTCTCCAGGACGAGCTGACGCGCATCCTCGCCGAGACCGGCGCCGGCGTCCTCTTCGTCACCCACGACACGCGCGAGGCGGCCTATCTCGCCGATCGGATCGTCACGCTCAAGAAGGAGGGCGACGCGCCGGCCGTCATCGCCGACGAGCGCCTCGTCGACCGGCCGCGTCCGCGGGACCGGCAAGATCCGGCGATCGAACGCGTCGCATCGGCGATCGCCGCCGGTCTCTGATCGACAGGAGCGGCGCGTGGCGAGCGAGACGCATATGACGACGCGCGTGATCATCCACGCGCCGGAGCCCGACGCGCTCACGCGCGCGCGGTCGAACGCCCGCAACCTGCTCGCGGCGGTTCCGGAGGCCGAGATCGAGATCGTCGTGAACGCCGGCGGCGTCTCGGCGCTCCTCGCCGCCGGTCCGTCCGACCCGGCGACCGATCCGCTCATCCGCGTCTGCGCCAACACCCTCGCCCGCCTCGACAGAGCCGCGCCCGACGGCGTCGCGGTCGTCCCGGTCGCGATCGCGCATCTCGTCGCGCGTCAGGCGGAAGGCTGGGCCTATGTCCGCGCCTGACGCGCCGATCATGCGCGTCCGGGCCGCGGCGCGTCGTCAGGCCGCCTGGCGCCGGCAATAGCACGAAGCGCGCACCGTCACGTCCGCCCGCGCCGTCGCGAGGTCGAGCCGCCGCTTGACCGCCTGCGCCTCCTCTTCCGCGCCGCGCCGCGCGAGGCACTCATGGAGCCCGTGCAGGCTCCAGAGATTGTCGATGTGTTGCGACGCCCGCGACAGCGTCCCGTCGAGACCGAGATCGGCGCGGTAGACCGCTTCGGCCTCCTCGACATGGCCCTGCTCGAGAAGCAGCGCGCCGAGCGCGTGCCGTGTCGGCTGCATCCAGCCCCAGGGCTCGTCATAGGGCAGCGCGTCGTCGAGCGCGACCGAGCGCCTGAGATGCGCGAAGGCCGCCTCATAGGCGCCGCGGCGATACTCGAGCTCGCCCAGCATCATCTCCTCGGCGACGGCGAGCAGATCGACGACGGTGTTGTTGTGCAGGAGCCGGCTCTCGGGCACGCGCGCCTTCGCCGCGAGAAACTCCGCCTTGCTCGCCTCGGCCGCCTCGACCTCGCCGAGCGCCGAATGGGCGACGGTCTTGGCGTAGAGCCGCATCGCGTTGACGGTGCAGTAAAGCTCCGGATCCTCGGGCGCCGGCTGCGCGATGATCTCGCGCCATTTGCCGAAGCGCACCAGGACATGCTGCTTCATCGACAGATACGACTCGAGAAAGTCGGCCATCGGCGGCGACTCGACCCGGAGCGCGGCTTCCGGCGTCGTGTCGATGATCTCCTGCGCCGCCGCGAGCGCCGGCGCGTACTGCCCGAGGAACATCGCGCCGTAGATCACGAAATGCAGATTATGGGTGCGATAGAGCGTGTAGAGGTTGTAGGCGCCGTTGTCCTGCAGGTACTTGCGGTCGGCGACGACAGCTTGCTGATTATAACGGACGACGCTGGAATAGTCGCCGCAGAGCACGTCGATATGCGTCGGCATATGGATGAGATGCCCGGCGTCCGGCGCGATGTCGCGCAAGCGGTCCGCGACGCGCAGCGCCTTCTCGGGAAAAGGCGACATCTCCATCAGATGCACGTAGAGATGCAACGCGCCCGGATGGTCCCAGGCCTCCGGCTGCTGGTCGAACGCCGTCTCCAAAACCTCTCGCGCTTCCGCCGTGCCGGCGCCGTCGGCGACGCCGCCGGTCTCGAGATCCCACATCCGCCAGGGCGTCTCGTTCATGATCGCCTCGGCGAAGACGGAGACGACCTCGAGATCCGTCGGATGCGCGCGATAGACCTCGCGCATGGCGGTCGTGAAGGCGGCGTCCCAGGGCGCCTGATCCTCGATCGCCTCGCGCTGCGGATAGCGGGCGTCGAGCGCCTTGATGAGCGCCGCCTCGACCGGCGAGACGCGATCGACGAGCGCCTTGGCCGCCTCCGCCGCGTCATAGGCCGCCGCGAGCGCCTGCGCCTTGCCCTTCGGATCGTATTTCTCCCAGGGCAGATTGTAGTTCGGCCCGGCGGCGTAGGCGACGCCCCATTGCGCCATCGCGCAGGCGGGATCGTGCTTGAGCGCCTTCTCGAAGCAGGCGATCGCCTCGGCGTGGTTGTAGCCGTAGAGCCAGACGAGGCCGCGATCGAACCAGAGCTGGGCGTCGGCGGAACCGGTGGTGACCGGCCGCCCATAGGCGCCGAGATCGTAATAGGGCATCTTGCAACTCCCGAATCCGCGCCTTCTCGCGCGCGCCGACCGCGTCGTCAGAAACTCGGAAACGCGCCGCCTCGGCAAGTCGGAATTCGGGCGACTTGCCGGTTGCGCCGACATGGCGCCTGCGCGTTGATCGAGCGATAACCGCCGCAGCAACCGAAGGCCGCAAGCGCCATGAACCTCTTCCGCATGCTCAAAGAGCGCCAGGAGGCGCGCGACCCGCTCCGCGTCGGCATGATCGGCGCCGGCAAGTTCGGCTCGATGTTCCTCGCCCAGACGCGCGCCCTGCCCGGCGTTCATCTCATCGGGATCGTCGATCTCGACCCGGCCGCCGCGCGCTCGAACCTCGCCCATGTCGGCTGGCCGGAGGAGCGCTACGCCGCCGCCTCGCTCGACGCCGCGGCGCAGTCCGGCGCCAGCCATGTCGGCGACGACTGGCGCGCGCTCGTCGCGCATCCGAAGATCGAGATCGTCATCGACGCGACCGGATCGCCGACCGCATCCGTCGAGCACTGCCTCGCCGCCTTCGAGCAGGGCAAGCACGTAGTCAACGTCACGGTCGAGGCCGACGCCTTTCTCGGGCCGGCGCTCGCCGCCAAGGCGCGGGCGGCGGGCGTCGTCTACTCGATGGCCTATGGCGACCAGCCGGCGCTCGTCTGCGATCTCGTCGACTGGGCGCGCGCCTGCGGCTTTCCGGTCGTCGCGGCCGGGCGCGGCCACAAATGGCTGCCGGAGTTCCGCCGCTCGACGCCGGGGACGGTGTGGGACCATTGGGGAATCAGCCGCGAGAACGCCGAACGCGGGCGGCTCAATCCGAAGATGTTCAACGCCTTTCTCGACGGCTCGAAGCCCGCGATCGAGAGCGCCGCGATCGCCAACGCCTGCGGCCTCGACGCGCCGCGGGACGGGCTCGCCTTTCCGCCCGGCGGCGCCGAGGACATCGCCGCCTTGATGCGGCCTCGGGAGTCGGGCGGCGTCCTCGAGCGCCGCGGCATGGTCGAGGTTCTCTCGAGCCTGACGCCCGAGGGCGAGCCCGTTCCCTACGACATCCGTCAGGGCGTCTGGGTCGCGTTCGAGGCGGAGACCGACTACGTCAAGCACTGCTTCGAGGAGTATCACGTCCGCACCGACCCGACGGGCCGCTTCGCGTCGCTCTACAAGCGCTGGCACATGATCGGATTGGAGCTGCCGATCTCGGTCGCGTCCGTCGGGCTGCGCGGCGAGCCCACCGGCGTCGCCGAGAGCTTCCGCGCCGACGTCTCGGCGTTCGCCAAGCGCGACCTCGCCGCCGGCGAGATCCTCGACGGCGAGGGCGGCTTCACGGTGGTCGGCGGTCTCCGGCCGGCCTCCATCTCGCTCGCGGGCGGCTATCTGCCGCTCGGCCTCGCGCATCATGTGCGGCTCAAGCGCGCGATCGCCGCCGACGAGCCGATCGCCTGGTCCGACGTCGAGATCGACGAAACGACGGCGGCGGCGCGGCTCCGGCGCTGGATGGAGGCGACGCTCGGCGCCGCGGATGAGAGGGCGGCGCGATGACGAGAACGCGTCGGACGGCCGCCGTCGTCGCGCTTGGGGCGGCGGCGCTGGCGCTCGGGCTTTGGCTGGCGCTGCGCGACGACGGCGTTGAGGCGCCGCAGCCGCCCGCTGGCGGCTTCGAGGCGCGGCTCCTGGCGCTGCCGCAGGGCGAGGCGATCGCCGAATGCGAGGGCTGCCCGGAGTTGGTCGCCGTTCCGGCCGGCGCCTTCCTCATGGGATCGCCGGCGAGCGAGGAAGGCGGCTCGGATGTCGAGCGGCCGCGGCGCGAGGTGACGGTGGAGCGCTTCGCGATCGGGCGCGCCGAAGTCACCTTCGACCAATGGGAAGCCTGCGTGGCCGACGGCTACTGCCGGAGCAATCCGACCCCGAGCGACGAGGGCTGGGGCCGCGGCGACCGGCCGGTGATCCATGTCTCGTGGGACGACGTCGCCGGCGAGGGCGGCTTTCTCGACTGGTTGAACTCGAAGACCGAGGGCGATCCTTATCGGCTGCCGACGGAGGCGGAATGGGAATACGCCGCGCGGGCCGGAACGACCGGACCGTTCGGCTTCGACGGTCCGATCTCGACCGATCGCGCCAATTATGACGGCGACCGCCGCTATGCAGGCTCGCCCGCCGGCGTGGATCGCGGTCAAACCGTTCCGGCGGGCTCCTTCCCTCCGAACGGCTGGGGCGTCCACGACATGCACGGCAATGTCTGGGAGCATGTGCAGGACTGCTGGCACGACGACTATCGCGGCGCGCCGACCGACGGCTCGGCCTGGATGGCGGCCGATGGCGGCGAATGCGCCCGCGCCGTCCTGCGCGGCGGCTCCTGGGCGGACGATCCGCTCTACCTGCGCGCGGCGCTCCGCAGCTGGGGCCTGCGCGACGAACGCAGCGCCTGGAACGGCTTCCGCGTTGTTCGGACGCTGTGAAGGCCGTGAACGCTGGACGTGACCGCTCGAATGCGCCGTCGCGGATTGGCGGGATCGCCCCGACAAATCTTCCTTTGCTTCGCGACAGTTTCGCGACAACCATGAGACGCCTCGACCGCGGGAGCCGTGCGCGGGCGGGCGCGCATGCTGCAGAACCATCACGGCGACGGAAGGGAGGAGACGCGCCATGAGCGACAGCGTCTATAAGGTTATCGAAATCGTCGGCACCAGCACCGAGTCCTGGGAGCGGGCGGCCGCCGTCGCCGTGGAGCGCGCGGCCCGGACGGTGCGCGACCTCAGGGTCGCCGAGGTGACCGAGCAGGACCTCGTCATCGAGGACGGCGCGGTCAAAGCTTTCCGCGCCAAGCTGAAGGTCTCCTTCAAATACGAGGACTGACCGGCGCAGACAGGCGCATCGAAACCGAACGGACGCGGTCGCCGACGTCGCCGTCATCCCGGACAGCCGCAGGCTGCTCCGGGATCGAGAGCAGGATCTGTTTAGGTGGATGCAACGCTGATGACGCCGTCA
>CAZPTD010000003.1:0-51806 GCA_964588915.1 uncultured Neomegalonema sp. | reverse complement strand
GTCGATGATCTTGAGGAAGAACATCCAGCAGAGCTGGCTGACGCGTTGAGCGTCGCCATCGACGCCGACGTCTTTGCGCATGATGTCCTGAATGGACTTCACCGTGGTCCGAACTGACATGGGCTATCCGGCTTCCTTGTAGAGTTCCGCCTGCAGATCGCGCACGGCCCGCTGGAACGCGGACTTGTCGCCAAACGCACGGATCAGCTCGACGCGCGTGCCGAGCGCATCGAAGGGCGGAAGGGTGAGGACGTTGGTGTCGTCGAGATTGAGGACGCCTTCGTCGGCATATTTGGCGAGGAGCGCTTCGAGAACGGCGCGGGCCTGCTCGCCGTATCGGCTGAAGACGTCGCGCTTCTTGACGTTGTCCGCGCGTTCCTTGCGGGTGAGCGGCTTCGCGCCGAAGGCGACATGGCAGACGAGGTCGAACGGATCGAGATCCGCGCCCAGCTCCTCGCCGATCGTCGCGAGCGGCAAGCCTTCCTCGTTGAGCTGGTCGATCACGGCCTGCTTGCGGTCGACCTCGCTCCATCGCCGCAGGAAGTCGTCGAGGCTGGCGAAGTGCCTCCTCAGCGCCTTCTTCGTAAAGTCGCGGAGGCTTTCGGTGACCAGCCTGCCGCTCTCGTCGAGATACTCGACCCGCTCAGCGACGATCTTGGCCGAAACACCGTCGACATAGACCTTCTTCTGTCCGCCTCCGGGTTGCGGCGTCGGCGCGCCGTCGTCATCGCCTTTATCGACGATCACTTCGCCTTCCGGAGCGTCGACCCAGGGCTCAGGGGCTTCGCGCAGCCCGTCGATGGGCGGGTCCGGCGGGACAATCGGATCGCCTTCGCCGGGCTCGTAGATCTGAACCGGATCGCCGTCGAAGTCCGGGTCGGCGAAATGGTTGGTCGCGCCGCGGAAGTCCATGAGCGTGAAGTAGAACTTCTTGGTGTCCTCATGGACGCGGGTGCCGCGGCCGACGATCTGCTTGAATTCGGTCATGGAGCCGACTTCGCGGTCGAGGACGATAAGCCGGCAGGTCTGCGCGTCGACGCCGGTGGAGAGTAGCCGCGAGGTCGTCACGAGAACCGGATAACGGCTCTCCGGGTCGATGAAGTTGTCGAGCTGGCTCTGCCCCTCCGCGTCATTGCCGGTGATCCGCATGACGTAGCGGTGGTTCTCTCGCACGAGATCGCCGTTCTCGTTGATGAGCGCCTGCCGCATCCGCGCGGCGTGCTCCTGGTCGACGCAGAAGACAATGGTCTTCTGATACGGTCCGCCTCCGCTCTCGCGCAGAAACTCCGTGACCTTGCGAGCGACCAGCTTGGTCCGCTCATCGAGCACCAGCGTGCGGTCGAAGTCCTTGACGTTGTAGATGCGGTCCTCGACCTCGGCGCCGTCGCGATCAAGCTGCCCCCTCTCCGGACGGTAGCCTTGGATGTCCCGGTCGATGTGGACCTTCACGACCTTGTAGGGCGCGAGAAAGCCGTCCTCGATCCCTTGCCTCAGCGAATAGGTGAAGATCGGCTCGCCGAAATAGGCGATGTTGGACGTGTATTTGGTCTCCTTCGGCGTCGCCGTAAGGCCGATCTGCGTCGCCGTGCTGAAGTGCTCCAAGATCTCGCGCCAGGCGCTGTCCTCGGCGGCGCTGCCGCGGTGGCACTCGTCAATCACGATCAGGTCGAAGAAGTCCTCGGAGAACTCCTTGAAGAGCTTCTGCCGCTCTTCTCGTCCGGTCAGCGACTGGTAGAGACCGAGATAGACTTCGTAGGCGGTATCGATGCGCCGCCCCCGATCGACGCCAAGCTGTAGGTCGATCCGCGAGCCGTCGTCTCTCTCGATGGTCTTGGAGCGTGTCGAGAGCTTCGCCATCACGCCCGTGAATGGGCGGAAGTCGTTCACCATGGTCTGATCGACCAGGACATTGCGATCAGCGAGGAAAAGGATCCGCTTCTTCTGACGCGCCTTCCACAGCCGCCAGATGATCTGGAACGCCGTGTAGGTCTTGCCGGTGCCGGTCGCCATCACCAGCAGCACGCGGTCCTGCCCCTTGGCGATCGCTTCGACGGTCCGATTGATCGCGTTGATCTGGTAGTAGCGCGGCGTCTTCCCGCCGCCGTCGTCGAAGAAGTCCTGAAGAACCGTCTGCTCGGCTTCGCCGCCGAGCCCTTTCCAATCCCGGTAGCGGCTCCAAAGGTCGGCCGGCGACGGGAAGGCGTCGAGGCTCAGTTGCTGCTCAGGTTGAACGGCCGCGCCGGTACGATCGTGAAAGAGGAAACCGTCTCCGTTCGAGCTGAAGACGAACGGGACCTGGAGGGTCTCAGCGTAGCCAAGCGCCTGCTGCATTCCAGCGCCGAGCGGCTGCTTATTCTCCTTCGCTTCGATGACGGCGATCGGGATGTTGGGCTTGTAGAAGAGAACGTAGTCTGCGCGTTTCGGCGTGCCGCGCGTCACGAGCTTGCCGCGCACGATGATGCGGCCTTTCGTGAAGCTCACTTCCTCACGAAACTGATCATCGCCCCAACCAGCCGCTCGGAGCGCAGGTGTTATGAACTTCGTGCAGATGTCCCGTTCGGAAAGGTTGCTCTTTTCCATCGACAGCGTCGCTTGATCACCTTTTGCATCTGTGAGTGCGGAATCCGCGACGTGGTCGAATCGCCTTTGCGACGTCGCCTCGCAGCCGCTGGCTGCGAACTCACTACATCTAGTAGAAACAGCTCCGTCACACCAGTGGCGAAACCGTCCGTTGAATGGTCTGGGTGCGCGCCGGCTTTCGCTCCGTGACCTCAGCGCACCCGTTTGCCGCATGCGCAGATCTCGAGTTCGGCGCTGCGCCCGACAAGGCGCGAACGGGCAACGTATGGCGACCAGGTCTTCGAACTGCAGTCGTTTCCCTGGCGCTCGGGACCTCCCCCCCAAGAAACGTGGTTCATCGCGCCGGCCGAACCGCTCCCGCCTGGAGGGCGCCGCGGATGAAGCCCGCGACGCGCTCACAGACGTCATGCGCCCCTACGACTGCCGATCGACGGGCGGTCTCGGGACTCGGCGCGACGACCGAGCGCCTTGCGCAAGAGATCGGCGCGGCGATCCCGAGGCCCCTTGTTGAAACTCCCGGACCAGGCGCTTGACCGGCGAGTCGTCCGGATCGGGGCTCTGGGACTGACCTCCGCTTTCCGGCGGCGCGTGCTGATGATCCGCACCGGCGCCGCCGGTCGACGCCTCCGGAGCGGAATTGGGCGGTTCATTTGCGCTCAGACGGGCCCATAAGTCGGCGCCGGAGTCCCGAGCCACGCCTTCGACGCCCTTTCGCCGGAGATAGGAAGCGCGCTCGATTTCGGAGATGGGGCGAGAGTCGGCCTCCCGGACCTTTGGCGCGAGCTTCGAGCGGAGTTTGTATGACTTCGCCAGAACCTCCTTCCTCATGGCCCTGACCTCTCTTCTCGCGAGCATGTCTCGGGACGCCCGCAGACTGGCGACCACATTCTCGTCGTCTTGCGCCTGGAAGATCGCTTCGTCGAGAAGGTTAGCCGCACCGAGAAAGTCGCCAGCGTCGGCCGCGGCCGCCGCCCGTGTCTGCAGCCCTGCGCTTTCGACTTCGCGCAAGCGTTTTGCGACCAGAGGGTCGTCCGGCTGATTGTCGAACGCCTCGGACGGCAACGCCGGCGGACGAAAGATGATCGGTCCGACCGTGAACGACGCGCCGTCGAGGTCTTTCGCCTCGACCCAGAGCTTCAAGAGCGGCCCGCCGCCGATATCCGAGCGGAGCTCCGGTATGTCGAGGCGAATGAGCGCCCATGTTTCGCCGTCATAGGCGACGTCCGGCAGCTCGAGCGCCCCCTCAGCGTCCGCCCTAGCATTGAGCGCCGCGAAGGACACGCCGTCGGCGGACTCGATGAAGACGCGGACCTGTCGCGCCGATAGGGCGGCAAGGAGCTCGAACTCCTCAAGGAACGGCTCCATGAGATCCTGCGCGGTCTGGCCGTAATAAGGGCTGCCGCCGCCAGCCTCGGCCATCGCATTCATCAGATCTTCGTCGAAATGCGAACCGAGGCCGTAGGTCGATGTCGAAATGCCTGCGGCGCGGAGCTGTCGGGCCTGATCCGCGATGATGCTTGGATCCGTCAGACCGGCGTTCGCGCACCCGTCCGAGAGCAGCAAGATCCGCGTCACGCGATCCGCCGTCACGCCCTCGGCCAGCTGCTCGGCGCCGGTCAGCCACCCCTCATGCAGCGCGGTGGCGCCATGGCATTCGATGCGCCCAATCGCGTCGGCGACGCTGTCGCGATCCTCTACCGAGGCGAAGCGAACCGGGATCGAGACGTCCGATCCGAAATCCACCACGGCGACGCGGTCGCGCGGCAGAAGCTGGCGGACGATCATCTCGGCGCAGCGCTTCGCCTCGGCGAGCGGCTCGCCGCACATGGAGCCTGAACGATCGAGCACGAGCGCCAGGTCAAGGGCCGGACGCTCCTTTTCGCCTTCGCCGATCGGCGGCGCGTCCGGCGCCTGAAACCGGATCAAGAGCTCGAGTTCGGTCGCGCCGTCGGCGCGCACGCCCTCCTTCATGGGCGTGAGCACCAGCGTGTGACCGTTTGCTTCGGCGGTAATCTCAGAGTCCGTCATCTGGCTTGCCTCCTTTTCGTGAGCTGGTTCGTTCATGGCTGTCGCCAGCCAGTTCAGGGTTTCTTCCGACCCGCGCCGAGACGAGCGTCGAGCAGAGCGCTTCGCAGCGCGGCGGCGATCGCGTCCACGCCGTCGATGCTCATGCTCTCGAGCTCGGAGCGATCGATCACCACGGTGCACCACGGCGCGAGGTCGATGCGGACCGCGCCACGCGGCGACGGCGCGTCGCCGTGCGCTCCGAGCGATCGCGCCGCCCGTTCACCCATCGATCTGCGCGCCGATATGCTCAGCTGACGGCTCGCGACGCTGTCGGCGCCGTCGGGCGGTTCACGGTCGACGCCGCTCTCGGTCCGCAGCTTCCTGACAAGAGACAGCGCGCCGCCATTCGCCGCTGCGCCGTCGGTCGGCGTCATCGCGACGAGCCGCTCCGTCTCCAAGGTCGACGTCTCCAGGGCGGCCTTCTGCAGCGGCCAGCCGTCGTTCACCAGCCAGCGCAGCGCGACGTACTGCGCGAACTGGCGGAAGCCGTAGAATGCCTGCTTGCCGCGACGCTCCGGACGATCGAGCGCCCCGAGCTGCGTGTAGTGGCGGATCAGGCGGACATTCGGCTCGGGATCTTCACGAGCCCAAGCGAAGGCGCTCATCGTGCGGATCAGCGCGTCGGCCAGATCGAAGGCGTCGCCCTCGAACTCGGTCATCTTCGACGCCCAGACGGGCATTTTCGGGCTGCTGTCCTTGTCCATCTTCTCCCTCAGGCAAGCTGATCGGAAAGGGGCCGAGATCCCGCATCCCGCTCTTCACGCCACGCGGTCATCGACGACAATGCTTCCGAGAAAGCAGCCCCTTCGGGGCTGTCGCCGCCATGAACGCATGTAAGTTTCATAAAACGTCGGCAGGATTTAGTCGGCGCCCGGAAGCATGTCAATGACACGCAGGCATGTTTTTCTGTTTGCTTCCGCAGGCCTCGCCGAGCCAGAATCGCGCGCACGCGGGACGGCGTTCGGCCTCGCTTCGCCGACCGACGAAGAGACGCTGAGCAAGCGGTCGATCCCAAGGGTGTTCCGAGAAAAGCGCCTCCGCCGCCGATAGCCTCGGCTGACAGAACATCGTCCCCTCGAGGGTCGATCGCCGCAAGTCGGACGCGCGCTCGAGCGCGGCGGAGCTTGTTCGAGGAGGCGGCGGACAGCGAGCCGCCGCTCTCCTCAGCGCCTCAAGCGGCGCTCCAAACCGCCTGAAACCCGGCGCGGCGCTGGAGGGCGGCGACGTCGACCTCTTCCGGCAGGAACGCGCGAAGCTCGGCGTCGAGCCGATCCGCCGCTCCCTCGGGATCGCGCCACCAGTCGATCGACCAGGCGCGCGCGACGCGCCATCCGAGCCGCTCGAGCATCGCCGGCCGCGTGATCTCGCGATCGGCGACGGAGGCCGCCTGCGCCCAGACCAAGCCGTCGCACTCGACGGCCGCGAGATAGCGCGGGACGCCGCCCTTCTCGGCCGGGCGCGGATCGACGACGGCGAGGCTTACCGCGAAGCGCGAGAGGCCGACCGAACGGTCGACGCGCCACCCGCGGCGCCCGAGCTCGGCCGCGACCACCTCCTCGAACGCGCTGAAGCGCGACGCTCCGCCGGCGGCCTCATCCCGACCGAGCGCGTCGGCGCCGCGGGCGGCGAAATCGAGGAAGCGGCGCAGATCGCGAACGCCGCGCGGCGTCTCGGGGCTCACGCCGAGCTGGGCGGCGTCGAAGCTCGCGAACACTCGCATCTCCCGCCTGGCGCGGGTGACGGCGACATTGAGCCGCCGCTCGCCGCCGACCCGGTTGAGCGGGCCGAAATTCGACGGCATCTCGCCATTCGCCCCGGGGCCGAAGGTGAGCGAGAAGTAGATGACGTCGCGCTCGTCGCCCTGGATCGCCTCGAGGTTCTTGACGACGAGCGGCTCCGACCCCCGCGTCGCGAACTCGAAGCTCGGATCCTCGACCAGCCGCGCGTCGATCAGATCCTCGATGCGGCGCTGCTGCTCGACATTGAAGGTGACGACGCCGTAGCTGCGCCGCCGCCCGTCCGCGCGGTCCTCGGCGAGACGGGCGAAGAGGTCCGCGACGACCGCCTCGGCCTCCTCCGGATTGATCCGGCCGCCGCCGCGCTGATAGCGCCCCTCGACCCGGCGCAACGTGACCGGCCGCCCGCTCGCAGCTGGGCTCGGAAACGTCACCAGCCCGCCACCGTAGTAGAGGTGGTTCGAGAAGGCGATCAGCGCCTCGTCTTCCGAGCGGTAATGCCAGTCGAGCCGGATGACGGGAAGATTGGCGGCGACGGATTCGTCGAGGATGGATTCGAGGTCGTCCTCGTCCTCGGCGCCCGGATCGCCGGCGTCCTCCTGACGGTCGAAGAAATTCGTCGGCGGCAGCTGGTTCGGGTCGCCGACGATCACCGTCTGTCGTCCGCGCGCGATCGCGCCGACCGCGTCCCAGGTGTTGAGCTGGGAGGCCTCGTCGAAAATCACGACGTCGAACGCGTTCTTGCCGACCTCGAGATACTGCGCGACCGACATCGGGCTCATCAATAGACAAGGCTTCAATCGCGGCAGCAGCGTCGGAATGGCGCCGAGGAGTTCGCGCAGGCCGATCCCGCCGCCGCGCCGCTCGATCTCGCGGTTGAGGAGCCGGAGCTCCGGCTCCGGCGCGAGCTCCGACCGGCTCGGCGTGCGCTCGCTCCGACGGCGCAGAACCTCGTCGCGCCGGTCGCGAAAGGCGTCGCGCAAGAGAGCGTGCAGGGCGTCGACCGCCACCGCGTGCTCGGAGCGCGTGAAGCCGTAGAGCGCCGGATCGCCGTCGACGAGAAGCGGCGCGGCCCAACGCGCGAGCGCCGCCTCGAAGGCGGGCGCGCAGTCCTTCGGAGCGAGCGCGCCGGCCTCGATCGCGTCGATGAGCGGCGAAAGGTCGAGCGCGAGCGCGTCGGCGCGGAGCCTGCGCCAGCGGCGCCAGTCGGCGAGCAGCGGCGCCGTCTCGAAGAGGCCATCGAGCGCGGAAACGAGCGCCCTTAGCCAATCCGAGCCCGCCTCCGGCCGCGCCGCCGTCTCGATCAGCCCCTCGAAGCGCTCGACGTCCCGGCGGAATTGCTCGTAGGCGCCGACGAACGCGTCGAAGGCGGCGCGGCGCTTCGGGTCGAGCGGCGCCGCGCCGCGGAGCTGCGGCGTGAGCGCCGCGAGCGCCGGTTCGAGCGGCGGCCAGGCGGCGATCGCGCGCCGCAGATCGGCGGCCGCGTCGAACGCGCGGACGAGCCGCTCGTAGTCCGTCGCGGCGCCGCTGAAGAGCCCGAACGTCGCCGCCTCGACAGGCGCCGCCGCCGCGATCGCCGCGTCGAGCGCCTTGTGCTCGCCGAGCCGAGGCAGGTCGTTCTCGGGATCGGGCGCCTTCGCGCCGGCGCCAAGCAGCGCGCGCAGCACGCGCCGGCGCAGCCATGCGCGCCGCGGCCAGCGCGCCGTCGTCGCCTCGCACCAGTCTTCGAGGAGCGCCTCCGGCTCGAGCCGCGTCCATACGCCGTCCCGGTAGCCGCCGCCGAGCGCCTCGGCGCGCCGGTTTCGCAAGAAGACGGTCGGCTTGAGTTGGAGGGCGCGCTCTCGGAGCGCGTCGCATTCGGAGGACAGAGCGACGGCGAGCGGCGTCTCGGTGCTGGCCAGCACAGCGCCCGCAGCAACGGCGAGCGCGTCGAGATCCGACCGCGAGAGCGCCTCGCCCTCGAGTCCGAGCGCTCCCGCGGCCGGCCCTCGCGCCTCCAGGAGCGGCGTCAGCGCGTCGCGCAGTCTTCTCGCCGTCGCGCGCAGATCCGCGTCCCAAGCGGCGCGCCACTCGTCGCCGTCGACGATGGCGAGCGGATGATCGGCGACGCCGCCGAGCGCCGCGACCGTCGCTGCGATGCGATCGATCAGGAAGCGCGTCTCCTCGAGGCGCGCGCGGCTCGGCTCAGCGGTCCAGTCGAGCTTCGGCGCCGCCGCGGCCGAGGATTTGAGGCTCACGCCGAGCGCGGCGTGCGGCGTCAATCCGCTCGGCGCTTCGCGATGGAGGGCGTCGGCATGGGCGGCGAGATCGCTCGTCAGCTTCTCGATGCGCTCGGAACGGCGCCGCGCCGCGCCGCGGGCGCTCTCCGACGCCGCAGGATCGGCCGCCTCGCGACGCGCGTCGAGCGTCGCCAGCGTCGCGGCGAGACGCGCGAGAACCTCGCTCCGCCGCGTCTGCGCCGAATGCAGCTCGAGACAGGCGTCCGAAAGACCCGCCGCGTCGAGCCGGCGCGCCACCGCCTCGAGCGCCGTGCGCTTCGCGGAGACGAAGAGAACCGAGCGGTTCTCGGCCAAGTTCTGGGCGATGATGTTCGCGATCGTCTGCGACTTGCCCGATCCGGGCGGGCCGACCAGCACGAAATCGGCGTTGCGCGACGCCGCGATCACGGCGGCCTTTTGCGAGCTGTCGGCCGGAAGAACGGTGAAGTCCCGCGACGCGGGCAGCAGCGCGTCGACGGACGCCGGGCTCGGCGGCGTCTTCGCCGCCTCATAAGCCTCGCGCGGCGTTTCGATCAGGTGACGCAGAAGCCGGTTCCGCGCCATCTGATCCTCGAGCCGCGCCAGATCGCGCCACATCAGCACCTTGGCGAAGGAGAAAGCCGAGAGAGCGACGCGCCGAGCGACCTCGAAGCCGTCGATGTCCTTGACGCCGCTCTGCATGGCGACGAGCACCGCCTCGGCGTCGAGAAGCTCCTCCTGCGACATCTGCGAGACGCGCTCGATCTCGACGCGATGCGTCTGGCGCAAGAGCTCGAGCAGCGTCGGATTGACCCGGATCTCCTCCGCGCCGAAGGAGAGCTCGACCCGGCCGCGCGCGCCGAGCCGATGCAGCGCCACCGGCATCAACAGGATCGGCGCCTCGTTCACGACCGGGTCCTTCGGCTTGTCCCGCCACCGCATGGCGCCGATCGCGATATGGGCGATCGTCGAGCCGCTCTCCTCGAAGGCGGCCCGCGCGCGGCGGTGGAGGCCGATGAGACGCTTCTCGAGCTCGGCGCGCGCAAGCGGGCTGACGAGCAACCCCTGAGCGAGCGCCGCGCTCGCGTAGGACTCCGCCGCGCGGCCGGCGTCGTCCGGACCGAGGCCCGATTCCGGCGTCTCGAAGCGGAGCCGATCATGGCTCGCGATCGCCGCCGCCAGAGCGTTCAGATCCGGCGCCAGGAGCTCGACGCCGCCGTCGCCCATATTGAGCAGCGCGTTCTTCCGCGTGAGGTCGAGGAGGCGGCGCATCCATTGACGGACGCGCGTCTTCGCCGGCCGCGTCTCGGCGGCGGGCAGGCGCAGCTTGCCGGTGATCCGGCCGGTTGGCGCGCGCTCGAGCGCGGCGTCGGGACGCTTCTTCGCGCGCAGCGACGCGCCCTCGGAGGCCTCATGCGCAAAAGGCGTCACGCCCTGCCGGCGGGCGTTCTTGACGTCGATGAGCGTTTCGAAGGGCTTCTCCGCCTCGACGTCCAACTGCTCGGCGCCGGCGTCGACCGCGCTAGAGAAGCTCGGCGTCGAATCATGCGTCGCCAAGGTCGTCTCGAAGAGAAGCAGCTCCTCCAACGTCACGTATTTGCGGATCTGCTCGTCGCTCTCGACAAGGACGCGGCTATTCTTGCCGGGCTGCAGCCAATAGCCGGCGAAGGCGTGGCCCCTCGTGAACACGACGACCGGATCGAGCCCGGCTTGTTCGAGCGCCGCGGCGAAGAGGAGCGCGGTGTCGAGGCAGGTGGCGTGGCCGTCGCTGACGATCCGCCCCGGCGATCTGATCTTCTGTCCGGCCGTCTCGAAGGACGCCGGCGGGACGGCGTAGTGGAGTCCGAGCTCGCCGACCGCCCCCCAGATCGCGGCGCCGAGCTCCCAGACGCGCTCCCGGCTCTGCGAGTGGTAGCCGTCGATCTGACCGCTGCGCCCACCGCGCTTCAGGATCTTCGAGGCGCTTCTCAGGATCGTCGCGACCGCCGGATGATTGGGCGCGACGAAGGAGGCGATGAGCTGCGGCGTCGAGGAGATCCCGCCCCATTCGTCTCGGGTGAGAAACCGGACGTCGCGACGAAGTTCGGCCAGAAGGCGCGGACCGGCGCCGCGACGCTGCTCGAGCGTGAAGAAACAGTCGCCGCGCACGGCCTCGGTCATCGCGCGGAGCGCCGGGCCGTCGAACTTCACGTCGAGATCGGATTGCGGGATCTCCAGCGTCGCGTTCGGATGCAGACGATCGATCCGCCATTCCTTCGGCTCGCAGAGCGGCGGATCGCTTCGGAACTTGAGGACCAGATCATCAAGCGGCGCGTCGCCATCATGGCGAAGGCGGAGCGACGCCAGCATGCGATAGGCGTTGTGGTGCGACGCCAACGAGACGACGTCGACCATGTTGACCCGGATCGTGATCTTGTCCTGCTCTTCGGGCCGCTCGCCGAACAGATCCCGCGTGACCATGGCTTCTCCCCTTCTGCGCGTCCGCGCTTCTCCCACCCCCGATCGTTGACCGAGCAATGCGCCGCCGTCCAACGCGCCCAACCCGCCGGTCTCGCGTCTTGCGCAGTCGGTCGTCCGCGCCCGCGACGTTCCCCTTCGCCGCGACGCGCTCGAGCTCGCTATCCGCCGCCTCGGCGCAAACGCGCCTCGATGAGCGCCGCGCTCGCCAACGCGCCGAGCGCGTCGGCTTCGGCCTCCGTGATCTTGTCCACCCTGTCGGCGTCGATCGCGAGGCTGGCCCAGGGCGTGAGCGCCAGGCGCATGACCGGACGCGCCTCGGCGCTCGCGGTCTCCGACACGCCCAAGAGCGCCCGCGCCTGCGACGCTCGGCTAAGCCTCTCCGTCAGCGCCGATCGGCGTCCTTCCAGCGCAGCCGGCGATCCGATCCGCGCGTCGGCCTGCGCCGCGCCGCCGGGGCTTTCGGCGCCGATCAGCTCAAGAAGCTCAGCGGTGTCGCGCGTCGCCGTCTCCTGCGCCGCGAGCGCGAGAGGCCAGCCGTCGCTCAAGAGCCGGCGCACGGCGAAATACTGCGCGATCTGGCGAAACCCGTAGATCGACTCCTTGCCGCGACGTTCCGGGCGATCGAGCGCGCCCTTCTGCACGTAGCTTCGCACGAGACGCTCGCTCGGCTCCGGATCGTCCGGAGCCGAGCCGACGACGCCGGCAATCGCCTCGAGCGCCTCCGCCAGCTCCTGAGCGGTGCCTTCGAAGACCCGGTAGGCCTCGGTCCAGTTGCTCGTGAGAGATTCGCTTGCCTCTGTCATGGACATACAATGATGTCAACATCAGTCGATGTCAATGACCTCGAGGGCGGGTCCGATCCGATTGCGGCTGAATGCGCCGTCCACCCGGAGGCGCGACGGGAATCTACAACTGGGCGTAGCGCCCGGACGCACGAGTTGGACGGACAAGTCACGATTGGGCGCATCAATGCGCCGTTATCACCCTCCAAAAATGTTTCTGAGGACAATTCAGGCGGTGACACCCGACGCCTTCTGCGCTGGAGTGTGGATCGGCGCGCAAGATTGGCTCTGACTCAATCTCGATGCATTTGAGGGGCCGATTGGTTGCGACTTTTCCGGGAGGCGCAACCAAATGTCGAAGATATTGGGGCGGCGCGACGTTGTCCCCGAGGGCTTGTCGCTCGTGAGCGCCGAAGTCGGCCCCGAAGAGGTTTCGATTGCCGCGCGGGCTGTGACGACGGCGGTGGTCTGCCCGCAATGCGGCGAGGGCTCGCGCTCGATTCATAGCCGATATCAGCGCAGTTTTGCGGATTTGCCGGCGCATGGTCGGCGCGTTCGGCTGCGCCTGGAAGTTCGGCGTTGTCGCTGTGTTTCAGAAGCCTGCGGGCGGAAGATTTTCGCAGAGCGGCTCGATCCCTCGATCGCCGCGCCGTTCGCCCGCAGAACCGCACGGCTGGAAGGCATCGTTCATCATCTCGGCGTCGCGCTTGGCGGTCGCCCTGGGCAGGCGACGGCGCGGCGGCTGCTGACGCCAGTGAGCAAGGAAACGTTGCTGCGCGTCGTCCGCAAACGCGCGTCGATGAACGTCGCCGCCGGCGATCCTGCGCCGAGAGTTGTTGGCATCGACGATTGGGCGTGGCGCAAAGGCCATCGCTAAGGGACCGTTGTCTGCGATCTCGAACAGCGTCGGATCATTGACGTGCCACCCGACCGGGAAGCCGCAACGATCGAGACGTGGCTCCGAGAGCGCCCCTCGATCGAGATCATCACGCGCGATCGCGGCGGCTGCTACGGTCAAGCGGCGGCGCGAGGACGGCCAGAGGCGCGGCAGGTCGCCGATCGCTGGCATCTGATTGAAAACGCGAGCGCGGCGTTTCTCGGCGTCGTCCGCAAAAACATGCGCGCGGTGCGCAAGGCGTTCGGCGCGGCGCCGATCGATCCACGGCGTCTGACCGCGGCGGAGCGAAGCCAGTATGACGGCTGGCGACGTCGGTGTGAGGCTGACGCCGAAATTTTGCGCCTTCATAGAGACGGCGTCGCGATCAAGGAGATCGTTCGACGCACGGGGCGCGCGCGAAAAGTGGCGCGCGAGATTCTGCGCGGCGGCGGCGCGGAGCCGTTCCGACCGCGCGCCAGCTCGCTCGAGCCTTATCTCGCGCGACTGGCGGCGGAGTGGGACGGGGACTGCCGCAACGGAGCCGAGTTCCGGCGCAGACTGCGTGCGGCCGGCTTTCCAGGCTCGCTGCGCGACGTGACGGAATCGGCGCCCCGCCGACGACGCGACGAAGCGTCCGAGACGCCGCGCCGATGTCCGAGCGCCCGCGGCCTGGCGGGACTCCTGCTCACGCCGCGCCGTCGCCTCTCCAGATCAAAACTCGCGACTGTGGCCTTGGCCGAGGACGCGGCGCCCGATCTGGTCGCCGCACGCGCGCTCGTGGATCGCTTCCACCGCCTTCTGCGCGGCGGCGACGCCGCTCCGCTCGCCCCATGGATCGCCGACGCGCTCGACAGCCCGATCGCGAGCTTCGCCAGGGGCGTCGTCGACGACAAGGACGCCATCGCCGCCGCGATCGAAGAGCCGTCGTCGAACGGCCAGACGGAAGGGCAGATCACCAAGCTCAAACTCGTGAAGCGCCAGATGTATGGGCGCGCGAAGCTCGATCTCCTCCGCGCCAGACTGGTGGGATCTGCGTGAAGACGCGCATCGAGAGCGCGACAGAGCCAAAACTCCATGCCGATCCACAACCGTGCAAAAGCAGATCGCCGATATCGACCGGCAAATCGAAGGTTTGGTGACGCGCTTGGTCGACCCGACCAACGCCAGCGTCATTGCGGCCTATGAAAAGCGCATCGGCGAACTCGAGGCGCAGAAGGTCTCAGCATAGGAAAAAGCCGCCCGCTTGAACGGTATACCTTCGAGGAAATGTTCGAACACGCCTTTGCCTTCCTCTCAAACCCCTGGAAAATATGGACTTATGGTCGCCTCGACCTGCAAAGAACGGTGCTCAAACTGGCGTTTTCTGGAAGGTTGGCCTACCGCCGAAATACGGGACTTCGAACACCAGAAATTTCGTTACCTTTCACGATGGTAGGGGACTTCGAAACGGGAAATTTTAGAATGGCGCACCGGGGAAGATTCGAACTCCCGACCCCCAGATTCGTAGTCTTGAGTTTTCTGGTTTCGCCGCCTTTCGCTTTGGTTCGCTGACCTTCGATTATTCCTTGTTAATCATACTTGAAGCGTCCATGCTGCCTTCACAAAGTTTCGCCGAGTTTCGGCTAGCGTGGTAGGCAGGTGGAAGGCGGACGATGGCGGCGCGGAAGGTGAAGCTGACGCAGCGCGTTGTCGAGGCGGCTTCGCCCGAGACGCGACGCTATGCGCTCACCGACATCGAGATTCCCGGCTTTAGGCTCGTCGTCTCTCCGAGCGGCCACAAGGCTTTCGCGTTTCGCTATCGGGTCGGCGGCGGGCGCGGCGGCACGATCCGCGAGCCGAAGATCGGCGAGCCGCCGGCGATGAAGGCCGACGCCGCGCGGCGGATCGCGACGGAGTGGTCGGCGATCGTGCGTCAAGGCGGTGATCCGAGCGGCCAGCGCAAAGAAGCGCGTACAGCGCCCCGCATGGCGCAGCTCTTCGACCGGTACCTCGCCGAGCATGCTCGGCCGCATAAGAAGGTCTCGAGCATCGCAGAGGACGAGCGGCTGATCCGCTTGTTTCTGCGCCCGGAGCTCGGCGAGTGGAAGGTCGCCGAGTTGACCCGACCGGAGATCGTCGCCTTCCATAAGGGGCTTGCGGATCGGCCCTATCGCGCCAACCGCTGCATCGCTCTTCTCTCGAAGGCGCTCAACCTAGCCGAGGTCTGGGGATGGCGGCCCGACAATTCGAATCCTTGCCGGCATGTGCGGAAATTCAAGGAGGCCAGGCGCAACCGTTTCTTGAACTCGCCGGAATTGGCGGCGCTCGGCGAGGCGCTCCGGAAGGCCGATGACGGCGAACTCGGACCGATCAGCCTGTATGCGGTTGCGGCGATCCGGCTCTTGATCCTGACGGGCGCGCGCCGCGGCGAGATCCTGGGGCTGCGCTGGGAATGGATCGACTTCGCGACGGGGCGCGTCAGTCTTCCCGACTCGAAGACCGGCGAGAAGGTTCTTCGCCTTCCGCCGGCGGCGCTTGCCGTGCTCGCGGAGCTGCCGCGCGTCGATGGAAACCCGCATGTGATCGTCGGCGGAAAGCCCGGCGCCTCGCTCGTCAACCTTAAGGATCCGTGGAGCGTCATCAGGAGCGCCGCCAGGCTCGACGACGTCCGCATCCATGATCTGCGCCACTCGTTCGCATCCGTGGGCGCCGCCGGCGGACTGAGCCTGCCGATCATCGGCGCGCTTCTCGGCCACTCCCAACCCGCCACGACGCAGCGCTACGCCCATTTGTCCGACGATCCCTTAAGGGCCGCTGCGAGCGAGATTGGCGGCGAGATCGCGGCCAAGATGGCGCGTTCGGAAGATCGATAATTGGAGGCTGCCGTGTCGAGAGAGTATAAATACCCAGATGTGGATGAGATCATGGAAATAATTGAAAGGCATCTCGCGCCATTCGAGCGCGTCAAAGCGAGAAGCTGGAAACAAAAGCGAGACGACGCGTATAAGCTTAGCGTCGCTCCTGGCAGCCCTTTCACCAACCTGACCTATGGAGGCCCGGGAGATAGAGAAGCGTTATCGAAAATGGAAAAGGCCCTCACGCAGCTTCAGGGCCAAATCGACAAACTATCTACTCCATTAAGAATCATACTTGAGTCCAAACTGAGGAAAGAACTTGGGGAAATTGAAACACCTGACTGGTTGACCGTCCACTTCGAGCTAAGTTCGTCGCGGTTGCTGCACTTACTTCAAGAAGCTCTTAAATCAACAGTGGAAATGGAAGCGCTCGTTGACGACGTCGGCCGAGCGAATGACAGGGCCGCAAGAATCGTCGAGGGATGCGAGAGACTTTGGCGCGAGCGAACTCGAGAGGAGCCTCCGCGCAGCGTCGACGCTCATACGGACCGCGAGAAAGCCAGCGACGCGCGAAATCAGAGGTTGGATCCGAAATCAGCGTTCAAGCCCTTCGTCGAAGAAGTGTTTGCTGCATTTGGGATTGATCAACATGTCGCCACTGCTCAGCGACGGCTTCGCGAGATAAAGCCGGCACCTAACTAGATAAAATCCTTGATAGACGACGCCCGAATACCGCCGCCACTCGAGAGCGGCGCGAGCCCTGATCATTTCGCACGAGAGATCGCGCTCGTCCGAAAGCAGGCAGCGCGCGGCGGTGTGATTGCCGCCCGCGCCGCCGAACGAGTAGCAGATGAACGGAGCCGCGCCCTCGACCGCGATATGGCCGCTCCTGAGCCGCTCGGTCTCGGTCGGCGCGAGGATCTCCACCAGCGCTTCGCGGGCCTCTAGCGGACCCATGGCCGGGCAGGGATGGCCGTCCGAGCACGTCCCGTCCATCTCGCGCGCCGCAATGCCGTGAAGGCGGACGCGCGGCCCCTCTTCGCGCCAGATCGGGCCGGCCGCGTCCCAGACGCGCTCGGGAGCGCTGGTGAACGCCTCGCCTATTGGAACGATCGCGACGTTGGCCGCGAGGGTCAGCGCGGCGACGAACTGTTAGATCATCCGGCGAACCCTCTCTAAATCGGGCCGCCGTTGGGGGCATAGAATGTTCGTCCGATCCGGGGCGATGAGGGACCACCGTCCCGGATCGACACTCGGGAATCTGAGCGTTATTCTACAGGCGTCTGACAGCAGTGGAGACGGTGATGTTCAGTGAGTGGCGAAAGCGCCGCGAGCGGCGGCATTACGAGCGCGAGATGCGCAAGAGGCACGGCGATGATTTTGACCCGGCCGGAAGACCGCATGTCAACCTGCCGCCCATCTATATGTTCAAGCCCTACGAAGTGGTTGCGCATTGGCGCGGCGGTCCCAGGCGCCTGCGCGTTCCAACGCCCGGAATGATCGAGAATTTGACGGACGGCGAAACATATATCATTTACAGTGATTTAAAGAGCGAGCGCACCGCCTATTGGGAAGCAATGAACGCATTTGAGACAGTCCCGAAGGAGCATATAAAGTTCATCGACGATTAAAGTCTTCCATACCTCCGCAGCGTCTCCTCTTCATACTGCGGCAGGTATTCGCCCTCGCGGAAGCGCTGCGCGATCTCCTCAGGCCGACGCCAGCGATGATCCGCGCGCCGATCGCCGAGACGGCGGCGAATGAGCCGGTAAAGCTTCTTGGCCCACTCTATCGCCTTGGCGAAGATGCGCCGCCCTCGCACCGGAGGCAGGTCGCCGAGCCTGCCACGTCAGCGGGTAGACGCCTGCTCCATTGCGCGGCATGATGACACCTCGGATAGCTGTGGAGTCGTTGATGTTCAGTGAGTGGCGAAAGCGCCGCGAGCAGCGGCGTTATGAGCGCGAGATGCGCGAGAAGCACGGCGATGATTTTGAGCCGATACGTATCGGAATATGCCTGCCGTCAGGAAGCGGACTCAAGCCATTTGAAGTCGTTGCGCATTGGCGCGGCGGACCGCGCCGGCTTGTGATGCGCGGATACGCCCGTATCGATAACTTGACGGACGGTGAGTCCTACTGGATGTACAGCGATCTCCGAAGCGAGCGCGAGAACTTCAGAATTGCGTCAGAGGCGATCAAGACGGTCCCGGAAGAACATCACATACCCATCGAGAAAGACGCTTAAAGCCTTCCATACCTCCGCAGCGTTTGTTCTTCATACTGCGGCAGGTACTCACCTTCACGGAAGCGCTGCGCGATCTCTTCAGGCCGACGCCAGCGATGATCCGCGCGCCGATCACCAAGACGGCGGCGAATGAGCCGATAAAGCTTCTTGGCCCACTCGATCGCCTTGGCGAAGATGCGCCGCCCCTGTGCGGGCGCCATGTCTCCCGGGCCGCCACTTCAGAGGGTCGACGCCCGAGCCTTATTGCGGCATTCTACAGGCTGGGCAGTTGTGGAGGTTCGAGAAATTGCGGAAGTGTTTTCATCTCGCCGCGTGTGTTAGCGCTGTGCTCATCGTCATGGGATGCGCTCGACAATCTGTTACGAGGTTGAACGAAAACACTGCGCTAATATCAACCAGCGCAGCTCCAGCATGTGGACAGCAGCGCGCGGTCGAAGCGAACATTAGATCCGCTGCCGTTACTACTATTAGATCCGGCTATGACCGTTTTGTAATTGTCGACGGAACTTCACATAGCAACACTCGCATAGTGCAGAGCGGTCCGACGCATTCGACTACTTATGTCAACGCGTATCGCAGCGGTGGATATGTTCATGGTAACGCCGTCACTCGCTATCACGGCCAGCAGACATTTCTCATCGGTCGAAACAACGCCCAAACTGTCATCGTTATGCTCGCGCCAGGCGATCGGGGATACGAGAGCGCCATTGATGCGAGGACCGTGCTTGGCGACGACTGGCGCGAAGACGTGGAGAGCGGCGTCAGTACGTGCCTCGGAGACTGAGCAATGCTTCGTGGCTTCTTCGGTCGTTTGATTCACGGCGACGACTGGATCGGCAGGGGCGGCGATCGCCCGCATTGGTCTCGTCCCGGTGGTGGAGAAAAGAAAGTGCTCTCCGCTTATTGGCGCGGCGAAATCTGGCGATTTTCGACGACTAAACCGTGGCTCTATCGCGACGAAGCCACCGGACAGACATACAGCGCCTATAGCTCGCTACAGAGCAGGGTCGACGCATTCAACGAAATCAAGCAGCTAGATCCAAATAAAGGCGCCTTGACAAAGGCAATCCGAGAGATGCGCGACAGCGCTTAGATCTTGTCGTACCTTTTATTGTACAGCGCCTGACGATAGGGCTCGCGGAATTCATTGCTCCGGAAGCCGACCGCTGTTTGCGCCACCTGCCGATCACCCGACCTGATGTTGCGCGACGCCCGCCCAATCGCTCGATCCGCCGCTGTTCCGCGCAGGCGCGGCTTGCGCAGGAAGCGCCGCGCCGCCGCAATCATCCGACCGATGATGCGCTGACTTGCGGTGCGCGGGATCATCCGCAGACCGCCGCGCGCGGGAAATTGCACGGCGGACCCGAAATTGACTGGCTCGCCGACCGCGCTTTCGACGGTTCGCCAGTCGCCCGCCAACAATTGGCCGCCGAAATGCGCCGGAAATGTTGGTCGGAAGACGCCGCTCAATCTGCGATGCCCTGGGCGTAAACGAAGCTCAGGACGCCACAATGCGAAACGGCGAAATTGGCGGCGCAGTCGACGATGCGGCTGCGTTGTGGAATCGGATCGAACGCAATCCGAAGATCTTTCTGACGCGCCCCGAGACGGCCGTCGCCCTCAACGTGTCCGAGCGCTGGCTCGAGCTCGGCGCCCATGAGGGCTACGGCCCGCGCGTCTCTCGTCTCGGTCGGCGCATGGTTCGTTATCGCGGCTCTGCGCTCATCGAATACGCGGCGGCGGCCGAAGCGGGCGAGGCCGAGTGATGGCGGGTTGGGTCCGAATGAACTCGCGCACATGGTCTTCGCGCGTTCAGGACCTCAGACGCAACTGGTCGCGTCCATACGAGCACCTCGACGCCGAGGCGGTGACGCGCCGGCTGGGCGGAAGATGGGACGGCCGACAAGGAAGCGCCCGCTGCCCGGCTCATGAAGACAAGAACCCGTCGATCACGATTGCGAACGGCGACGACGGCCGATTGCTGATCCATTGTTTCGCTGGATGTGAATTTCGCGACATCATGGCAGCCCTGCGGAACCGCGGCATCTTCGATGGGGCAATCCGCCCGGCATTCGCTCCCCCTCCGCTCCGTCGCTTCGCCGCCGATCGCGAGGACGCGAAGAAGCGCGCGCTCGTCGAACGAGAATGGGGCAAGACCTGGCCGATTTCCGGCACGTTGGCCGAAGCGTATCTGCGCAGCCGCGCGATCCGATGCGATCTTCCGTCGTCGCTCCGCTTCAATCCGAGTTGCTGGCATCCGAACCGCATGCGGCTTCCCGCAATGGTCGCGAAGGTTGAGCGGGACGGCATGCTCGTCGCGGTCCATCGCACCTATCTCGAGCCGCCGGGAAGAAAAGCGAACCTCGAGATCATTAGGGCGACGCTCGGCAGCCCCAAAAGCGGCGCCGTGCGCCTTTCGGACGGGCCGGGACCGTTGATCGTCGCCGAGGGGCTCGAGACGACGCTGTCGGTGCTCGAGATGAACAATGCGGAGTCGCCGCGCGTCTGGTGCGGGCTTTCGGCGCCTGGACTCGCGGCGCTCGAGCTTCCGGAGCTGCCCAGCGACTTGATCATCGCCGTGGACGGCGATCCGCCCGGCCACGACGCCGCGGAGAAGCTGGCCAACCGCGCCTATGCGCTCGGGTGGCGCGTGTCGTTCGTCGAGGCTCCCGAGGGCAAGGACTGGAACGACGTCGCCGTGGAGGATGCGCGATGAGCGGCTTCGATACGAAAAAGGCGCGTCCCTACGAGCCGCCTCCGGAAGAGCCATGGCCTGATCTCGTGCCATTCGACCGAGGCGAGCCGCCAAGGCTCGCTCCCGACATGCTGGGAGACGAACTCGGCAGGTACGCCCACGCTTTGGCGGCGTTCACCGAGACGCCGCTCGAACTGGCGGCCGGCTTGGCGCTAGGTGCGGTTTCCACGGCGGCGGCGAGGCGCCTTCGGACGCAAGTAAAACCTGGGTATCACGAGCCAGCAAATCTCTGGCTTCTTCCGTCGCTGGCTCCCGGCAATCGCAAGTCTTCGGTACAGAAGATCGCAACTGCGCCGATCCTCGAATGGGAAACTGAGACAGCGAAGGCGATGGCGATCGATATTGAGATCGCCAGATCCGAGACGGAAGTCGCGAAGGCGCGAGCGAAGGAGAAGCGAGCGGAAGCAACGAAGGCCGCATCCGATCTAGACGCACGAAATCTCGCACGAGAGGCGGCTGAAATAGAGCAAGCGGCGCCCGAAATCCTAAGTCCTCTGCAATTGTGGACGTCGGACGCAACGCCTGAGCAGCTCGGTGTACTCCTTGCAGCCAATAAGGAGCGCATGGCGTGGCTGTCCGCAGAAGGCGGTCTTTTCGAGATATTCGCCGGACGGTACTCGAACGGAGCGCCTAACCTTGATCTGATGCTGAAGGCCCACTCTGGCGACTCTGAGCGCGTGAATCGGGTTGGCCGCGATCCGGTATTTCTGCGGGAGCCGTTGCTCACAATCGCGATGTCGCCGCAACCGGAGCTGTTGCGCGGGTTAACGCAGAAGCCAGGGTTTCGCGGCCGCGGCTTGCTTGCGCGGTTTCTCTATTTCCTACCGCCTTCGCCTTTAGGCTACAGGAGCCTAGAAGGCCCGCCGATCCCCGAGGCCGTCGCCAAGAGTTATCGACAGAGTATACGCGCGATGCTCGATTGGCCGGAGGCGACGGACGTAGAAGGCGACGCGCGCCACATTGTCCGCCTCTCCGCGAAAGCCGAGGCTGAACGCAAGGCGTTCGCTCGACATGTGGAGGCGCTGATGCGCCCCGGCGAAGATTTCGAGCAGGCGCAGGATTGGGCGGGCAAGGCGCCGGGCGCCGCCGTCCGGTTGACCACCGTGATCCATGGGTTCGATCACGCTTTGGACGCGCCATGGGAGCACGAAATCTCTGCCGACACGATGGAGCGCGCAACCGCCATCATGGGGATCTCGGCGCTCCATACTCTCGCCGTTTTCGATCTGATGGCGGTCGATCGCAATGTGTCGGCCGCCACGAAGCTCTGGGACTGGACAAGGCGAAAGCGCAACCGGGCATTCTCTGCTCGCGACGCATGGCAAGGCGTCAAGGGAACCGGCGGCTTCAGCCGTATGGCGGATGTCTATTCGGCTCTCGAGGTCCTTGAGGAGCGAGGCTTCGTACGCGCCTCTCAGCAGGAGCGCGACGGTCCCGGGCGTCCGAAGAGCCCGATGGTCGAGGTTCGGCCAGATCTGGCGGAGGGCTGGGAATGAGCCGATGGCGCACGATCCTGGGCGCGCTTCGCGCACCGGAAGACCTTCCCCCAATTTCCCCATTTCCCCCAGAACACACTGGACCGGCGGTTTCTGGGGGAATTGGGGGAATTGGGGGAAGGAGTCTAGGTGCGAACGAACGTCCGGAGCTGAGGCTGATCTGGAACAGGGATGAAGGCTTCTCCGTGACGCCGGAGGACGCGGTGGCCCTCGCGACCGGCGCGCTGCCGGAGGATGAAGGCGACGATGTCTGAAGACGCCGACCTCAAGCGTCGGATCGCTTTCACGATCCCCGGCGTCCCCGTCGCGAAGGCGCGCCCGAGATCCGACCGCAACGGCTTCTATACGCCGGCGAAAACCGCCGCGCTTGAGCTTTCGATCGCCTGGCTCGCTCGAGAAGCGATGCGCGGACAGCCGCCTTTCGTCGAACCGGTGGCGATCCGAATCTCCGCCTACTTCAAGCCGCCGGAAAGCTTGCCGAAGCGCCGCCGCGTCGAATTGAGGGGCGCGCCGCATGCTCGGCGGCCGGACCTCGACAATGTCGTGAAGGCCGTTCTCGACGGTTGCAACGCGGTGGCCTTCGTCGACGACGCCCAGGTCTGCCGACTGACGGCGACCAAGCGCTTTGCCGAGGAGCCGCGCGTGATTGTCGAGATTGCGCCGTGCGGATCGGGGGCCGCGAAATGAGCTCGAAGAAGAAGCGCGTCGTGACCGTGAAAGTCAGCGATCCGGAGCATCTCAAAGGCGAGCACAGGAGTATTGGCGGATCGCGCTCCGATGACTGGAACAACCTTCTCGCTGGCCAAACGATCGAATCGCTTCGGACGCGTGAAGCAGATCCAGAGTTTTGCAGGTCGCAGCATACGGCCACGGTTCAAGCGATGATGGGCATCACGCCGCGCGACGAGCTCGAGGGCATGGCGACGGCCCAGCTCATCGCCGCGCACAGCGCCGCAATGGAGTGCTTCCGCCGCGGGATGATCAGCGAGCAGTCGTTCGAGGGGCGAGCCGAGAATCTGCGCCAGGCGAACAAGCTCTGTCGGACCTGGGCGATCCTACTCGACGCTCTCGACAAACACCGCGGCAAGGGCCAGCAGAAAGTCACCGTCGAGCATGTGCATGTCCACGCCGGCGGTCAGGCCGTCGTCGGCTCGATCGAGTCGGCAGGGGGAGGGGGGTTGAAAAAACCGGAGGATCAACCCTATGCGCCGCATGTTGGCGATGCGCGAGAGCCCGAGATGCGGAGCTCGAACGCGGAAGGGGAGCGCGTGCCAGTCTCCCGCGATGGCGAACGGTAGATGCCGTATGCATGGCGGCGCGTCTCCGGGCGCGCCACGAGGCAACGCCAACGCGCTAAAGCATGGCCGATACAGCGCCCGCACGGCCGCCCAGAGGCGGGCGACCGCCGGACTCTTGCGCGAGATGAGCGCGATGATCGACGAGCTTGGTGGCTGAGGGGGGCCGTTCGTCAGGCATGCGAAAGCGGATCAATTCCGACAGAGTTCGGCTTTGCAGAGCTAAGCGGACCGGGCGGGCGCTTCGTCAAACCGCCGGAACGGGCCAATTGCCGCCCTTGCCGATGCGCGCTGTTTTCATTTGCGCGACGGCTCGTTCTCCAATGTATAGCTGAAATTCGGACGCCGACCGAATTGGCCATCTCGCGGGTCCGAAACTCGCACCTGCCGCCCCAAATCTTGGCCGCCGCGGCGATCCGCACTGGCAGAAAGGCGCAGCAAGAGCTCCAACGGCGCGGCGCCTGCGCTTGCATGCGGCGCGAAATCGACGCGGCCGCCAATCGCGCTCGGGCGTTGCGCGGATCACGCCGTATTCGTTAAAGGAAGGCGTTCGCGCCATCGAGAGACGCTCCGAAACGGCGGCTGGCGCAGGAACGACAGACGTCCCCATCTCCCAATAGGCGGAAGGAGATAACCCTATGACGTCGCATGGAGGCCGGCGGCGATTTCCGGGACTCATTCACGAATTCTGACGTGCCGCATTCACCATCGGCGTCGCCATCAGGAGCAATCGAGAATTTTCGGTGATGTGGAACCAAACCGCTATTTGATCATTGTTTCTTGGGCATAGCAAAACCACGCACGGCGCGCTCGTCCAATCTGCGCTGTCTCGCGTGGAGGGGGAAGACAAAATGACCTTCCGATCTCAAACGGCGGCGACGTATCGCGTCGACCGCCGCTCCACCTTCGCCGATGCCGTCGATTGAGCAGATTCCGTTCGCAGCCGTGCTGCTCATCTTCGCGGCCGCCGCCGTCGTGATCGGGATTGTCGGATTGCGCCTCACCGATCTTGCCGACCGTCTCGCAGACCGGACGGCGCTCGGCGAGGCCGTTGTCGGCGGCGCGCTTCTCGGCGCAACCACCTCGCTCTCCGGCGCCGTGACGTCGGCGGCGGCGGCCTCGCTCGATCGTCCCGAACTGGCGGTCAGCAACGCCATCGGCGGCATCGCGGCCCAGACCGCGTTTCTCGCCATCGCCGACCTCGTCTATCGCAAAGCCAATCTGGAGCACGCCGCCGCGTCGATCGAGAACCTGTCGCAAAGCGCGCTATTGCTATTGCTCCTGAACTTACCGCTTTTGGCGATCGCGCTACCGGAAGCATCGGCGCTCGGCGTGCATCCGGTGAGTCTCGCGCTGGTCGCGGCTTATGTTGGCGGACTGAACCTGACCGCGTCAATTCGTCGGCGGCCGATGTGGACGCCGAGAGAGACGTCGGACACGCGCCGGGATGCGCCCGACGACGTCGAAGGCGCGCGTGGCGGCATGACGTCCCTTATGCTCCGGTTCGCCGGTTTCGCGGCGACCATCGGGGTCGCCGGCTGGGCCCTGGCCGAGACCGGCGTACGGATCGCCGACGAGTCGGGTCTGCGACAGACCGTGGTCGGAGCGCTCCTGACGGCGACGATCACGTCGATGCCGGAGCTCGTGACAACGATCGCCGCGGTCCGTCGCGGCGCTCTCCAACTCGCGGTCGGCGGCATCATCGGCGGCAACAGCTTCGACGTGCTGTTCCTGGCCCTTTCCGACGCGACCTACCGGCAGGGCTCCATCTATCATGCGACGAGCGACGTCTTGGTCTTCTGGCTCGGCGTCGGCATGCTGCAGACAGTCGTGTTGCTGCTCGGTCTGCTGGCGCGCCAGCAAAGAGGCGTAGGCGGCATCGGCTTCGAAAGCGCCGGGGTGCTGACGATCTACATCGCGGCCGCGCTGGCGACGGCGGGCGGCCTGTGACGCGACCTTCGAGCCGCTCCAGACGCAAATGCAACGATGTCCAGCGCTTGCGCGTTTCAGCATGACACGCCGACGTCCTTCCGAACGGCTTCGGCGATGGAATGCGAAGCGCAGACTGGAGGACTCCGCTATGAAACTCTCCGACCGCGAGTACGAACTCCTGAAGGCCGTCAAGGGGTTGCGCGCCGACGAAGGCGCCCAAGTCTCGCTGCACAGTCTCGTGCAGGCGCTGCCCCGGCGCTCCGAAGAAGAGGTTCGGGACGCGTTGCGCGTGCTGAAGGACCGGCAATTCGTCAAGTTGAATGCTGACGAAGGCGCGGAAATTACGGACGCCGGCGTCGCCGCCCTGAAATTGATGTGAGGGCGCCTCTCGGTAGGGCGCGCGCGATCGCCGGACCGGCTCGAAAGAGCGCGGCGCGATCGCTGACGCGCCATCATCGCGGCGGCTGAGCGGTGAGCGCTGATCCCGATGAATTGGATCCGCTCGATCCGGAGAAATGGCGAAAAACGAAACGCTGCCGGCAATCCTGGTTCGGCGTCGTGAGCCCGAGGCGCCGAAGAAGGGCGCGTCGTCAGATGATCGAGGCGGCGGCGTCGGTCGCAATGCGCCCGATGAAGTTCTGCGCCTTTCGCCAAAGCGATCTGGCGCGCCCGCATGCCGCTCAACGGCGCCCTGCATGCCTGCGCGGGTGCAGAAGTCAGGGTATAATCTGGGAATGCGGCAAGCATCAGATCGAAAAACAGAAGGTTTGTATAGTAATTTTCATGTTTCTACGAGCTACATTCGGCAATTTTGTTGCTAAATTAATGGGATTTCATCGAGTTTTGCTGCAAAAAACACCGCCCCTTATGGCTCGGCATCCTTGAAATTTATCTGGAGGATGGCGACATCAGACGAAGGTTGATTTGCGCGACGGTATCTTGGTCGCATAGAGAAGGGATTACGCAAACAGGGCATGGCCACGCAAAGAGAAATAGAAAGAGATATTGTTCGATTTATTCCGGAACTTCGCGCCTTCGCCATGAGCTTGAGTCGCGACCACGCGCACGCCGATGATCTCGTGCAAGAGACGATGTTGAAAGCGTGGAGTAAATCTGAACAGTTTAAGCCCGACTCCAATATTGGCGCATGGCTTTTCACGATTCTGCGCAACACCTTTCGTTCAGACATGCGCAAACGCTCACGCGAAGTCGCAGACGTCGACGGCTTGGATGCGTCCAAACTCGCTACGACGCCTGAGCATAACGGGATGATCGAATTTCAGGATTTCATTGCGGCGCTCGCTAGTCTGCCTGATCGTCAGCGTCAGGCGCTGATCCTGGTCGGCGTCGCCGGGTGCAGCTACGAACGGGCGGGCGAGATCTGCAACTGCGCGGTCGGCACGATGAAGAGCCGCGTGTCGCGCGCGCGCGTCTCGACGGCCGCCGATATGGCCATCGACGATCCCGGTGAAATCGGGCTCGACAGCACATCGTTGGCGACCATCGGCTACGCTTCGCCTGCCGGCGCTCGCAGCTGCTGACCCGCGCCGGGTCGCTCGTCGGCGAACGCAGCGGAACCGGCCCGGCGTAGGTGGTGATGGAACGCGGCGCCTTCGCCCGCGTTAATCACCAGAGAATATCAAACACACGCCGACGCCTCGCGTCGCCATCGTGAACTCTCGGTGTCGCGCCTCGCGTCGAAAGCGACAATGGGAGAGTTTCATCATGTCAGACCCGATTACTGTCGCGGCGATATCCGGCAGCCTTCGGCGCGGCTCCTTCAACACGGCGGCGCTCAGAGCGCTCGACGAGCTCAAGCCGGACGGCGTCCGAGTCGAGATTCTCGGCATTGCGGACGTCCCCTTCTACAACGCCGACACGGAGGCCAGAGGGTGGCCCGAAGCGGTGGAGACACTGCAGAGGCGGATCGCAGCGGCGGACGCCGTTTTGTTCGCGACGCCCGAATACAACTACAGCGTGCCCGGCGTTTTGAAGAACGCCATCGACTGGCTTTCCCGCTCGGTGGAAGCGCCGCCGCTGGATGGAAGATCGCCGCTCAACGGCAAGCCGGCGGCGATCGTCGGCGCAACGCCGAGCATCGTCGGCACGGCCCGCGCGCAGGATCATCTGCGCCAGATCGTCTTTTACAACGCCATGCCGCTCCTGCCGTCGGCCGAAGTGTTGATCGCGAACGCCGGCGAGCGATTCGACGACGAAGGCCGGCTCGCGCATGAACCGACCCGGAGATTCCTGGCGGACTTCTGGGCCGATTTCACGCCGTTCATTCGCAATTTCGCAAACGCGGCGTCCGCCTGACGCCCGCATTCGTTCTCGGGGAGACCTGACAGGAAAGGATACGTCATGAACTCTCGTTCGATCCGTTCGACGGCCGCCCATCATAGCTCTTCGACCTCGTCGCGCCGCGCGCGCAGCCGGCGCGCTTTGTTTCGCTGGTGGGTCGCCGGCGCGATTCTGGTCGCTCTCGCGGCCGTCCTTCTCGGGCCGGTGATCCAGGCGTTCGATGGCGCGTCTTTCACTTCCCTCGGACTGTGGAGCGCGGCGCTGCCGGCGGCGCTCGCAGCGCTTCTGATCGGACCGCTCATCTGGCTCGCATGGTTCTGCCGGTCGCGGAGCTGATCATCATGGTCCGCGGAAACCGAAAAGAGGAGCTGTCGGAGCCGGAGGCGCGCGATCCCTGGTCGCGTCTCAGCGTCGCCGAACTGAGGCGCAAGCGCTCGGAACTCCTGTCGCTGATCGGGTCGAAGACGCTGACTGATCGCTCGAAAACGAATCAGTGGGTCGAGATCGGCATCATAGAAGCCGAGATCGAGAAGAGAGATGTCGACTAGAGGCTATCCGAAGTTCAAGAACGATCGCGGCCTGGATGAAGTTCGAATCGGCGCGAAGGAATTCAGATGCGCCGGCTGCTCCGCGCCGGCGGACCATCCGCACGTCTTTCTCGATATGGGCGAGGCCGGGTCGATCCTCTGCCCTTATTGCGCGACGCTCTTTCGGCGAGATCGGCGGCTCGAAGCGACCGAGGCTGATCCGCCGGATTGCGTCTTCGTCGATTGATCGACGCCCGGACGCGTCAACGGCCGCGGAAGGATCGGCGGCGTAGCGCGCTCAACGTCAATCCGCGCTGCAGTCTGTCCTGGAGACCTGTCGCACGGTCGACGCCCATTCGGGCAAGCAGATCGGCCTCACGGGCGTCTGCGTCCGCTCCCAGCAGCTCGGTCCGGATCGCGCCGATCATCGCGTTGAGGCGGCTCGACTCGCCCAGTTCTCGCAGCGCCGGCGCCAGAGTTTTCTCTGCGTCGGTCAGCTCGCTGCCGAACGGAAAGTCCGGAAACATTTCCTCGGAGCGGAAGGGAGCGAGCGCCGCCTCGATCCGCGTCGGGGTGTTCGCCCTCGTCGAGGCGGGCGGACGCCAGCCCTTCGCGATCTTGCCGGCGTCGCGCGCGGCGCGCAGGAGCTCCGGTTGAAACCGCGCGTCCGCGATCGCCAGCATCGCCTCGATCACGTCTCCGTCGCCAAGGCCGCCGACGTCAGCGACGCCGTATTCGGTGACGAGAACGTCGCGCAGATGGCGGGGTATGGTCTCGTGACCATAGGACCAAACGATGTTCGAGCGCGTTTTCCCGGCTTTCGCCCGCGTCGCATGCAGCATCAGGATCGCGCGAGCGCCGTCGAGCGCTTGCGCCTGCGTCTGAAAATCGTGCTGCCCGCCGACGCCGCTGACCACGCGGCCGTCCTCGAGCGCGTCGGAAACCGCGGCGCCGAGCAATGTCGCCATCATCGCGATGTTCACGAACCGCGCGTCGCGGCGCTGTTGACGCTTCAACTCCTCCTCGCCGAAAAGCGTGTTGGTGAAGGAGACCGCGGTCATGCGGAAGAGCGCGCGCTCCTCCGGCGAAAGGTCGCGCAGAGTCTGCTGGAAGCGTCGCGAGCCGATGAAGAACGCGCCGTGCAAGACGACGCCCTCCGCGGCGATCCGCTCCGCCGCCGCCGGATCGCCGTCCGCCGCACGCCGCGTCAATTCGAGATCGTCGACGACGCGGCGGCTCAGAACGCCCGCTTCATGGAGCGCCAGGAAGCCTTCCACGAACATCTCGGTGACGCCGTAGAGCCCGATTTCGAACGGCTCGGTCTCGCGTGCGTCCGGATCCGCGCCGAGCGCCGCGATCAACGCACGGAACGTTTCGGGCCGCCGATGGCGCAGGATGAGCGCGTAGACGAGCGCGTCCGCCAGCGAGCCGATGCCGATCTGCAGCGTTCCGCCGTCCGGGACGAGGCTTGCCGCATGCAATCCTGCGGCGTAGTCGGCCGGCGCGACCGGCTGGCGCGGCGTTCCGAAGAGACGAAATCCGCCGTCCGGCGCGTCGAGGATCATGTCGAACGCGTTCGCGGGCGTCTCCGCCGAGCCCGGCATATAGGGCGACTCGGCGTTCGTTTCGGCGACGAGCGCGATCGGTTCTCCGGACGCGCGCCGCCGCTGCAATTCCGGCAGGACGTCGAGCGTGATGTCCGTATTGCTCGACAGGCTGAGGCGCTCGCCGTCGTCGCTCGGCGCGACGAGCTGGGCAAGGACGTTGACGCCCCGTTCGAGCAGCACGACCGCCGCGTTGGCGTAGTTCGCGGAGACATAGGATTGTTGCGCGGCGTTCGAGCTCAGCCAGGCGCCCGGCGCGAAATAGAACTCGGAGACCTCGACATTCGGCGGCAGGCCGCCTTGGCGCAGCGCCTCGGCGTAGGCGAGGTCTTCGTAGCCTTCGTAGAGGCGCGCCGCCATCGGTTCGACGAAGCGTTGTGCGAGCTCGGAGCCGCCGCGCGGCCGCTCCAGGGTCAGGGCGGTGAAGATGTCGAGCTTGACGCTCTGATCGCGCGCGGCCAGCTCGAAGAGAGCGTTCGCGACGCGATTGGCCTTGCCGATTCCGAGCGGCAATCCCACGACCAACCTACGGCCGACGCGTTCGAGGACGGCGTCGGCCAGCGCCGCCGCATCTTCGAATCGGATCGGCCGGCGAACGAGCGAAGCGTCAGGCATGGAATTTCTCCTCGAGCGCGGACCAGCCGGGATCGGGCGCGAACCGTGGTCCGAGCGAAGAGGCGAGCGCCTCCAGTCTCGCGGCGATCGCTCGCGGACCGAGACTTCGCGCATAGGCGATCGGACCGCCGCGGAAGGGCGCGAAGCCGGCCCCGAACACCAAGCCGGCGTCGGCGAGGTCGGCATTTTCGACGACGCCTTCGCGCAGACTGGCGACCGCGGCGTTCAGCATCGGCAGCACGAGCCTGTCCTGGACATCCTTGCCGGCCGGCTCGATGTCGCGGTCCTTCCTCGCCTCTCCGTCTTTCCAGAGATAGAGCCCGGCGCCGGTCTTCCGACCGAGCGCGCCCTTCAGGACCTTGTCGGCGAGCCAGTCCGGGACCGGAGGATAGCCCTGAACGCCGTGCGCTCTTCGAAGGCTGGCCGCGACCTCGAGACAGATGTCCAGACCGACCTCGTCGGCCAGTTGAACCGGTCCGATCGGCATGCCGAACGCCTCGGCGGCGCCGTCGACGGCTTCTTTCTCGACGCCCTCGTCCATCAGGACCAGCGCTTCGAGCATGTATGGCGTCAGCGCGCGGTTCACGAGAAAGCCCGGCGCATCCCGCACCGGACAGGGCAGCTTGCCGAGCGCCGTCGCGAATGCGAGCGTACGCTCATAGGCGTCTTCCGCCGTGCGCCCGTCGCGCGCGACCTCGATCAGCGGCATCTTGGCGACCGGGTTGAAGAAGTGGAGGCCGACGAAGCGTTCCGAGGCGGGCGCCGCCTCCGCCAACGCCGCCAGGGAGAGGCTCGACGTGTTGGTGGCGAGAATGGCATCGGGCTTGAGGCGCGGCGCGAGCCCGACATAGATCTCGCGCTTGACCTGCGAGTCCTCCGGCGCCGCCTCGATGACCAGATCGGCCGCGGCGACGCCATGCGCCTTCGGATCCCAGATCAGCCGGTCGCGCGCCGCGAGGCGATCCGGCGCACGGTCGAGCTCTTTGTCGAACAGCGCGCAGGCGGCGGCATAGGCTTTGCCGAGCGCCGCTTCGTCCGGATCGGTCAGGCTGACCCGGAACCCTTTGAGCGCGCACCAGGCGGCGATGTCGCCGCCCATCGCGCCGGCGCCGATTACGTGGACATGTCCGACGTGGTGTCGGACTCCGTCGCCGAAGCGCTTCAACTTGCTGCGCAGATCGAACACGCGGAACAGCGCTTGCGCCGTCTCGCCGGTCAGCAGCTCGACGAAGGACTCGCGCTCGGCGCGCAGCATCTGCGGCTTGTCGCCGCCATGCTCCTCCCAGAGCGCGATCAGGCGGCGCGGCGCCGGATAATGCTCCGGCCGCGCCTTCTCGTCGGCCTTGTCGCGCATCCGCGAGGCGGCGAACCGACGCGCCGGCGCCGTCCGCAGCGCCGCGCCGCGCAGGCCGCCGCCGCCCTGCTCGATCTTGTCGGCCAGCGCCGCCCGCACGGCGTTGGCGACGTGCCGCTCCTCGACCACCGCGTCGACCATCCCGAGCCACTTCGCCTTCGCGGCGTCGACCTCGCGGCCGGTCAGCATCAGCGTCATCGCCTCGGCCGGATCGATCAGATGCGTCAGCCGCGCCGCGCCGCCCAGGCCCGGATGCAGGCCGAGCTTGATCTCGGGCAGGCTGAGGCGCGCGCCGGCGATCGCCAGCCGGATATCGCAGGCAAGCGCCAGTTCGACGCCGCCGCCGGCGCACGCGCCGTGGAAGACCGCGATTTTCTTGAAGGGCAGCGCCTCGAACCGATCGATCAGCGTGTTCGCCTCCTCGATCTGCAGCCGCGCCGCGTCGTCGTCGGTCAGCCCTTTGAACTCGTGGACGTCGGCGCCGACCGCGAAGCCCGACGGCGTCGCCGAGCGGATGACGAGCGCTTTCGGCGGATCCGCTTCGAGCGCTCCGAGCATCGCCTCGAACTCCTCGAAAAACGTCTGGTCGAAGCTGTTCGCCGAGCTGTCGCTGCGGTCGAGCAGCGCCCAAGCGACGTCGTCCGCGCCGCGCTTCAGGCTCAGGCGCCGGCCGCTCGCGTCGGTCCGGCCCTCCTCGCGCGGCGGCGGCCCGAGTTCGAGCACCGGCTTGGCCAGCCGCTCCAGAGTCATGTCGTTCGCGTATTTCATTGGACCGTCTCCAGAAGCATTGCGCCGCCCTGGCCGCCGCCGACGCATTCCGTCGCGATTCCGCGCTGCGCGGCGTTGTCGCGCAGCGCGTGCGCCAGATGCAGCGTGATTCGCGCGCCGCTGGCGCCGACCGGATGGCCGAGGCTGATCGCGCCGCCATCGACGTTGAGCCGGTTGCGCGGCACGCCGCCCGGCGCGGCGTCGAGCCCGAGCGCGTCGCGGGCGAAAGCGTCGTCGTTCAGCGCGGCGAGGCAGGCCAGCACCTGGGCGGCGAAGGCCTCGTTGATTTCCCAATAGTCGACGGCGTCGACATCGAGGCCGTTGCGCGCGATCAGAGGCATGGACGCGAGCACGGGCCCGAGCCCCATGATCGCCGGATCGAGCGCTCGCCATTCGCTGTCGACGATCCGCGCTATCGGCTGCAGGCCGTGCGCCTCGACAGCCTTCTCGGAGGCCAGCACGACCCAGCAGGCGCCGTCGGTGATCTGCGAGCTGTTGCCGGCGGTGACGTCGCCGAAGGGCGGCTCGAAGGCCGGCTTCAGCTGCGCGAGCTTCTCCTTGGTGGTCTCCGGCCGGACGCCGTCGTCGGCGTCGTAGACCCGGCCGTCGCCGTCGATCATCGGCTCGATCTCGTCGAGCCGGCCCTCGCGCTGGGCCGCCGCCAGCCGCTCATGGCTGTCGGCCGCATAGGCGTCGGCGGCGGAGCGGGCGATGTCGAAGACATGCGCCAGCACCTCGGCGGTCTGGCCCATGTTGAGATCGACGATCGGATCCGTAAGCCCTTTCTCAAGGCCGATCTCGGGAGCGAGCATGTCGAAGCGCAGGTCGGCGAGATCGCGCAGCTTCGCGAACGGGCCGTCCTGGCGCCATTCGGCGAGCCACTCGACCATCTCGCGCTTCACGACCAGCGGCGCGTGGCTCAGCGCCTCCGTTCCGCCGGCGAGGACGAGATCCATGCGACCCTCGGCGATCGCGCGGAAGCCGCAATCGATCGACTGCATGCCCGCGCCGCAATTACGCTGCCCCGTCCAGCCCGGCGTTTCGGCGCCGAGCCCGAGCCGCAAGGCGGAGACGCGTCCCGGATTGGCCTCGTCCGCGCCCGGATTGACGCAGCCGAGGATCACGTCCTCGATCTCCTCCGGCGCGAAGGGCTGGCGCAGCAGCAGCGGCCGTCCGCAGGCGACCGCGAGATCCACGGCGCTGAACGGGTTGGGCTTGCCGCGCGCCTTCAGGAACGGCGTGCGGGCGCCGTCGACGAGATAAATGGGTCGGGTCATTCGGCGGCCTCCTCTGGCGGAGCGGATTTCGGTTTCTCATGCGCTTCAGCGGCGCGCGGCGGCTCGGCGGACGCCGCGCCGGAGATCTCCTCGGGCGCGAAAGCGTCGACCTCGACCGCCTTGTCGACGGCCGCCGCCATCTCCGCGAGCTGGTCGGCGTCGCTCTCGCTGATCAGCCCGCGCGCGACCGCTTCCTCGGGATCGTCGCATTTCGCGTCGCGAAGACGCTTGGTCAGCGGCGCGCAGGCGGTCACGAGGTCGAAGGCGCGCTCCAGCCGCGCCATGCCGTCGTCGCCGACGCCGCGATGGACGCCTTCGGTCAGCCGCTCGCGCGTCTCCGACGGCTCGAGCGTCAGATCGGCGGTCCGGCGGATCAGATCGTCGTCCGGTCCCTGGCGGCCGCGGAACGGGCCGAGCGTCAGCCCGGCGAACCAGGCGAGCGGGCGCGACGGCAGATGGCGCAGCACGCCCGAAAGCCGCTCGTCGATCCGCGCGAAGCTCGCCTCGCAGCACCAGTCGAGCAGCGGCCGGTCGGCCTCGGGCCGGCCGTCATCCTCGAACCGCTTGATCACGGCGCCGATCATGTAAAGTTCGGTCAGCACGTCGCCGAGCCGGGCGGAGAGCATCTCGCGCCGTTTGAGCTGGCCGCCGAGGCTGAGCAGCGCCAGCTCGCCAACATGGGCGAAGGCGGCCGAGTAGCGGAGCAGCAGCTGTGCGTGGCGCCGCGCAGGGCCCTTGACCGGCGGCCAGAGCAGCCGTCCGGCGGTCCAGCCGCGCCAGAAGGCGCGCCATTGCGTTCCGAAGAGATGCGCGAGATGGCCCGCGAACGCTTTGTCGAAGGCCGCGCGCGCTTTCTCCTCGTCCGGCTCCTCGAGCGCCGCGATCTCGTTCAGCAGATGCGGATGGCAGCGGATCGCGCCCTGGCCGAAGATGATCAGGTTGCGCGTCAGCAGGTTGGCGCCCTCGACCGTGATCCCGACCGGCGTGGCGCGCCAATGGTTGCCGAGATAGTTCAGCGGCCCGTCGATGATCGCCTTGCCGGCGTGGACGTCCATCGCGGCCTCGACCGCCTCGCGCATCTGCGCCGTCGACGAGGCCTTCATGATCGCCGAGACCACCGACAGCCTGCGTCCCTGGTCGAGGCCGGCGCAGGTGAGGCGCCGAGCGGCTTCGAGCCGATAGGCGACGCCGGCGATATGGGCGAGCTTGCGCTGCACGCCCTCGAACTTGCCGATCGGAACGCCGAACTGCTCGCGGACGCGGCCGTAGGCGCCGGTCGCGCGCGCGGCGACGGCGGCGGCGGCGGTGGAGAGCGACGGAAGCGAGATCCCGCGTCCGGCCGCGAGCGCGCTCATCAGCATGCGCCAGCCCTCGCCGGCCCGCTCGCGTCCGCCGATGATCGCCTCGTCGAGCGGCAGCATCACGTCGCGGCCCTCGATCGGCCCGTTCTGAAAGGCCTGCAGCGCCGGCAGATGCCGCCGGCCCGTCGTCACGCCCTCCGCGTCGGCGGGCGCCAGGACGAGCGTGACGCCCAGCTCCTTCTCGCCGCCCAACAGCCCGTCGGGATCCTCGAGCTGCAGCGCGACGCCGAGGAGCGTGGCGACCGGTCCGAGCGTGATGTAGCGCTTCGACCAGGAGGCGCGCAGCCAGAGCGCGCCGTCGCGCTCGCAGACCACCGCGCGGTCGGTCATCGCCGCGGCGTCCGATCCGGCCTCGGCGCTGGTCAGGCCGAAGCACGGGATCTCGGAGCCGTCCGCAAGCCGCGGCAGGTAGCGCTCTTTCTGATCATCCGTGCCGAACTGCAGCAGCAGCTCGCCCGGGCCGAGCGAATTCGGCACCATCACCGTCACGGCGGCGGCGAGGCTGCGGGTCGAGATCCGCTTCACCACCTCCGAATGCGCGAAGGCGGAGAAGCCGAGCCCGCCATGCTCCTCTTGAATGATCATGCCGAAAAAGCGGTTCTCTTTCAGAAACGCCCACACTTCCGGCGGCAGATCGTGCCGGCGCCATTGAATGTCCCAATCGTCGAGCATCGCCAGCAGCTCCTCGACCGGCCCGTCGATGAAGGCGCGCTCCTTGGCGGTCAGCGCCGGCGGCGGCGCGTCGAGGAGCGCGCGCAGGTCGGGACGCCCCGAAAACAGCTCCGCGTCCCACCAGACGTCGCCGGCTTCAAGGGCCTCCTGCTCGGTCTCGGACAGGCGCGGCAGGGCGGCGCGCGCCATCGGGAACACGCGGTCTGACAGGAGGGTTCGACGTATTTTCGTCAGCATGGCTTCTCCAGCAGCTTGGAAAGGCGCAGCGACGAAGCGTCGAGAGCGCGGCGGCGCTCGATCGAGGCTTCGACGAGAAGCCTTTAGAGACCAACGCGCCAGAAGAGCGGTCGTTCCATCGGCGCGCCGACCGGCTTCGGGCGGGAGTCTCGGCCAGGAGAGGGAGCAGGCGTTCCGAGAAGGCGTCGAGGCGCGCCAGCCGAGAGCGTAGCCGTCATGTTCCGCTTTGGAACCAGAGCCGCTTCTCAGCAATCTCGAGCGAGTTTCCCGCAGGATCGCGAAAATAAATCGACGTTCTCCCGCTCGGCCAGACGATCTCCTGCTCGATCGCGACGCCAGCCTTCGCAAGATGCGCACGCCATTCCGGCAACGCGCCTTCGGCCGCCTGGAAACACAGATGCCCGGCGCCATGCGCGGCGTGAGGCGGGATCGGAAGGCCGCCGGGGTCCGGCAAGCGTCCGGTCGCGGCGGGATTGAAGAGCAGGACCATCTGCTGTGCGCAGACGAAGAAGACGTGCCGCCCCTCGCTGCGACTCTGCAGCGCGAGGCCGAGCACGTCTCGGTAGAAGCGTTCGGCCTCCTCCAAATTCTCGACATAAAGACAGCTTTCCAACACGCCTTCGAGCTCTGAAATCGGCATTCTTCTGCTCCAAGCTTCGCAATGGGCCGAAGGCGACGAAGAACAGCCGCGCCTCCGACCGGGTCCCGCGGAAGCACCGCGCCCGCTCGGACGAGCGGCGCTTCCGCGCTTGTTCTCCGACCAACGCGCAAAACGTCCGCTCGTTCCGGGTACGGTCGGGAAGATCATGAGCGGGTGAGCCGCGTCGCCCGAACGCCGCCTCGCCGCAAACCGAACGGAACGCATCGCGTCGGCATGCGTTGGTTCGATAGGCGTATCCAGAATGAAAGGAGGGATAATGTCCTTTGCGCGCGTAACCGAAATCTCGTCGACCTCCACCGAGAGTTTCGACGATGCGATCAATTCCGGCATCGCTCGCGCCGTTCAGACCTTGCGTAACGTGAAGGCGGCGTGGGTTAAAGATCAGGAGGTCGAGCTCGAAGGCGACAGCATCGCTCAGTTCAAGGTGACGATGAAGGTCACGTTCGTGCTGGACGGCTGATCCCGGCGATAGCGTCCGACGCAAGCGTCGAGTCGCCGCCGCACGACGTCTAGGCGGACGCCGTGCGGCGGCCGCAGTTCAACACCGAGAGAGCCAGGAGAACGATGTCGTCTCTCGAACAACCCGACATCTTCAACGATCCGCCTATAAAGACCGCTCGCAAGCCGTACTCGCCGCGCCGCATGGCGACGCCGCGATCGAGCGCGCGCAAGCTTGGCTCGCCGGCAACGACGCCGCCCAAAAAAACCAGTGCAAGCGGTCATCGAGCGATCGAACTTGCCGCCCACGCGTTTCGCGCGGCGATTTGAGAAAGCGACAGGTTGTCCGCCTCTCAACTATGCGCAGGCCATCCGTGTCGAAGAGGCGAAGCAACTCCCGGAAAACACCGCACACTCCGTTGAAGAAATTGGCCGTAATGTCGGTTGCGAAGACGCCGCCTCGTACCGCCGACTCTTCCGGCGTCGAACCGGCCATTCACCAGCAGAGCAACGAAAAATATTCGGGAATTTGATTTCTCCCAGCACCAAGTGAGATCAGAGAATGCAAACAAAATAAAACGCCAAAAAACAAGTTGATTTTTTTACATTTCGGACTGCGCATGGATAAATTTTAGAATTTCAAGCCTATTGTATGTGCAATTCATAGAATAAGAGCGAGCTTTGACGTGTGCGCCAGAGCGTTCTAATCAAACATCGACTTAGGATTTTGGCCCATTCCTCGACAACCGTATACTGGACTTAAGATTCGATCCAGCAGGCCATCGGACGCGACCTTCAACGAATTCGGCCCTCTGGAATCTTCCTCAATTTTCCAAGTGGAGGCAAGCACCCCACGAGGCCGCACCGTGATCCCGATGCCCGCTTGGGCCCGGACCCCGACGCCGCGATGCGGCATGCGGCGTCAGATGGTCGCCCGCTTCCTGACGCGTGTTCCCTCGGTGGATTTTGTCGTGCGATTTCTGGTTTCGTGGAGAGCAGCCGAACGGCGCAAAAGCTCGAGAACGACATGGGAGAATAGCTGCCGTCGAGCCTCCGGCCCCGACCGAGCAGAGTGCTCGCCCAGGAGGCCGATGAAGCATGGACGGCAGCGGTCGATCTCGGCGAGGAGCGTCGGCAAGGTTTCGCCGCGCTCCTGCTGCTCCCGGGTGATCCCCCAGCGCAGATCGACCTCGAACACGTCGACGCCGCGCGCGCGGCGCTTGCCGCCCCGCTGGATTCATCTCGCCCCGCCGCATGTTGCCGCGAGGGAGTTCACGCCAGCGAGGAGGTGAAACCATGTCTCCGAACTTCACAAGTAAGGCCGCCGTCGGCGCGGCGTCCGCGGCGAAAGCGTCGGCGCCGATTTCCGGCGACTTCGGCCACGGCTGCCCAATCGCGCCTTCGAGCCAATCGGCTGCTCGAGCGAACCGATCCACGCCACATTCCCCCTGACCTTCCCCCACGCTGCCCCGACCACGCATTCTATGCGGCGATCGGGCGTGCGTCAGGGACGCTTTGGCGTGCGAGGCTTGTTAGACGCCTATCGGTGTCATGCTCGTCGTGCCCGCCACCGACACGCCCTTGGAACGACCAAGCGGCGCCGCAATTCGCGCCCTCGCGCAATGTCGGCAATGGGTCATGAGCCGCCTTCAGGTGTCGGCACCAGGATGTCCGCTTTCTCCGTGTGATCGGTCGTGAAGGCCAGCAAGGCGGACGTCAGCCTGTCGCAACGGAGAGGCGGCTACAGGCCGAGGCCAACAACGGGCGGAGGATGCTTGACGGCTCGAGCTTTGGTTGGGCGACGCTTCGAATCTGAAAACGGTGGAAGGCAGGAGGAAGGCAGAAGAACCAGCCACCCAGATATGCAAACCCTAAGTCATTGATTTAATTGGCGCACCGGGGAAGATTCGAACTCCCGACCCCCAGATTCGTAGTCTGGTGCTCTATCCAGCTGAGCTACCGGTGCATCGCCGATGAGCGCGCGGGCGCTCGGTCCGATCGGGCGAAGCGTCGCCCCGCCGCCGGAGCCGTGTAGATATCGACCGAGGCGCCCGATTGCAAGCGCCGCGCGCGCGGCCTCTCGCCCAAAAAGCCGCGCCGACCGACGAGCGTCGGCGGAACGCGGCGGCGCCCGTCTCCGTCAGGAGGGCGCCGCCTCGGCCCGGGCGGCGGCGACGCCGCGGCGGAGGGCCCGCGCCACGCAATCGGCCGCCGCCGCGCCGAGCGCCGTCGCCGCGAGGAGCCGCGCCGAGCCGGGGCCCGACGCCAAGGGGCGGCCGCCCGTCGCCAGCGCGAAGACGAGATCGCCGTCATAGGGCGTATGCGCCGGGCGCACCGACCGCGCCAGCCCGTCCTGCGCCATCATCGCGAAGCGCGTCGCTTCGTCGGCGGAGAGGTCGGCGTCGGTCGCGACCACGATGAGCGTGGTGTTGAGCGCCAGCGGCGCGCCCGAGAACTTGCTGTCGCGCGGCAGGGGCGACCAGGACTCCGCCTCGAGCGACGCCGTCTCGTCCGCCGCGGCGGCGTTGGAGGGGCCGCCGAGGCCCAAGGGCGCGCCGGCCGGGTTCGCCACCACCAGCGCGCCGACGACAGGTCCCGGCGCGTCCGGCGCGCCGTCGAAGACGAAGGAGGCCTGGCCGAGCCCGCCCTTGCCGTCGCCCGCCCGCGCGCCGACGCCCGCGCCCACCGCGCCGAGCGCCGCGTCGTCCGAGCGGAGCGCCGAGAGCGCCGCCTGGCCGAGGGCGCGATAGGGCGGACCGCCGGCGGGCGCCCAGTCGGAGACGCCGAGCTCGCGCAGATCGTAGATCGCGGCGGCGGGCGCGATCGGCGCCGGCGGCGCCGAGGGCGCCGGGCGCAGGCCGACGCCGGCCGCCGAGAGCGCCTCGACGACGCCGTCCGCGGCCGCCAGGCCGAAGACCGAGCCGCCGGAGAGCACGAGCGCATGGACGCCGCGGACCGTCGCGCCGCTCTTCAAGAGATCGGTCTCGCGCGTCGCCGGCCCGCCGCCGCGGATGTCGACCGCGCCGGCGGCGAAGCGATCGGGCAGGACGACGGTGACGCCGGTCGCGAGGTCGGCGGCGCGCGCATGGCCGACGGAGAGTCCCGAGACGTCGCAGAGCGCGTCGAGCGGCCCCGGGCGACCGGTCCAATCCGCGCCCTTGATCGGCGTCGCGCTCACTCCCGAGGGCCGCCGTCTTGCGCCGCGGCCGCCGCCGGCTCTTCCGCGCCTTTGCCGCGGCGGGCCGCCCGCCGGCCGCCGCCGCCCTCGCCCTGAGCGGCCGTCGCCGGATCGGCGCGGTCCGGCAGCCGGATGCGGAACCGGGCGCCGTCGGCGGAGGAGGCGACGAGGCTGAGCTCGCCGCCTTGGGCGCGCACGAGCTCGGCCGCGATCGCCATGCCGAGGCCGGTGCCGCCCTTGCGCACCGAGCCCTTGAACGCCTTGAAGAGATTGTCCTTGGTCTTCTCCGGCAGGCCCGGACCGTTGTCGACGACGTCGATCTCGACATCGCCCGGCAGGCGCCGCGCCTCGATCGCGATCACGCCGCTCTTGCCGGTCGCGTCGATCGCCTGCTGGGCGTTGCGCACGAGATTGAGCAGCGCCCGGAAGAGCTGATCCGGATCGGCGACCGCCGCGAGACCGCCCGGCACGCCGTTGAAGAAGGCGATCCGGTCGCGCGCGGCGGCGGCGGGCGGCGTCTCGTTCGGCCCACCCTGGAGCTCGGCGTCGGCCTCGAGCTGGGCGCTGCGCCGCGCCGAGGCGGCGCCGGGGCGCGGCGCGCGCGACAGCGCGTCCTCGACGCCGCGCGCGCCGTTGACGCGGCCCGCCGTCCACGTCTCGGCGAGGTCGAGCGCGGCGGCGACCTCGGAGGCGAGATCGCCGACATCGACGCGAGCGAATTCGGGCGGCGGCTCCTCGGCGCGGCCATAGGCGAGCGTCTGCTTGCAGAGCCGGATCGCCCGGTCGAGCGAGCCGACGATCTTCGGCCCGATCCGCGCGATCGAGGGATCGCGGCTCTCGGCGAGGCGGTCCGCGAGGAGCTGAGCGCTGGCGAGGATGTTCCTGAGATCGTGGTTGATCTTGGCCACCGCCGCGCCGAGCGCCGCGAGCCGCGACTTCTGCTGCAGCGCTTTGGCGACCGCGCGCTGCTGCTCGGCGAGCTCGCGCTCGGCGTCTCCGATCTCGCCGCGCGCGCCGCTCGGCGCGATGATGCGGCCGGCGTCCTCGGGATCTTCGCGGAAGCTCATCAGGCTGTCGATGACGCGCCGGATCGGCCGGACGAGGAATCGGTGAACGGTGACGAAGACGAGAACGGCGGTGATGCCGGAGATGACGAGGGAGAGCAGAAAGATGCGCCAACCATAGGCGAGCATGGCGTTCTTGAGCGTCGATTCTTCGATGACGACATGGATCTGGCTGGCGCCGTCGAGCGTCGTGTCGCCGACGACGCCGATCAGGCGGTCCTCGAACTGGAAGGCGCAGGCGAGCGCGTCGATGATCAGCGAGAGGACGTCGTGCTCGCCCTCGCGCAAATCGAAGGTCACGGCGACGCTGCCCTCGGTCGGCGCCGCCAGCATCAGGTGGCGCCGCCCCTCGCGCGCGACCGCGACGCTGAGCACGCCGGAGCGCCGCAAGAGCTCGGCCTCGAGATCCGGATGCAGGCCGTCGGCGGCGGAGGCCTGGACCGACAGGACGGCGATCTGGGCCTTGTCGAGCTTATCGAGCAGAAAGTCGCGGCGGTAGCGCGCGACCGACGGCACGAAGATCAGGATCTCCGCGAGCATCACGAAGATCACCGTGAAGATCAGCAACTTGCCAGAGAGGCTTCGCGAGAAGCCGGCCAGCGCTTGCATGCCGCTCACATCCCCGGCCGAACTCGGCCCGTCGGTTGGCCAGGACCGCGCGAGGCCGCCGCGCCGCGCGATCACGAAAACGAGATAGTATCGGGAGGAACAATTGACAAATCACGACTTTCCGTCAGCCGGGCGCCGGCAGACCGAGCAGCCGCCGCGCCTCGTCGGTGCGCAGCCGAAAATCGTCGCCGTCGAATCGCGCGCCGGCGGGCGTCGCGAGCCAGAGGACGGCCTTCGCCGCCCATTCCGGCGGGATGTGGGCGGAGAAGTCCATCTGGCTGACCGGGTTGACGCCGGAGGCCTTGATCTCGCGCTGCATCTGCGTCGCGACGGTGCCCGGGCTGAGCCCGACGACGCGCACGCCTCTCGGCCCGAGTTCGAGCGCGGCGGCGCGGGTCAGCATCAGGGCCGCCGCCTTGCCGGCGCAGTAGTGGCTCCAGCCCTCGAGAGCGTGCGTCGCGGCGCCGGAGCTGATGTTGACGATGACGCCGCCGCGTCGGCCGTCGGCGTTCTGGGCGAGCATGACCGGCGCGGCGGCGCGGATCCCGTGATAGACGCCCTTGGCGTTGACGTCGAAGGCCTCCGTCCAGGCGCTCGGGTCGGAGTTCTCGAGCCGGGCGATCGGCTCGATCACGCCGGCGTTGTTCACCATGATGTCGAGGCGCCCGAACGCGTCGCCGCAGGCGCCGACGGCGGCGGCGACCGCGTCGTAGCTCGCGACGTCGCAGGCGCGGGCGACGGCCCGGCCGCCGGCGGCGGCGATCTCGTCGGCGAGGGCGGCGATCGCGTCTTGCGACCGGGCGGCGAGACAAACGGCGGCGCCCGCCTCTGCGAAAGCGCGCGCGGTCGCGGCGCCGATGCCGCGGCTCGCGCCGGTGATGAGAACGGCTTTGCCGGTGAAATCCAAGCTGTCGTTCGGCATGTCGGGCCCCTTTCCATTGCTGCGCTCGAGCACGCAGGCAGACCTAGGCCGACTGGCGCGGACGAAAAAGCATTTGTTCGCCATGACATCCGTGCAAAATACGCATCGATGGAGACCGAAGACCTCGCGTTAATGCTGGAGATCGCCCGACTGGACGGTTTCGCGCCGGCGGCGCGCGCGCGCGGCGTCGACCCGTCCTCGGTCTCGCGGCGCGTCGCCGAGGTCGAGGCGCGGCTCGGGATACGGCTTTTCGAGCGGACGACGCGGCGCCTCTCGCTGACGGAGGCGGGCGCGGCCTATCTCGCGCGGGCGGAGGAGGCGCTCGAGCTCCTCGAGGCCGCGGGCGACGCGGCGCGGTCGGCGACGGCGCGGCCGCGCGGGCTCCTGCGGCTCACCGCCTCGGTCGCGTTCGTCGAACGCCGGCTGTCGCCGCTGATCCCCGAGTTTCTCGCCGCCCATCCCGAGATCACGCTCGAGCTCCGCGCGACGGACGCCGTCGTCGATCTCGTCGGCGAAGGCGTCGATCTCGCGATCCGCCTCGCGCCCGAGGCGCCGCGCGGCCTCGCCGCGGTCCGTCTTCGCCCGACGCGCTACCGAGTGGTCGCGAGCCCGGCCTATCTCGCCGCCGCGCCGGCGCTGGAGCGGCCGGAGGATCTCTCGTCGCAGGCGTGCGTGCGCTTCGCCCTGCCCGACTACCGGACGCGTTGGCGCTTCCGTCGCGGCGACGGGCCGATCTCGGAAGTCCAGGTGAGCGGTCGGCTGGTGATCTCGACCGCGCTCGGCGTCCGCGACGCGGCGCTCGCCGGGCTCGGACCGGCGCTCCTCGCCGATTGGCTCATCGACGGCGATCTCGCCGCCGGCCGGCTCGTCGACCTCTTTCCCGCGTTCGAGGCGACGGCGACCGGGTTTGGCGCCGCGGCTTGGATCGTCTATCCCTCGGCGCGGCGAACGCCGGCGAAGACGCGCGCGGCGATCGATTTCTTGACGCGCCGGCTGGGCGATCGGGACGGGAGCGCAAATGGCGATCGAGATGCGCTACGATGACAAGCCGCCGCCGGCGCCGGAAGCGGAGATCGCCGACTGGGAGCGCTTCGCCGGCGTCGCGGCGCCGGCCGACTATCGGGCGCTCCTCAGAGAGTCGAACGGGCCGATCCTTTGGAACGCCGATCTGCGCAAGGAGCTGCAATTCTTCGCGGCGCGCGAGGTCGAAGCGATGTACGACGCCTATCGCTTCGGCGATTATCTGCCGGAGGCGTTGCCGATCTGCTTGGACGGCGCCGGGGTCTTCGCGATCTTCTGGCGGAAAGACGGGCGGATAACCGGCGTCTACGCGGCCGAAGCCGGCGTCCTCTTCCCGGAGAATTGCGCCTATATCGGCGAGAGCGTGACGGAGCTCATCGCGGCCGAGCGGCGGGTGGAGGATTTTCTCCGGTCCTGAGGCCGCGACGAGAGGCGGAAAGCCTCGAGGAGCGCGCCGGCTCATCGAGGCGCCGCCTCTCTTCGCCGCGCGCTACCCGCACACGTCGTATGCGCTCTTCGCCCCCTCGAGCTTGGCGCGCAACACCCGAAGGCAATCCGCCGAGCGCGGCCCGAGATCGACCGACGCCTCCACCTCCTCGAGCGCCTTCGCCAGATCGCCGGCGAACGGCGAGCGATCCCATTCGCCGTAGACGTTGAGCATGTAGAGGATGCTGAAGACGCCGTTCTCGCTCAGCCGGTCGCGCGGCGCCGCGGCGAGCCGGTCGATCAGCGCCCGCAAGACCCGTTCGTTCTCGTCGCTCCGCACGAGCGCGGCCACGCGTTCTCCGGCTTCGACACGGTCCGCGCGATCGGCCGCGCCGAGCGCCTCGACGAGCGCCGAGACCGTCTCCTGGCGGTTCCGGCCGCCCTGCGGCGCCTGATATTGCTCGCCGCTGATCCAATCGACCACGGGCCCGGACGGCTGCGCGCCGCGCGTGGTCTGCTCGATCTCGTAGTCGCTCAGCCGATACTGCGCGTCCTCGAGCAGGACCTCGACGTCTTCGGCGCGCTCCGTCGCCTGGCCGAGCTCGCGGCCGATAAAGGCGACGGCGCTGGCGCCGAGGGCGACGACGGCGACGCAGAGCACCACCAGGAAACGAACGCGGTCGCGCAGACGCTTGCGCTCGGCGCTCTCGGCGCCGGCTTGGCTCGCCTCGACGAACTCGAGGACGCCGGGCAGGATCGACGCGTCCGGCGGCGCCGGCTCGGCCGCCCACGCGGCCGCCGCCTCGAGCGCCGGCCCGCGCAGGAGCAGCGCCGGCGAGCGGTCGGCCGCGAGCCACTCCTCGGACCGATCGAGGAGCCGCGTCTGCTCGAGAAGCCACTTCACGTCGCTCTTGAGCGCCGTGACGAGATCGGCGACGCCGCGCGCGTAGGACCGACCCTCGCCGATGAAAAAGATGAACTGAAGCCGCGTCAGGCTCTGCGGCAGGCCGACCTCCGGCAGCGGCTCGATCACGATCGGCAACACGCGTCGCCCGGTCTCGACCGCGATGTCGAACTCGCGGCGGCATTGCTCGGACGAGACCCACGCCGCCGAGAGCGCGCAGATCGTCGTCTCCGCGCGCTTGACGAGCTTATGCAGCCGCGGCTCCCAGGGCTCGCCCGGAAAGAGGTCCTGCCGGTCGACGAGCACGTCGAAGCCGTGCGTCTCGAGCGAGATGGTCAGCTCGTCGACGAACGGCGCGTCTTCGCGCGCATAGGAGATGAAGACGGCCGAACGGCCCTGAGCGGACGCTTGCTCCATAGCGGTCACCTCGATCGATCGAATCAGGCGACCTGTACCGCTCTCCGAGCGATTTGCGAAGCGAACCGTGGCCGCATCATCCGAGGCGCAGGAGCGCGCGCACCACGCGCCGGGTGCGATCGGAGAAAAGCTTCGGCGCGAAATAGGCGCCCGCCGCGCGCTTCGACGCCTCGCCATAGCTCGGATAGGGCGCGATGACGCCGGCGACGTCCTTGATCTTCAGCCCTTTCGAGATCGCCAGCGCCCAAACGAGGATCATCTCGCCCGCCTGCGGCGCGACGATCCCGGCGCCGAGCGCCTTGCCGCCCTTGCCGAGCACGACCTTCACCAGCCCCTCGGTGCGGCGCTCGGCGCGGGCGCGGTCGTTCTCCTCCATCGGCCAGCTCACGGTCTCGACCTTGTCGCCATGCGCTTCGCGCGCCGCCGCCTCCGTGAGTCCGACCTGAGCGAGCTCCGGGTCGGTGTAGGTCGCGTAGGGCGACGCCGCGAGCGACGCTTTGGCCGGCAGGCGGAAGAGCGCGTTCCGGATCACGATCCCGGCGTGGTAGCCGGCGACATGGGTGAACTGGACGCCGGCGCCCGGCCCGTCGGCGACGTCGCCGATCGCGAAGATCCGCTTGTTCGTCGTCCGGAGCCGCGCGTCGACCCGAATCCCTCTCGGACCGAAGTCGACGCCGGCCGCCTCGAGCCCGAGACCGCCCGTCGTCGGCGTGCGGCCGGTCGCGACCAGGAGATGCGAGCCCTCCACGGCCTCGCCGCCGTCGAGCCGGACGATCGGACCGCCCGCTCCGGCCTCGACAGAGGCGATGCGCGCGCCTTCGCGGATCTCGACGCCCTCGGCGCGGAGCGCGGCGAGCACGATGGCGGAAAGCTCCGGGTCGTCGCGGCCGAGCGCTTTGGCGGCCTCGAGGATCACCACCTCCGAGCCGAGCCGGCGATGCGCCTGCGCCATCTCGCAGCCGATCGGCCCGCCGCCGACGATCAAGAGCCGCCGCGGCCGCTCAGGAACCGAGAAAAGCGTCTCGTTGGTGAGATGCGGCGTCTCCGCCAGGCCCGGGATCGGCGGGATCGCCGGCGCCGAGCCGGTCGCGATCACGATGCGCCGCGCGCGGAGCCTCGCCTCGCCGGCGCGGACTTCGTCCGGCGCGATGAAGGCGGCGCTCTCGCGGATCACCTCGACCCCGAGGCCCTCGAAACGCTCCTGGCTGTCATGCGGCGCAATGCCGGCGATGACGTCGCGCACATGCGCCTGAGCGGCGGCGAAGTCCACGTCGGGCTCCGCCGGCGCGATCCCGAACGCCGCGCCCTTGCGCCGCGCCTCGGCCGCCTTCGCCGCCGCGAGCAGCGACTTCGACGGCACGCAGCCCGTGTTCAGGCAATCGCCGCCCATCTCGCCGCGCTCGACGAGGACGACGCGGGCGCCCATCTGCACCGCGCCCGCCGCCACGGAGAGGCCGCCCGATCCCGCGCCGATGACGCAGAGATCGGTCTCGATCCGCCGCTCGCCCGTCATCCGAGGTCCGCGCCGCGCGCCGCCCGCCTGGCCGCGCGCCATCGCTTCACCAGGATCGGCATCGCCGACAGCGCGACCAGGCCGATCAGCGGTCCGAGGATCTCCGGCTGCAGGATCACGCCGGTGACGTCGCCCTCGGCGATCTCGCTCGCTTCGAGCGCCGCGCCGAGGCCCGAGCCGACCCAGGTGTAGACGGCGGTCGCCGGCGCGATGCCGATGAGCGTCGTCCAGAAGAAGGTCCGCGCCCGCGCGCCGAGCAGCGCCGGCGCGACATTGGCGACGAAGAACGGCACCACCGGCGTCAGCCGCATGATCAAGAGCCAGCTCGCCGCGTCCTCCTGGAAGCCGCGCTCGAACCGGCGCATCCACGGGCCGGCGCGCGATCGAAACACCGCTCCGAAACTGCCGCGCGCGACCAGGAAGATCACCATCGCGCCGGCGGTCGCCGCGACGACGATCATCGGCGCGCCGGGCCAGAGGCCGAAGAGAAAGCCGCCGGCGAGCGTCATCCAGAGCGCGCCCGGGATCGAGAGCGCCACCGCGAGCGCGTAGACGCCGACGAAGGTCGCGGCCGCGGCGACGTAGTTCTGGTCGCGCCAGGCCAGGAGATCGGCCCGGTTCTCGCGCAGCGCCTCGAGGCTGAGAAAGTCGCCGAAGAAATAGAACCCGGCCGTCGCGGCCGCGGCCAAAACGCCGAGCGGCGCCCATCGCGCCCAGCCCGAGCGTTTGCGCGCGCCGTCCGGGGTCGGCGCGTCCGCCGTGTTGTCCGTCATGTCGATCTCCTGCCCCGCTTCATGCGCCGGCTCGCCATCGAGGCCGCTCTCGCCGTTTCGTCTGCGCCGACGCCGCTCGTCATCCATCGCCATTGCTCGCTCATAATGAAGGCTCGGCCGCGCGCGCCGCCAGACGCCGTCACGCCGGGTTGATTCGCCGTGACGGCCGCTCGATGGTTGACCTTAGCGACGATCTCACGGTAATAGCGCGGCCTTATCCGTGAAATTGCGGCGATTGCGCTCCGGCGAGGTCCGATCGCGCGCCGCCGCGTCGGGCGCGGCGATCGTCGCGCGGCCGCGCCGCCTGAGGTCTTGAGATGAAACGCACCTTTCAACCGAGCAATTTGGTTCGGAAGCGCCGCCACGGGTTTCGCGCCCGCATGGCCACGAAGAACGGCCGCAAGGTGATCGCGCGCCGGCGGGCCCGTGGACGGAAGCGCCTCTCCGCCTGAGGATCGGCGGGCGGGCGCGACGCCGCTCGTTCTCGGCCGCCTCAAGGAGCGGCGCGAGTTCCTCGCCGCGGCCAAGGCGCGGACGGCGGCGACGCCCGGCTTCGTGCTGCAGGCGCGCCGTCGGACTGCGCGCGACGCCGAACGCCTGGCGGCGAAGGCGGGCGCCGCGGCGGCCGACGCGCCGCGGTTCGGCTTCACCGCCAGCAAAAAGGTCGGCAACGCGGTCGCGCGCAACCGCGCCAAGCGGCGTCTGCGCGCGCTCGCCGCCGAGGTCGGACCGCTTCACGCGCGGCCGGGCTGGGACTATGTACTGATCGCCCGCGCCGAGACGACGGCGGCGCGTCCATACGCGCTGATGCGCGACGAGCTCGCCGGAGCGCTGAAGCGCGCGCATGACGCGCCGGGCGGCGGTCGCGACCGCGCGACGGCGCGCCGGAAGAGGCGAGGCGGCGAAGGAGCCGAAGGATGAGCGGAGAGTCTGAGCCCGACGCGCCGCGGCCGAAGAGCCGGCTCTTCGAGCACTGGCGGTCGCTCTCTTGGTTCGGCCGGATCGCAGCCTTGCCGGTCTATTTCTACCGTCTCTTCATCTCGCCGTTGCTCGGCCGAAACTGCCGCTTCGAGCCGACCTGCTCGGTCTACGCGCTCGAGGCTCTGTCGCGCCACGGCGCGATCCGAGGAACTTGGCTCGCGCTCCGACGCCTCTCGCGCTGCCATCCCTTCGAATGGCTCGGCGGCGGCGGCTCGGGCTATGATCCGGTTCCGGAGCGGCGCCGAGATCGGGCGTCGGAGCCGGCGGCCGAAAGCGCGGCGAAGGAGGCCGAAGATGGCCGGTGACCGCGCCGAGGCGCTCGATCTCGACGCCGGCGGCGCCGTCGACGGGCCGGTGGTCTACGCCGCGGCGCCGCGGACCGGCGGCTTCAACAAGCTGCGCAAGAAGCTGATCCGCCAGACGCGCGAGGCGATCGAGCGCTACGGCATGCTCGGCCTGCGCGCGCCGGAGGCGCCGAAGCCGCGCTGGCTCGTCTGCGTCTCGGGCGGCAAGGACAGCCACGCGCTCCTGGCGCTCCTGCTCGATCTCGAATGGCGCGGGCTCCTGCCGGTCGAGCTCATCGCCTGCAATCTCGACCAGGGCCAGCCCGGCTTCCCGAAGGACGCGCTGCCGGCCTGGTTCGAGCGGATCGGCGCGGCGTATCGGATCGAGACCCGCGACACCTATTCGATCGTCGTCGACAAGGTCCCGGCCGAGAAGACCTATTGCGCGCTCTGCTCGCGGCTCCGACGCGGCCATCTCTACCGCGTCGCGCGCGAGGAGGGCTGCGCGGCGATCGTGCTCGGCCATCACCGCGAGGACGCGCTCGAGACCTTCTTTCTCAATCTCTTCCATGGCGGGCGGCTCGCCGCGATGCCGCCGAAGCTGCTCAACGAGGAGGGCGACCTCTTCGTCTTTCGGCCGCTCGCGCTCTGCGCCGAGGCCGATCTCGCCCGCTTCACGGCGGCGATCGAGGCGCCGATCATTCCCTGCGATCTCTGCGGCTCGCAGGACGGGCTCCAGCGCCAGCAGGTCAAGGCGATGCTCGACGCCTGGGAGTCGGCGCGGCCCGGCCGGAAGAACGTGCTCTTCAACGCCCTCGCCAATGTCAGGCCGAGCCATCTCCTCGATCCGCGTCTCTTCGACTTCGCCGGGCTCGCGCGCAAGGCGAGCGAAGAGAGCGATCCGCTGACGTGATCGCGCCGCGCTTCCGGCCCGCGTCACTTGCGCGTCGCGCGCGCCGCGTCGCTTGACTGATCAGATCTCGACCGCTTCAAGGGCGATCGACCGACAACCGCGCGGCCGCCTCGGGCGCCGCGCGCGCCGCCGACAACGGAACGACGCATGCAACAGCAGCAGCCATCAAAAGACGAAACCCGCAATCTGATCATCGCCGGGGTGCTCTGCATCCTGGTGCTGTTCCTGTGGGGACCGCTCTTCGGACCGGAACCGGTTCCGCCCGAGGAGCAAACGGCGGTCGAAGAGGTCGACGGCGCGACGACGGCGGAGCCGACGGGACCTCAGGACATCCTCGCGCATGATCAGGCGCTGGCGCGGAGCGAACGCGTCCAGATCCGGACGCCGCGCCTCGAGGGGTCGATCGCTCTCGAAGGCGCGATCATCGACGAGCTCCGCCTCACCGACTACACGGTCGAGCTCGACGGCGCCGAACAGGTGGAGCTCCTGCATCCGCGCCGAACGGAGAACGCCCATTTCGCCTGGTTCGGCTGGCGTCTGCCGTCGACGATCCGACGGCCGGAGCCCGGCACCGTCTGGGATCTCGATCCGACCTCGGCCGAGACGCTGACGCCGGCGACGCCGGTGACGCTGGTGTGGAACAGCCCGGACGGGCTCGTTTTCTCGATCAAGTACTCGGTCGACGACAACTACATGTTCAGCGTCGAGCAGAGGGTGCGCTTCGCGGGCGGCGGCGAAGCGCGCGGGCCGCTCGAAGTGCGGCCTTTCGCTCGGGTCACGCGCGACGGCTATCAGGACATTCGCGGCCTCTGGGTGCTCCATGAGGGCGCGGTCGGCGTCGTCAACGGCGCGCTGGTCACGCACGACTACTCCGATCTCGACGACGGCGATCAGGTCTATCCGCCGGCGCCGAACCAGGACGCCTGGCTCGGCGAGCGCGAATGGGCGGATCAGATCGGATGGATCGGCTTCACCGACCCGTACTGGCTGACGGCGCTCTCGCCGGCGGGCGACCGCCGCTACGAGACGATCTTCGCGCGCACCGAAGGCCCGGCCGGCGAGCGCTACATCACCGAGACGGTGGCCGAGAGCTTCTTCCTCGAGCGCGGCGGCGAGGTGATCGTCACCACCAACTTCTTCGCCGGAGCGAAAGAGATCTCGGCCCTGCGCGATTACCAGTATCAGCTGGACGGAATGCAGGCGCCGGACGACTTTTTCGGCAAACTTTCGGACTACTTCGTATATTCGAGCCAGTCGCGCTTTGTCGACGCGGTGGATTGGGGCTGGTTCTTCTTCCTGACCAAGCCGATTTTCGAGATTCTCGCCGGCCTCAACACCGCCATCGGCAATATGGGCGTGGCGATCATTGTGCTGACGCTGATCTTCAAGACGCTGCTGTTTCCGCTCGCGTACAAGTCCTACGTCTCGATGTCGCGCATGAAGAAGCTGCAGCCGGACATGAAGAAGATCCAAGAGCGGTATAAGGACGACCGCCAGAAGATGCAGCAGGAGATGATGGCGCTCTACAAGCGCGAGAAGGTCAATCCCGCCGCCGGGTGCTTGCCGCTCTTGGCGCAGATTCCGATCTTCTTCTCGCTCTACAAGGTGCTCATCGTCAGCATCGAGCTGCGTCACGCGCCGTTCTTCGGTTGGATCCAGGATCTCTCGGCGCCGGATCCGGCCTCCTTCATC
>CAZPTD010000002.1:43435-52105 GCA_964588915.1 uncultured Neomegalonema sp. | reverse complement strand
GTGCGGCGAACCGGCCCTGGATCCCGGATAAGCCGGCGGCTTTCCGGGATGACGGGGTCATCCCGGGATGACGGCGTCATCGGCGTCGCATCCACCTCAACAGATCCTGCTCTATAGCGCCGCGACGGCGGCGCCGGCGCCCGCCATCAGCGCGACCACGAGCCAGGGCGGCGTCTTCCAGAAGACGAGCAGCGCATAGGCGCCGATCGCGAGCGCCAGATCGCGGCCGCCCTCGCCGGAGTCGACGTCGACCGCGCTCGTGAAGACCGGATCGTAAAGCGCGGCGGCGAGGAGGCCGACCACCGCCGCGTTGACGCCGGCGAGCGCCGCCCGCGCGCTTGCGCGGCGCCGGAGCGCGTTCCAGAACGGCAGGAGGCCGGGCACGAGCAAGAATGACGGCGCGAAGATCGCCACGAGGCCGAGAAGCGCTCCGAGAACGCCCGTCGGCGACTCCGCCGCCGAGGCGCCGAGAAAGGCCGAGAAGGTGAAGAGCGGTCCGGGCACGGCCTGGGCCGCGCCATAGCCGGCGACGAAGGCGTCGGGCGAGACCCAGCCCGAATCGACGACCTCCGCCTCGAGCAACGGCAGCACGACATGGCCGCCGCCGAAGACGAGCGCGCCGGAGCGATAATAGGCGTCGAAATAGTCGAGCGCCGCGCTCTCGGTCGAGGCCGCGAGGATCGGCGCGCCGAAGAGCAGGGCGGCGAAGAGAAGGAGCGCGACCGCGCCGACCCAGCGCGGCGGCGTTCTGAGAGCGGCGCCGTCGGCCTCCTGGACGGATCCTTTGAGCAGCGCGAGCCCGAAGACGCCGCCGAGCGCGATCACGCCGAGCTGGAGCGCGTAGATCGGCGCATCGAGCGGCGCGGCGAGCAGGAGCGCCGCGGCGCCGGCCGCTAGCGTCGCCCGCGGCGCGTCCGGGCAGAGCGAGCGGGCCATGCCGATCACCGCATGCGCGACGATCGCCACGGCGGCGAGCTTCAGCCCTTGCAGCCATCCGGCGCCGGTCTGATCGCCGATCGCCGTCAGGCCGAGCGCGAACAGCGTGAGCGCGACCGCGGAGGGCGTCGTGAAGCCGGTCCACGCCGCGGCGGCGCCGAGCGGTCCGGCGCGCATCAGGCCGATCCCGAGGCCGACCTGGCTCGAGGCCGGCCCGGGCATGAACTGGCAAAGCGCGACGAGATCGGCGTAGGCGGCGTCGCTGAACCAGCGGCGCCGGTTGACGAACTCCTCGCGGAAATAGCCGAGATGCGCGACCGGCCCGCCGAACGAGGTCAGCCCGAGTCTCAGAAAGACGAGGAAGACTTCGGCGGCGCCGCCGCGGGGCGAGGCGCGCGACGGATCAGGCGCCTGGTCGGCGGCCTCGCCGGCTGACGGTTCGGACATGGGCGCTTTCTCGGGCCGGGCGGGCCGCGCCCGCTTCTCGCGCGACCGTCTAACGCGTTATCGCACCAAGAGAAACGGCGGCGGCGGCCGCGGCGCCGAGATCAGGTCGATTTCGACGCCCTGTCGCCCTGCGAGCCCAGCGGCGCGACGCCCTTTCGGCGGTTTCCGCCTCGGCCGCTCGCGCGGTCTCTGATCGGTTCACGATCGACGCCCCGACGCGACGGGCGGATCGCGCCGCGCGTCAGACGCTCTGATCAGCGCTCTTCGCCTCCGGCGGCTTCGGAGCCGTGCGGGCGGGTTGAAGCACGCGGCGCGTCGGCCGCTGCTGGTTCGCCGCCAACAGGGCGTTGACGTTGAACTTGGTCAGGAACTCGAGAGGCTGGCCGCTGGCGTTGACGATCTCGAACTTTTTCCGCGCGGCCGTGAGCCGCTTGTACAGAAACAGGATCGCGCCGAGGCCGGATGAATCCAGCTTGCGCACACGGGCGAGATTGAGTTGGACGTTGTCGTCGGCGACAGCCAAGCGCGTCCAATCGTCTTGGCGGCGACGCATGCCCCGGGCGTCCATATCGCCATCAACGATATACTGGATGGTCATCGCATTACCCCTTCCGCTCATGAGTCGGGCACTATCAATACCGCCATTGCAAAGGGAACTCCGAAATCGGGCGCGAAGTGATTGATCTCTAGCGGTGTAGGTGAAAAGACGCAGTCGATGAAAAATCGGACGCAAAATCGTCACAATTTACAACTCTTGAGTGTATAATCTCGCCAATTTGGCGAAATTTTCGCGCGGGTCGAGCATGGCCGCTCCGAGGCGAGAACCGGGCGAGGGCGGCGCAACGGCAATACTGCATCTTGATCATAGATGCGTCGAGAAAACGATTGTTCGGTATTGGCGCAGACACGTCTCGACATGGCCATGATTGAACAACGTCTGACATATTTTTGTCAATTAGTCTGATTGGCGAAACGGGCCCGCAGCGGCCTAATTGCGCCGCGAATCGGCCTCTCGCCGCATCTGAGAAGCGGTCTGCGGCCGCTCCGTCGGGCGCGGCGGCGCTCGTCATGCGCGAAAGAATATGAACAGAAAAATGTTTTGTTGACAAATCGGCCGGCGTTCGAATCGGCGTCGCTTCAGAGAGCCTTCGCGCCGGCGGCGCGGTAGACGGCGCGGATGCGCTCGAGCGCGCGCTCTTCCGAATAGGCGCTGCGGATCTTCGCCCAGCAGGCGCGCCGCATCGCCGCGCCCGCCGCGGGATCGAGGGCGCGCCATCGGCCGAGCGCCGCGAGCGCGCCGGAAAGATCGCCCGCCTCGAGCGCCGCCGGATCGACGAGCCAGCCGGTTTTATCCTCGTCGACCACCTCGGGCAGAGCGCCGACGCGGCTCGCGAGGATCGGCAGTCCGGCGGCGCCGGCCTCGAGCGCCGCCATCGGCAAGCCTTCGGCGCGAGACGTCATCGCCAGCAGGCCGACCTCAGACCAGACGGCGCTCATATTCGCGACCACGCCGTAGAACGCGATGCGATCGCCGTAGGCCGCTTCGAGCTCCGCCCGCATCGGCCCGTCGCCGTAGACGCGCCATTCGATCGGCGGGCCCTCGTAAGCCGCGGCGAGCCGGCAGAACAGATCCGGCCCCTTCTCGTGGCTCAGGCGGCCGACGAACGCGACGCGCGGCGGCGGCGGCGCCTCCGGCGGCGCCTCGGGCGCGACGATGAAATTCGGGATCAGCTCCGAGCGGAAAGGCAGGTGTTTCTGGATCGGCGCGCTGACCGCGATGCGGCGAGCGAGGAAGGACGACCATTCGTCGAGGCGCTGATAGAGGCCGAGGGCGCCGCCGAGGCGCTCGCCCGCGTGAAACGTGCTGACGATCGGCGCGCCCGTCCATCGCGCGGCGAGGCGGCCGAGAATGCCGGCCTTGTAGCCATGCGTGTGCAGGACGGCCGGGCGATGGGCGCGGAGCGCGCGGAGGATCGCGCCGAGGCCGCCGCCGAGGATCGTCGGCGTCGCGCCGACCGCGGCCAACTGCTCGAGCCAAGGATTGGGGCCGTGATCAGCGAGCAGAACGATGCGCGCCGGCGCGCCGGCGCGGCGAAAGGCCAGATAGAGCGCCCGGACGTGAGTCTCGATGCCGCCGACGCCGCTGCTGTCGAGCAAGAGCCAAATCTCGCCCGGTCGCGGCGCGGTCGGTTCGGTCTCTGCGCTCGCCATCGTCTTCCTCGAAACGCGCGCTCGTCGGCGCCGGCCGTCGCGTCAGTTGATCACGCTGCTGGTGCGGCCCAAGCGCTCCAGGCGCCGCGCGAAGGCCGGCGAGAGCCAGCGGATGCGCCGCGCGAAGGTCGCGATGTCGCCGCCGAGGCTGACGTTCTCCTCGTCGTTCAGGATCGAGCCGGCGACGCTCGCGCCGGCCGTCTGCAGCCGCTCGACCGACCGCGTCGCCTGCGCGCGCGAGGTGCGGCCGGTCATGCAGACGAGCAGCACCGCGTCGCAGGCGACCGCCGGGCCGATCGGGTTGACGCCGTCGGCGCCGCTGTCCGAGAGGTTCGGCAGGTCGACGACGATCTGCTCGTAGCGCTGCAGGTCGCTTTCGACGCATTTGCGCATGAGTTCGACATTGTTGAAGAGCGGTCGGCTCGTCGGCGTCGGCGTCGGCCGCAGCCGATGAAAGCCGCGCGGATCATGCGTGACGTAGCGCGCGATCTCCGGCTTGCCGGGCGTCCAGCTGTCGACCGGCGCGTCCGAGAAGTCGACCGGAGAACGCAGATCGAGCAACAGCGTGTGACGCTGCGACTTGGCGAAGCTCGTCGCCATCAACTCGGCGATCTTGGTGACGCCCGCGCCCGTTTCGACGCCGACGAGACCGAGCATGCGCGTCTGACGCCGTGTCGCGGTCATCGCGATCTGCTCGACCTGGAAGATCCACGACGCGACGGCGAAGGCCTCTTCGCGGGCGTAGAGGTTCTTCTCTCCGCTCTTTTTCGACTTCGACCGCGCCATCATCCCACCGCGCTCTTGCCGCCGGCCGGAAAGGCCGCGATTTCCTTGGACGCCGGCTCGGCGGCGTTGTTCTCCGCTCGAGAACTTCGCTCGGCGCCGTAATCGGCCAGCGCGGCTTTCTCGGTTCGATGCAGCCTGGGCAGCCGCGCCAGAACGGGCAGTTCCGTCGCGTTGCCGAGATCGTCCTCGCCGCGGACGCTCTGATCGAGCTGCTCGGCGATCACGGCGAGACCGAGCCCGAGGCCGAGGCCGGCGGCGACGCCGGCGATGATGATCTTGAGCGCCGAATTCGTCGGCTGGTTCGGGACCTCCGGCTCGTCGACGAGCTTCAGCTGATCCGGCGCTTCGAGAATGCGGAGCGTCTGCTCGCGCGCGCTGCGGAAGCGGGCGCGCAGCTGCTCGACTTCGGCGCGGGCCGTCGCGAGGTCGGCCTCGATCGCCGCGCGGAGCTCGGCGGCGCTCTGATGCTCGCGCAGCGCGGTGTCGGCGACAGCCAGCTGCTGGGCGGCGCTCGAGGCGCGGCGCCGCGCCTCGACGGCGCGCGTCTCGAGCGGCCGAAGCTCCTCGAGCGCGGCGATCTGGGCGTTGAGCGCCTCGGCGCGCTCGGGCGTCGCGCCGTCGAGCTGCTGACGCAGCGCCACGATCTCGACGTCGAGGGTGCGCAGTCCGCCGCGTTGACCGAGGACCGCGAAGGCGGCCTCTTGAAGATTGGCCATCGCCCGGCGCGCCTCGCCCTCGGTTTCGCGCGCCACCGCGGCGGCGAGCGCGCGGGCGTCGTTCTTGCGACTGAACTCGGCGAGCGACAGGTCGCCGGCCTCGGCGTTGAGCTCGGCGAGCCGCTCGTCGAGCCGGCCGATCGTCGCGTTCTGTTGTTGGATCAGGAAATCGGTCGCGCTCAAGGTCGCGTTCGAGGGCAGAAGCAGCAGCTCGAACAACCGTTCGACGATCAGGTTGAGCTCACGCTGGAGCTCCTCCGGCCGACTGCCTTCGAGCGCGATCTCGATGAAGTAGACGTCGTGGATCTGGATCGTCAGCCGCTCGCGCAGATCCTTTTGAAGGACCGCCGAGAGCGCCGGATCCTCCGCAGGATCGACGCCGTGGAAGCGGCGGATGACCTCGGTGAGAACGCGGTCGCTGCGCAAGAGAACGTCGAGCGCGTAGACGCGCGTTCGAACGCTGCCGGAAGACGACGTCCCCTGTTCGCTGGTGAGCTCCGTGGGACCCTCTTCCTGAAGCAGAATCAGCGCCGTCGTCTTGTAGTTCTTCGGCAGCAGGATCGAAGCGGCGACGCTCGCGACGCTCAAGAGAAGGAACGGGATCAGAATGAGAAACCGTCGCCGCCACGCCGCGCCGATAATGCTTCGGAAAACTGACGTCATTGTCCTCTGCGCCTCGTTTCGCCTCGCCGGCTCCGCGCGGAGCGTCGCTGGGGTTCGATCCGGTCAATTCGGGCGGCGCCGCCGAATGGTGTTCGCCGAGAGCGCCGCGCAGTCTCTCGCTGGTCCGCACCGTTCTCGGAACTCGATCAGCGCCTCGTCAAGTCGGCGTCGCAGCAATGCTCCAAAGGCGCAAACAACTGCAACACTTATCGCCCTTCCATCGCCTTAATCGAAGCGCGCGTGACCAGTGATGCAAGCGGGGCGCCGCTTCCGCGTCACTCGACCAACGCCATAATCTCGGCCCGGATCCGCGCCATCTCGCTGTCGCCGGCGCGCGCCGTTTCGGCCCACCCGTCGTCGGCCCGCGCGCGTAGCCGCCGACGCAAGGCGTCGGCCTCCGGGCTCGTCTGCGCGTCGAGCCAGAGCAGCCATCGCTGATCGACGACGCCTTCCGCGAGGCGCAGGAAGTCGCGATGGACGCCGGGCAGCGGTGGGCAGATTTCGACGCTCGGCAGCAGCGCCTGGACGTCGCCCTCGCGGCCGTCGATCGGGTCGAACGGGTCCGCGGTCGGCATGCGCGCGTGCCACTGGACGTAACGGTCGCCTTCCGTCGCCCAAAGCCAGTAGCCCGCGGTCACGCGCGGCTGGAAGGTGTTGTAGAACCAAACTTTGAGGCCGCGGTCGGCGAGATCCGCGATCGTCGCGGCGTCGAGGCCGAAGCCGCCATTGGTCAGGACGACGTCGAACGCGTCGAGATACGCGCGATCGCTCGGGCTGTTGATGTGTCCGGCGAGAATGACGCCGGGCGAGGCGGCGCGGATCGCCTCGACCCACGGCCAGAACTGCTCCGTCGCCGGGTTGCCGGGATTGCTCAGCTCGTCCGCGACGCTCCACGCGGGCGCCGCGGAGCCGGCGGTGCGCAGCTCGGTCTCGACCGTCGCCAAGAGCGCCGCGCCGTCGCCGGGCGCGAATTCGAACTGCAGCCCCTGCATGGGGCCGTAGACCAGCCAGGGCGGGGCCAAGCCAAGATCGTTCGCCAGCCGCAGATCAAGCGTCGTCGCGAGCGTGTTTCCAAGCCGCGGCGTGGTCACCGCCGGCGCGGAGCCGCGCAAGTCGAAGCGGATCATGAAGCGTACGTCGCAGGCCGCTTGGCGCTGCCGATCGAGCGGCTCGCCGGCGAACCACTCCAAATGCGGCGCTTCCACGAGGTAGAAGCCGGCGGGATCGGCCGTCGGAGGCAGAGCGACGTCGAGCACCTCGATATCGATCGGCGCCGAGAACACGCCGAGCGGCGTCGTGATCTCCAGCGCGCCGGTATAGAGCCCCGGCGGCGCGTCGGCCGGCGCCTCGAACCACATCTCGTAGCGTCGCGGCCGATCGACATGGATCGGCGCGGCGCCTGTCGGCAGGAGCGTGTTGTCCGCGAGGCTGAGAATCGTGTCCCCCGGCAGCCGGCGTTCGAGACGCCAATGTCCGGTCCAGAGCATGCCCTCGAGTTCGACGGCGCCGAAGCTCGGGGCGACGATCCGCGCGCTGGCGTCGGTTTGCGCCTCGGAAACCGCCTCGATCGTGACGCGAACGCCCGTTCCGGGCGCGACGGCGGCGCGGACGCGGCCCGTCGGCGCGCCGTCGGGACCGGTGATCTCGAACGCGCCGCTCGGCGCGATCGTCAGCGTCGCCGCCATCGGCGCGTCCGCGCCGGCGCTTTCGCGCCATGACGGGTCGAGACGCCAGAACTCGCGATACCATTCCGATCGGGCCTCTTCGACCGCGCGCTCCGCCGCGCCGCCGCCAACCGCCGGCTCGATCAGGATCGCCGAGATATAGGTGGCGGCGTTGGTGTCGCCGCCGAGCTCGATCCGAAGACCTTCGGAACCGACCGGCACTTGGGCGGAGCGCGGCTCGCCGCGAAAGGCGCCGTAGGCGGTGTACGCGTCGTCGTCGGGCGTATGCTCGCGCGCCAGACCGCGAAGATAGCGTTCGGCGATCCAGTCGCGCGGGTTCGTCTCGTCGCGACGGATCTCGACGTCGTTGGCGCGGATCACGCGCCGCAAGGGATGCGGCAGGTACTCCCATTCGCCCGGATCCTCCGACCAGACGGTCACGCGGTAGTCGCCGGGCGGCACGTCGTCGAGCCTGATCGCGCGCACGCCGCGGAGGCCGTTCGCCACGAGCGGATCAGGCGTCGGGCGGGCGACGGCGGAAATCTCGCCGAAGATCCGCGGATCCTGGGGACCGATGCGCTCGAAACCAGGCGGGACCGACGCGTCGGGGTGACCGAAGGAGTAGCCGATCGCGCCGTTCGGCAAACGGGGCGCCGAGCGCGCCTCGAAGCGGGTGACCTCGATCGTCGCGTCGTCATCGTCGAACCAGAAATCAACGAGACGGACGTCGCTTGGATCGAGCACGCGTCCGCTCGGGCTGCGCAAACCGCCGAGCGAGGCGCGCAGCCGAAACGGGCCGCTCGGCAGCTCGACTTCAAGATTGTAGCGCGACGCATAGTCGGACGACTGACCATCGTCGATGCGGAGAAGCACCCAAATCGGCGTCTCGGTCGTTGCGACGCCTTCGATCAGGATCTCGTCATAGGGCGATAGGTCGATCGGGCGCGAAAAGTCGTGCGTAAGCGGCGCGCGTCCTGAGCCGAAGTCGCGCGGCTCGATTGCAGCGCGTTCGATCTGCGCCGGCGCTCGGGCGTCATCCGTCGACAGCGCCTCGAAGCGCGTGATCTCGAAGACGTCGTCGTCCGAGAACAGGATGATGCGCCGGATGTCGTTCAGCCGGAGCGGCCGTCCGTCAGTCGCCTTGAGATCAGAGGCCGGCGTCACGATCCGGAACCGGCCCGGCCGGACGGCGTGCTCGCCATTGTAGCGCTCGTTGTAGGTCGGCGCGTCTTCGTCGTCGATGCGCA
>CAZPTD010000002.1:0-43335 GCA_964588915.1 uncultured Neomegalonema sp. | reverse complement strand
AGAGGTCGATGGGAGCGGAGGGCTCCAGCTCGATCGGCAGCTGGCCGGCGCCGAGGTCGCGGGCCTCTAGCGCGCCGCTCCCGGCTTGAGGCGCCTCGACCGGCGCGGCCGCCGCGTCGCCGGCCGCGAGCGCCTCGAAGCGCGTGATCTCGAAGTCGTCGTCGTCCGAGAACAGGATGATGCGCCGGATCTCGTCGAGCCGGAGCGGCCGTCCGTCAGTCGTCCTGAGATCAGAGGCCGGCGTCACGATCCGGAACGGGCCCGGCCGGACGGCATGCTCGCCATTGTAGCGCTCGTTGTAGGTCGGCGCGTCTTCGTCGTCGATGCGCAGGACGAGGTAGGCCTCGCCGTCGCCGGAATGGACGCCCTCGATGACAAGCTCGCCGACGCCGGAGAGGTCGATGGGAGCGGAGGGCTCCAGCTCGATCGGCAGCTGGCCGGCGCCGAGCTCGCGCGGCTGCGCCGAGACCGGAACGGCGGCGAGGAGCGCCATGCCAAGCGCGCTCACGCCGGCGGCGATGTGGCGCATGCGCAGTTTAGTCATTACAGGCTCTCCAATGCGCGGCGCGCCTCGTCGGCGCGCGCAACCCATGTCTCAGACGCGACGCGCGCTTGACGCGGCGCCCGCGCCGACGAGTCTCCGACTTCGGCCTCCGCCGCGCGCAGGGCCGCGATGAAGGCGTCAGCGTTCTCGGCGACGGCGATATGCTCGCGATAGGGCTCGAGCGCCGGAAAAGGAGTTGCGACGATCGGCGAGCCGGCAGCGAGATATTCACGTAACTTCAGAGGGTTGGACGCCAGGATTTGCGGCGTCGGCAGGAACGGGATCAGCGACGCCGTCCAATGCTGCGCGTAGCCCGGCAGCGCGTGATGCGGCCGTGGACCGAGAAAGGAGACGTTCGGCAGATCGCGCAGCTTCGAGTCGTCGGTCTTCACGTCGCCGATGAAGACGAAGCGCCACTCCGGCAGCGCCTGCGCCGCTTGTCGCAGCAGGTCCTTGTCGAGCCAGTCGGCGAAGCTGCCGTAATAGCCGGCGATCGGTCCGCCTTCCGGCAAGTCCTGCGGGCGCGGAGCGGGCGTCGAGAAGAGCGACGCGTCGGCGCCGTGCGGCAAATAGATGGTGCGATCCGACGGAAAGCGCTCCGCCAGCCGCATGTTCGACACGAAGACGAGATCGCACTTGTTGGCGAGCTCGCGCTCCATCGCCAAGACCGGCGCATGGTCGACGCCTTCGAGCGCGCCGAAATCGTCGCAGCAGTAATAGACCACCGCCCGCTCGCCGAGATGGCCGACCGCGGGCAGCGCCGTCGGCAGCGACGTCCATAGGATCGGCCTCGTCATCCCGACCTCTTCGAGTTTTCGCGTCAGTTGTCGGCGAAAGAGCATGCGGTTGACGCGCATTTGCGGTCCGAGGCCGGGCAGGGGCAGCGCCATCGGCGAGACGACGGTCATGTTGGCCGGCGCGACGTTGTTCGTCGGCGCGTCGGTTTCCGGCTTGCTCGGTCGGATCGCGGCGCTCAGTTTGCGCGTCAATCGCCGCATGTCGCGGGCGTTCAACCGCGGCCGGCGGAGGCCGATCGAGTTGACCCAAAGGATGCGCCAAGTCTCCGAGATGTTGCGGATCAAATGCTGCGAAGAACTGGGATGACCTCCCCAATCCTCAGCAAACACGATCATGTCGCGACTACTCATTCGGACGGCTCCCAAAAACCCGCGTCGCTAGGCGGCGTATAGTCGGCGGACCGAAACCCGTTCGACGTCGTTTGCCGACCGACTCATCGCTGCGCCATTTTCCCGTTCGCCCGGCCTGCCTCCAGCGGGTCGGACGGCGGCGTCCACTTCGTCTCGCTGTGCGTCCGCGGCCACCACGGCCGGACGCGGCTTGCGTCGCGATCGTCGTCTTCTCGCGCCATCTCGATCCGCCGAAGGCACCGCCAAAGGGCGACGACGAGCGCGACTTGGATGTAGATCGGCCAGAGGAATCCATGCGTCAGGAATGCGCCGGAGACGCCGAAGCCGGCAAGACCGGCCATAAGGCCGAGCGCGCAGGCGCGAAGCCGCATGTCGGCGCCCAATTCTTCGAAGCGGCGAAGACAAGAGCGCGCCGTTCGCAAGGCCGTCACGAACATTGCGACAAAGAGCGCAATGCCCGGAATGCCGCCTTCTGCAAGGACGCCGAACCAGGTGCTGTGCACCGCCCAATTGTAACCTGTGAGATAGTATTCGTAGCCGCCCGCATGCGCCTGCACGAAGCCGGCCATACCGACGCCGGTCAGCGGATTGCCGACGAGCATTTTGGTCGCCGCGATCCACGCATAGATGCGTCCCATGCTCGAATGGTCGAGGCCGCCATCCGCCGCGACGGCCGTCGAGCGGTCTCCGATGCCCGCGGCGACGTATAGTCCGATTGCGGCGACGACGCCGCAGGCGATGAGCAGCGCCCGAGATCGGATCATCTTCAAGCCGATCACGCCGCCGACGGTCAGGACTCCGAGAAGGCCGCCGCGGCTTTCAGTGTAGACAATGGCGAGCATGCACGCGATGACGACGGAGAAGGCCAGCGCCGTAAGGACGCGGCCGGACCGATACTGGAGCAACGCGCAGCCGAAACCGAGGGGGAAGAGCAACACCAATGCGAGATCGTTCGGGTCGCCCAGCATCGATCCGTAGCTCGCATCCGGATCGACCTCCGAAACCGACGTCCCAGGCGCGGAGATCATCCCACTGATGGTGACGCGTGTGCCCTCGACCAAATCGATTTCGTTGATCTTGTTGTAAATCGCCACGCTTGCGATCAGCAGACCGAAGATCAGGATGGCCCGTAGCGTCAGACCGAAATCGTCCTCAGTGCGGGAGAACCATGAGATCGCATAGAATACGACGCCAATCTTCCACCATACATTATTGAAATGAGAAAACGATACGCTCGGATCGAAGGCGAACGGCACGCAGATCGAAATATATATAAAGAAAAGCGTGAAATAATTCATCGGGCTCGGCCAACCTTCGGCCGTGCCGCGCGCAAGGAACTGACGCCAACAGGCCATGGCGACGCAAATGCAGACGATCATCAGCGTGCCGAGCAGGAGCCCGTTTGGCGTGGCGTAGGACGCCTTCGTCACTTCGAGCGCGAGGCCGAAGGCGACGGCCGCCATTGCAAAGGCGAGGCTGAGGACCCTGAGTTCGCTGACGCGGTTCGCCGCCTCAAGCCGAAAGCCGCGCCAAAGCAGTCCCGCGACGAGCGCCGCGCCCGTGAGCCCGACGACGCCTGGCGGCGCCAGCGTCGGAAACGCCTCGTGCAGTCGGAAAAACGAGAACCCGATGAAGACGATCGCGATGAGATAGGTCCGCTTGAGCATCAGGTAAGCGCCGATGGGCGCCGCGGCGGCCATCAGCGCGAAATTCTGCCCCATCACATGATGAACGGCCAAGATCGCCGCCGCCGCAGCAGCCGCGAGGAGCGTCTGACCGATTGGTGACCGCCAGCCGAAAATATCGTTGCCGCCAAACATTATCGACCGCGCTTCACATCCGATGGCGATGGTCGTTCGGCGCGACGGCGCGATGGACGAGGCGTCGACTCGAAGACGCTGAAGCGATTGGCGCGCTCGTCGCGAGCCAGCCGCTGCGGATCGCTCGTGCGATGCGGCGCCCGTTTCTCGAAGATCGACGTGAGGCCCTTCGTTCGAGAAGCAAGGGTTGTTTCCATACTCACGGACCGCTCCATCACGTTCGCCATTCCTTGAGCCGTCGATCCGCGTCTCCACGCCAAGCGCCCGCGACGCGGCCGCGCGACGGTCAATGCTCGACCGCTCGCGCGGTAGACCTAGTCTCCGGGCCTTTCATATTCGTTGCGAAACCGTCAGTCGGAGCGCCCGACGGCTCCGCTCGGCGCGCCATTATCGATCGGTCAGCGTCTTCGACAGCGGTTCGGTAGATCCGAAACGAGGTTCGTGCGCGACGCTCACTTCGCGCGCCGCTCGCGTTGCGTCCGCCGGTTAGTCGATATGCGCGGCAGACAAGCTTCGCGCCGGGCCGGCCGCTTCGTCGTCCCGCGGCCGCGACACGTTCACTTGAACGATGTCGCCCGGCAAAAGCTTCTCGAACTCCGATACCGTCATCGTCTCGATTCCGTACTCGGTGCGCCGCACCACGGTGTAGGTGATCGGATTGGACGCGTCTTCTGCGCCGGTCGCGACCGTGTCGGGGTCCGAGGCCAATTCGGAGCGCCGCGCGATAGCGGCTTCGAAGGCGAGCGTCTTCGCGTCGATCAACGCCTCGATGTTCACCAGCTCCTCAGTCACTTCCGCTGCGCGCTTCTGAACGATGTCGATGCGCTCGCGCTCGAGCGATAGTCGGGCCGCGTCCGCTTGGCTCATCGCCACACGGACCTGGGCGAGACGCGTCTCGAGGTCGATGACCGAGGTTCTGAGCTCGGTCATGCGTTCCTCCGAAACGTAGCCGCGATCCTCCAGGTTCGCCATGCGCCCGATGAAGTTCCGGCGCTCTTCAAGCTTGGCGCGCAGCGAGCTTTCGAAATCTTGGAGACGCACGATCTCGTCGCGGGCGGCGCGCAGGCTGGCTTCGACGGCGTCGATCTCGAGCGCCGCCGCGCTTCGCGCCGCCACGAGAAGCGTCTGTTCGCTCTCGATCAATCGGCGCGCCTCCTCTGCGCCGGCGAGGGCGACGAGCCGCTCGGGCACCTCGATGATGTCCACGTTGTCGCGCTCCGCTCGCAGCCGCGCCGAGCGAACGATCGCCCGCTTGAGCTCGGCCAGCGTTTCTTCGATCGCGAGGCGCGCATCAATCAAGGCGACGCTCGTGCGTTGCCGATCCGGACTGCGGTAGAGGCCGCCCGCCAGCGCGACCGCATGCATCACCGTCATATTGCGGCGCCACGCGAACGAGCCCGGCGTCTGGACGCCGCCCGAGACGAAGATCTGCTGGTAGGATTCGACCTCGACCGTGACGTCGCTGCTGCGGCCGGTAATGTCGAACACGCGCCGAGCGAGAACATCCTCGAGCTCGGCCCCCGTAAGGCCGGCGACCGAGACGCGGTCGATCACGGGGATCGACACCGTCTCGTCGTCATTGACCCGGTAGGTTCCCGAAATTTCTCGATAGCCATGGAACCGGATGCTGAGCGTTTCGGCGTATGTTATTGTGAGGCCCAAAGAAGCGGAAGGAGCGTCGGGCGCCGACGTCGGGGTGGAATCCGCAAGAGCCGCCGCAGGCTGGGCCCCTGTTTCGGGCGCGCGATCGCGCTGCGGCTCGGGCGCCGAGGGCGTCGCGACGGCTCGACCGTCGCTCGCGTCGCCGATGACGGCGGACGGCGCGTTCGTCTCGATCGGCTCAATGCGACTGGCGGCGTATTCGGACGTCGACACGAGCGGAGCGCCGTCCGCGTCGCGAATCGGATCGGGCGCAGTGGCGGTGTCCGGACGCGCGACGCGGGCGGCGGCGTAATCCGAGGACGCCGCCGGGCCGGCCTGATCGCCGGTCGCGCCGCTGGGTCCGTCCCAAGTCCAGAAGAGCTGGACGCCAAGGATCGCGCCGAAGACCGCAAGCAACAGAATGTTTACTTTCCCGAACATCGTCTTCCCCTCGAGCGGCTTCGCTCCGTCAAACTTCGCTACGACGATGAGCTGGAGCGCTTGTTCAGCGCGGGTCCACAGGGACGAGCTCCGTCTTCGCTGGCGTTCGATCCGCACGCAATTGCGGCGCCAATGCGTCAATGGTTGGACTCAATCCGTAGTCGGGGCGCTTCGACCGAGACGCAGACGCAAGTGAAGCCAACCTCCCTCAGTCAATATCCGCTTGCCGCCATCAATCCAACGTCGCCCACGTCTCGGCGACGCGCAAGCAGAAGATCGCCTGATGCAGTGCAGAAAAAGACACACGCCGCGGGTCAAAAAAAGTTCTTTGACGATTGTGTGACCCAACCGATCAAGGGCGGTAATTTCGCGGGCGATTCCGCCGCCAAACGCGGGTCGGCGTCCCCTCGGACGTCCGCATCGGCCGCGCGGGGCTTCGGTTCGAAACGAGTTCGTGGGGAGTCCGGCGGGCGTCGAACCCGCCGCGGCCGAGGGGCTCGTCCGATCGTCGCGGCCGTCGCCGCGCTGCAGCAAACGGCGCCGCGCCGAGCGTCCTCGCGCCGACGGCGGCGCCGAGCGCGACTGATCAGAGGTCCGTCGCCCGCCTGAGGCGACGGCCTGTCTCGACGTCCTTCTCCAGGAGTGGCCGCAGCGTCGCCTCATTGCATGTGAGCGGCGCTGCAAAGTCGATCGAGGCGAGCGCGTTCGGGATCAAGACTCGTTCGGCGCGGACGCGTTGGCGATGTCTGAGACGGTCCGCCAAGTCGTAGACGCGGAACCTGGTCGCCGCGTCGCGTCGTCCGGCTCGTCCGGCGCCGCCGTCGCCGAGCGGTTCGACCGTGTCGAGAAGGAACGGATCCTGCATTCCGCCTTCTTCGTTGCGGCCGGGGCCGACATCCTGCACGGTCCGGGCGATGGATCGCGACGCGTTCGCAGGGGCGCGGCGCAAGAGCCGAGGGACGCGGGCGACTGCGTGAGGGGAGAGCAGGCATGCTCATCGTATCGAACAACGAGCGATTTCCGGCTCGGTGGCGGGCGCAAAGCGGCTCGACGGGCGAGGCCGTGTTCGCGGCGAACGCAAAGGAGTTCATGGACCATCGTGACGCCGCGGATGAGGTCGTTTTCTTCGTCGATTGCGACGTCGACCTTGCTCTGCGTCTAGCGGCGTCGCTCGCCGTCACGCGATCGCCCTATCTCGTTGCCGCCGATCTTGTGGTGCGCAGACCAAAATCCCTGCACTCCAAAGCGACGGTGTTCGCCAAGAGCAAAGTCCTGCGACGAGTGGATCTCTTCATCAACTACTTTAGGGATGTTTCTCGCCTCAAGGAATACTATCCAATTCGCCCGCACAACAGCAGGTTCGTGCCGTTCAAACCGAACCTTGCTGATAGCGCCATTGCGCCGTCCGGCGCACAGGGCGAATACGTGCTGACCCTTGGTCGGTCGTTGCGTGATTTCGACACTTTCGCCGCCGCCATGGAGCAAACGAAATATCCGGCGGTCATGCCGGAGCCGGATTGGGAGAGCTTTGCGCAGCATGGCGCAAGAGCCGATCGACTTCGCGACGGGAAGATTGACAATATTTCCTTTAATTCTTGGTCGCGCGCAGAATGGAACAAGCACGACTTAACCTCTCAGTCCGAGGCTAGTCTGATCGACGGCGCCAAACTGGTGGTGATCCCGATTCTCTCAGAGGCGATCGTTGCGGCTGGGATCGGGACAATTCTGAACGCGATGTTCTTTGGAAAATGCGTAATCGCCACCGAGGGACCGGGAGTCTCCGATATATTCACTGACGAGATCGTGGCGGTTCCGCCCGAAGATCCAACCGCCCTTGCGGCGACGATTCGCCGTTACTGGGAGGACGACGCGCTAAGGCGGCGCACGGCCGCAGCCGGTCAGGCGTATGCGCGCCGCCTAGGCGGCGAAGCGGAACTCTATCAACGCTTCATCGACGCCATCGCGGAGTGGCGGTCGGCAAGCGCTTAGGGCGCGTTCAAGCCGAATCGAGCTGCCGAGTGGGGATTTCCTCGAGGTTCAGCATGCGCCTCAAGATGCGTGCTGGCGATGGGGGCGCGCGCAACGAAGACTCCGACCCTCGATCCGAGGCGGCGCGTGGTGGATGCGATCAATGGCGGCATGAGCCGTAGCGCCGCGGCTGGACCGGTCCGAGACGCAGCCGGAGCCGGAGCCCGAGCGGTTTGTTTTCGGTGATGGCGAGGCGGTTGCGCGCCATCGGTTCGAGCGCGCCGGCGCGCGTCGAGTCGACCAAGATGGCGCGCCTGCGCGGCCGGGCCTTGCGCGGCGAGCGCTGTCGAGCCCCAGGCCCGCCTCGCCATCGGAGACGACGACCGGCGCCGCCGATGCGCTTTGAGGGCGCGTCTCGGCAAGAGATCAAGAAGCAGAACTTTGCGCTGCAATATTCCCGCGCCGGGACGTTCCGGGGTGACGCGTCGCAAGCTGCGCGTCAGTCCTTCGGCCGGCCCGCGGCGCCGCCGACAAATCGCCATGCCGACGCAAGAAAGCGCAGGACCGCCGGCGGCAGCGGCGCCAGTTTGATCGCGACCAGCAAACCGGTGAGCGCGAGCGCCGCCGCCGCAGTCCACACCGTCCGCAGGATCGGATTGTCGACCGAAGGGGCCGTCGCCGTGAGCGCGACAAGCCCTGCGACGCCGACAAGCGCGCGCGCCCAAGGGTAGGGAACCGGGGTTTCCAGGTTCCCGTCGATCCAGTAGGCCGCGAGTCGGAAAATTTGGCAGGCGATGATCGAGCCGATCGCGCCATAGACGCCATAAATCGGGATAAAGAGATAAAACCCGAGAACGGCGATGGCCGCCGCAGTCGCGTCGAAAAGAAGCACTCGATAGCTCGTCCTGCGGGCGTAGGTGCCGGTGCTGACAAGGAAGACCGTGGTGTGCAGGCACTGCGCCAAAAGGGTCAACGGCAGCAGAGTGATCGCCGCGAGATAAGGCGCGGGCAGAAACCATTTGACCAGCACCGGCCCGAACAGCGCGACGCCTAAGGCGCTGAAGAGAAGGATGCTGAACCCGAGCCCCCACGCGTCCGCCACCATGCGCGGGCCGTTCGGGCGCTTCAGATCCGCAATGCGCCGCGGAATCCACCAAAGCGCGAACGGATGAAGCAAGAGGAACGACGCTAGGGACAGCCGCGTCGCGAGCCCGTAATACCCGACGACCTCGTCGCTTACATGGGTCGGCATGAACAGCCGGTTCGCCGTGCCGAGCGCATAGGTCGCCAAGCCGGCCCCGACGATCGGCGCTCCGTAGCGCAGCATCTCGCGCAACCGATCCGTCGAAAACGCCACGCCGGTCTCGGCAGCTTGCACGACGGCAAGAAGAGCCGCGAAGCCGATGAGGACGATGGCGTTCGCCACCATCACGCCCTCATAGCCCGCGCCGCTGCTCAGCGCGATCCACATGGCCAAGACCTGCAAGGCGGTTCGGCCGACGACGAGATACATGAAGTTGACCGCGTCGTCTTTGAGGCGCAGCCACATCAACGGCAAATCGACCAAGCTGGTGATGCAGGCGCTCAGCAACTGCGCGTACAGCGCCAAGGCGCCGATTTCAATCAGGAGAGCGTCGACCATCGGTCGGGCGAATATGACGGCGATGACGGACAGGAGCAGAGCCGCCAGCAGCGAATTGCCGAGCAGCTCGCGTGCGCATTGTTTCGTGCCCGCCTCGTCGACCGCCGTGCTGCCGAAGCGAATAAGCTGGCTGGCGACACCGAGCCCGGCGATAATCCCGACAAACTCGATGAACGAAATCGCGATGTCGAAGCGGCCGTATTCGCTCGGACTGAGATACGCCGCCATCAGCGGGATCGTAATGAGCGAAAAGCTTTTCTCGAGAAAGACGCTCACCGTATAGATCAGAGGCGACGGCATGCGCTTAAGAAAATTTCCCACAACACCCCCTCTCGCGGGCGGAGCTTTCGCCGCCCCGGCGCCGACCTAGTCGACGGCGGCCGATCCGTCTATCGAAGACCAAGGAACCGTCGACATTCCGACGGCGCCTGATCCGCGCGCGCGCGCCGCCGAGATCGCGCGCCGTGTCGCGGGAGGCGGCGTCCTCAGAGACGCATCCCGGTCAACGCGACGCCCACCATCGTCGCCCGCGCGCGGGCGCTTCCGACGTCGCTCGTGAAGTCAAACCGCCGCACGTCGTACGGATCGATTTCGTTCGGCTTGTTCACGCCGCCATAGAAGGAGAAGGCGGCGTCAAATCCCACTTCCTCCACGAGGCGCTTGGTCGTCTCCGTGAACGCCTCGCGCGAGCCCACAGGATAGGCGAAAAAGCGTCCGGGTTCTCCGAGCCGATCAGAGAGCCTCGCGCGGCACTCCGAAAGCTCCCAGCGCTGCGCGACGGCGTCGATCTGCGACAGGATTCGGTGGGTATGGGTGTGTAGCCCGATCGTCATCCCGGCGTCGCGCATCTGCGCCGCTTCTTCCCAGTTCATGAACAGACGGCAGTCTTCGCTGATGTCGCGGCGCGAGGCCCCGACTTCCCGCTCGAGCTCCGTAAGAAACCGCTCGCCATCCACCTCAGGTCCCTTAAAGTGCTGCAGCACCTCCGCAATCGCCGTGTTGATGTTGGCTTCGTCGACCGCGACCTCAAACTCGGACGGATAGGTCAGCGACAGCGTCCTGCCGGCGCATCTGCGCACCAACCATGCGATGGCGTCCCACCACGGCGCTTGATGAGGATCGTCAAGGTAAGCCGTCACCAAGAAAAAAATCGCCTTGGCGTCGTGTGTTTGCAGAACGGGCAGCGCCAGTTCATAGTTATCGAGGTAACCATCATCGAACGTGATCAGGATGGCGGTGCTCCGCAGCGGCGCCTTGCCCGCAATGATATCGATTGCGTCTTCCGGTGTGACGAGATCATAGTTCTTCTTTAAGTGGCGCACTTGATCGCTTAGGATGTCTTGGCTTGCGGAAAATACGCCTGGGTCGAATGGTGTCTTATCGAAGTATCCAATGCGATGATAATTAATAACCACTAGTCGCGGCCGTCGAGGTAGCCGCTCGAGAATGTCGAGCATCGAAGTGTACTGTAATAATTTCACCAGTCGATCGCGTTTTCCGGGCATGCCAGTCCTCTCCGTCGAATAGTGAGTTCTGTGTCGAACTTTGCAGAACGGGCCTTTCTGAGCAGTTGATCCGCTGGCGACAACTCGCTGGAAGCCGCAACGCAGGCCGCCAACGTCGCGCGTCCCTTCAACGCCCGCCTTCTACTGCAATCCTGGCGCCGCGGCGCAGATCTTCTGCCATGCGGCCGGCGACCCAACTGCAATTGGAACTAAGGAACCACACCGGACAAAGCCGCGCCTATCGCGCCACCAAAGCCTCCATGCCTCCGATGTCTGGCTCGATGCTTGCGAGCGTCTCTTTCGACAATAGCCGATGACTACGGCGTTTATCTTGGCGGGTCAGCGGGGCGGCTTCGGTGTGGCGTTGCGTCCGAAAAAACTCAACTGGGCGCGCTTTGCGCCGCAGCGACGGCCGCGAGCGCGCGCCTGGTCGGCGGCGTCAACTTCCTCTGATGCTCTTTGACATCACGGTCGCGTAACAAACGGTGTCGATTGGCGAAGCGAATTCATACGAGAGGCGTTTGTCGGCAAACTAAAAACACGCAGGAGCTAGGACACGACATAGGGCCGGCCGAGTTAATGATGCAAGCCACGGGCAAGTTCAATGATCCGCCAGGCGTCAAGCAACTTCGCGCCTGGAAGATCCGCAAAGACGTCGCGCAGCGCGGGTGGCGGAATCGCTGCAACGGCGTCGACGGCGGCTTTGACGCAGCGACGGCGCCCACTCGGAAGGAGACGCCGATCTGCTATGACTAGCCCGAACCTGCGCGAATGCGCCGCGATCGGCCGACCCGCGCATATCCCGCCGACGACGCGTCGCTGTATCGGTTCAGTCGAGCCTTTGGCGAGTATCGCGTCGTGGGCGCGGACGGGCGTCGCATGAGCTTGACCGCTCGCCCTTAGCGCCACGCGCGCGCCGAGCCGAAGCCTCGGCGCTTGAAGAATGTTGGAGCCAGGTTGCATTCGTGCGAAAATTCGATGCGCGAATGCCCCAATCGCCAATGGAGCGGAGGACAAGAGATGTCAGATTCTGCAAGCGATGCGGAGCTTTCCCCGATCTCGAAGACGGGCGCAACGAGTGATCGACAATCCGCTGGGCAGCGCGCCGCGGCCGATGTCGACGGTTTTCACATCGAGCCGGTCGAGCCGCAGAGTTTTTCGGCGAGCAGTATCGGAAAGTTGCGGCATAACTTTCACGAACATCCGCTCTTCGAAATGGATCAGCTGCGCCGCCTCGCAAAATCCCTGGCGCCGCTCGAGAAGTGCCGCTTCTTGAAGCCGGGCGTCGATCAGCGCTCGGAATTTTGGCACGAGAGCGCGAGCCATGACGGCCGCGACATCGACGAGGTCTTCGATCGGATCACCGAGCCCGGATCCTGGATCGCGCTCTATGAAATCAACAATGACCCGCTCTATGGGCGGTTTCTCGAAAATATGATGTCGCAGCTTCGCGCGCTGACGGAGCCTGAACAATCGGGGCTGTTCGGCATCAACGGCTTCATGTTCATTTCCGCCCCGCCGTCCGTGACGCCGTTCCACATCGACCGCGAGAACAACTACTGGCTGCAGCTGCGCGGCCGGAAGGTCGTCTCGCTTTGGGATCACAGGCGTCGCGACGTCGTCGCGCAGAAGGCGGTCGAGAATTTCATCATGACCGGCGATCTCAGCGACGTCAGGATGAGCGACGAGATCGAGCGGAACGCCTCGCTCTTCGACGTCGGGCCCGGAGACGGGCTGTTCTTCCCGAGCACGACGCCGCACGCCACCAAGGCCGACCGGAGCTGGGTGAAGCCGGGCGAAGAAGTCTCCATTTCGCTCGCGGTGGTGTTCTACACCTCCCAGACGCAACGCGCGGCGCGGGTTCACGCCTTCAACAAGGTGATCCGCCGTTTCACCGGCCTGGGGCTGCCCGAGCCGGGCGGCGCTCTGCTGGACAGGGTCCGGGCGCCGCTTGGTCAAGGGGTCGTCGCGGCGATGCAGCGCCTGCGCGGGTTCAAACCGCCGACCGGCTTCTATCGCTAGCGCGCCGGGGCCAGGCGCCGGACGATTTGCGCCAACAGCGCCTGCCGTTCCGCCTCCAAGAAGAAATGGCCGCCGTTGAAACGCAACGTCGCGCATTCTGCGGCGGTCTCGACGCGCCACGCCTCCGGCTCGGCGTCGGCCGTGGCGGGATCGTCCACGCCGACGCACACCGTGAGCGGACAAGGCAGCGGCGGCGCCGGCGCGTATCGGTAGCCCTCCAGCATAGTCAGATCGGCGCGCAGGATCGGCAAGACGAGATCCCGGATCTCGGGAACCGCGAACGAGGTCGAAAGCGCGCCGAAGCGCGCGTCCAAGAGCTCGACCAGCGCGGCGTCGGTAAGATGACTCACCTGCAGCAGCTGGTCCTGCGGCGACCCGGGCCAAGACCGCGCCGCGCAGAACAGATGGGCGAGCCCTTGCGGGCGGCGCCGGGCGATGTCGCGGGCGAGCTCCAACACGACCAGCGCGCCGAGGCTGTGGCCGTAAAATGCGATGGGAACCTGCGCGTCGGCGACCGGACGAAGCGCCGCGGCGCAGGCGTCGACCATCGCGCTCCAATCCGTCAGCGGCGCCTCGCTCAGCCGGTCCTCACGCCCCGGCGGCTGTAGCGCGCAAAGCTCGATCCACTCCGGAAGCAATCGCGTCCACGGGCGGAACGGCGTGACGCCCGCTCCCGCATAGGGGACGCACACGAGACGCACTCTCGGGGCGGTCTGCGGGCGCAGACGCAGGAGGCGAACAGACATCGTATTCCCCGCGTAGCGATCGGCGGTCAGCGGCCGGGCGCCGCCCAGAGCTCGAGCCAGGAGCCGGCCTCCGGCTGGTCGTAGTGTACCCGGTTCGTGGCGACCGCCATGTTGGTTTCTCTCGCGTTGTCGCCGCCGGTGTTCAGGTTGCGCTCGAGGCGCGGAAAACTGCTGCTGGTCAGATGCAGGCGCAACCGGTGACCCTTCGGAAACCGATAGGCGATGTCGCGCATCTCGACGGTCGCCGTGACACGTTCTCCAGGGCGAAGCAGCTGAGGCGCGGCCACGCCGTCGCGATAACGAAGACGCAGCGCGCCTTCCTGGATGCCGAGCGCGCGGCCGTCTGGCGCGACATCGACGAGGCGCGCCACCAGATCCGTGTCCGGGGCGTCGGAGGAGACCTGAACGTGGAGCCGCAGCGGCCCGGCGATCCACAGATCTTCCTCGAGCGGCGGCGAGGTGTAGACGAGCACGTCATCGCGGCGCTCGACCTCCGCCTGATCCGCCGGCCCCATAACTTCGTCCGGATCGCCCGTGCAGCAGATCGGACCGCCGACGCTCGGAACGGGATCCGCTGGATCGTAGCGCCACACGTCGCTCGCCGCGCCCGGCCTCGGCTCTCGGGTCAGCCGGCCGTCGCCCTCGCGCGAATTCGAGCGCCCGTCGCTGCCGAGCCACCAACGCTGCCTCTCCGCGTCCTCGGGCGGCCAGGTTTCCGATTCGAGCCAAGCGTCCGCGCCAAGCACATGGAAGGTGTAGGCCGGCATGTCCGCCAAAGCGTCGCCGCGCCCACGCAGCCAGTAGTCGAACCAACGCAGATAAAGGTCGTTGTAGGCCAGCCCGCCATTGGCGACCCGCATCTCGCCGAACCGGCCCGTGTTCATGGTTTCGAGATAGCGGCAATGGCTGCCCGGCGCGATGATCGTCTTGAGGCGGCCGTCCGTTCCCTGCGGATCCGATCGCCGCCAGTGCTCGGCGATCAGCAAGGTCTCCGAAAGGGTTTGATCGCCCCATGAACTGACGAGCAGGCTCGGCACGCGCATGCGACTGTCGTCGTCGAGATAGCCCCATTCCGCCCATTTCGGATCGCCAAGGGGCGTTTCGAGGAAATCAGAGTACCCGCTCGGCGCAGGGCGCACGCGCGACACCAAATCCGCGATCGGCAGTTCGCGGAGCATGCTGGCCGGTTCGAAGGCGCGCGCCGGCGGCGCGTCCGGGCGCTTGCTGCCTGATGCGACGAACCAGCCGAACCCGCTCGCCAACTGGAAGACTCCGCCTTCGAAGAGGCCGAAATAGGCGTGCCGCCCGGCAAGTTCGCCGACCGCGCCGCCGGCCCCGATCGGGATCGCGGCGCGCCACTCCGCCGGCGCGGCCCCTTGCGCCACCAATTGCGTCTCGCCAAGCGCCGAACAGCCGATCGTCCCGACGGTTCCGTCGCTCCAAGGTCGCCCCGCGATCCATCCGATGACGTCCGAAGTGTCGCTGGCGACATGCGCCCAAGGCAAGAGCTCGCCCTCCGAGTCGCCGGTGCCGCGCAGATCCAACACCACGGCCGCGTACCCGTTCCGGGCGAAGAACAGCGCGGTCGAATACGACTCGGCATAGCGCGTCCGATGGTAAGGCGACATGATCAGGATTGTCGGCAACGCGTCGCTCGCGCCCCGCGGCTGGTAGAGGCTGAGCGCCAGCCGAGTTCCATCGGTCGTTGTCATAGACAGCGTATGGTCGACAGCGACGCCGTGTTTCCATGCCGAGAGCTGAATCACCCAAGTGCTCGGGAGCAGCTCAGCAATGTGCCGACGCCAAGACGACGGGCCCCAAATGACCGCGGCGGCCATTGCCGCCAGCGCCGCGAACGCGAGCAGGAGCGCCATCGGTCTAGAGGGACGTGAGATTGGCATCGGCGTCGGTTTCCTCCGGCGCCGCCCTACGAGCTGCGCCGTATTGCTCCACATGGGCCTGAAACCAACCGGCGACGATCGCAATCATGCGCTTCTGCGCGTGTTGCGTTTCGAACACGTGGTCGATATCGGGATAGTAGCCGCAGCGCACGTCGCGGAAGAACGGATAGCCGCCAAACACGTGGCGGAACTGCGCCTCGTAGCTATAGAAGGGCGTCACCGAGCCGCTATAGGCGATGCTTACGTCGACGCCGCGATCGACCAGCGACTGCATCGCCTCGGCGAAGGCTTGGACGGTCGGATTCTCCGAGTAGTCGAAGAAGATCTCGGCGTCCGACGGCGCCTTCTCGCCTTTCGCGCCGAGCGAACGCAGGCGCTTCGCCGCCGCGGCGGCCAGCTTCACGACGCCCATCGCCCGGGCCCTCTTCAACAAGCGCATCAGCGTCGTCCAACGGCTGCGATGCCAGAAGCCGTCGAACATGAAGACGCCTGTGACGCGCGGGTCCGCGAGCGCGACATCGTAGGCGTTCACCGCGCCCGAGCAGACGCCGAACACCAGAAAGCGCCGCGCGCCGCGCGACTGCTGGAGCCAATCCATCGCCGCCTGCAGATCTTCGACCGCCTGAGCGCGGCCGTCGCCGCCGGCGCCCGCATGGCGGCTGTCGCCCAGCCCTGACAGGTCGAGCCGAAACGACGCCAACCCGATCTCGGCCAGCGCGTGGGCGATGCGCACGTTCATCCGGTGCGGGCCTTGCCGCGGCACGAGGCCGGCATTGAACAGCAGCAGGACGGGCGCTTTGGGGTCGGGCCGCGCCGGCTCGGTCAGAACGCCGACAAGGGCGCCGCCTGGTCCGAAAGTGGCCGCGTGTTGCTTCATTGATCCTTCCCCGCAAGCGCCGCCAACTCCACGATCGCCGCGCCGGGAACCACGGCGCCCGCATCGGCGGTCTCGGAAGTCCAGTCGATGTCGTGGGTCAGAACGATCCGCTCGACCTGCAGCGCCGCGGATCGCGGGTCGTCCGTCGCGGCGGACCGCGTGATCAGCGTGGCGCGGGTCGTCGCCGCCAGCGGCGTCGCCGCCAGATCGAGCGCCCGCAATTCGGCTGCGAACGCCGGCGTCACGGCGAAACCCAAGGCCTCCGTAAAGGCGCCTGAGGTCGCTGGCGGCGCTCCGTCATACGCCTCCGTCACCGTCTCGGCGTGGCGGCGGGCGAGCATGTCGAGATAGGAAGCGCCGTCGAGAACGGGATCCCACATCATCAGCCGAGCCGGCGGCCGATCCGCGCGGGCGGCCGCTCGCCACGCCGCCGTCGCGCCGAGGCCGAGGCCGATCCAGATCGCCGAGCCGCCGCCGGTTTCGGCAAGCAGACGCTCGTTCGCCGCGGCGATGTCGGCGCACATGCCCTCGAAACTGAACGCGGTGTCGTCGCCCGCCGAGTCGCCGCTGCCGAAGTAGTGGAAGCGCAGGGTCGTGCGCCCGGCCCGGGCGAGGCGCTCGGCCAGCACTCGAAACGTCCTGTAGGCGCGGATCGCCTCCTGCCCGAACGGCGCGCAAAGCAGGACCGGCGGCTTCGCGGCCTCGCCGGCGCCCGGGTTCAAGACGCCGAACAACTCTCGGCCCGGCTCGCCGAAATAAAACGGCCGCACGGGGCGCGCCGCCGACCCGCCTTCACGATCTGCGGGAACCGACCGCTGCGTCATTCACGCCCACCCCCTTGCTTGTCCTCCCCTCCGAGAGTCGCCGCCCGGTCAGCCCGCCAGGTCAAGGCAGTAGCCGCTGTAGTGAGTGAGACTGCGCTCCGGATGAAGAGGGATGATCATCAGCTTTTCCGGATTTCTCCAGGATTCGCGCAACCGATAGCCGAGCCGGGTCAGCCCGCGGACCAGCATCGCCTGCGTCTGCACCCGATATGGGCAGAACGCCGTGCCGATGCTGTTGACCGTGAAGTAGGCGTGCTCCGGATGGATCGGCGTCGTGTTGATGACGATGCGCTTCGGCAGGCTCCGCCAGCCGGACAGCATCGTATCCAGGGTTTCCGGCAAGTATTGCAGCACGCCGGAGGCGTAGAGAACGTCGCAGCCGTCGCCCTCTTCGAAGGTGTCCGCGAAGCCGAGCGCCTGCGCGCCCTCCCGCTCGCGGGCCAATTCGCGCCCGCGCGCCACCGCCGCCGGCACGTCGTGCACCGTCCAGCGCATGTCGGGCCAGGGCGCGAGCGCTTCGCGGAACGCAAGATACTTGATGCCGATGCTCCCGCCGAGATCGACGACGCTGCGATGTCCGTCGTTCATCGAGCGCATCAGCCAACACAGCGCCGGATAGTCATGCTCGTCCATGCGGATCCGCACGTCGTAGAGCGCGGCGCTGGCTTCGTTGTCGTAGCCGCTGCGCCCATAGGCTTCCGACTGCGCGCGCGCCGCCTCCCAGCTGTCGAACACGCCGAAGAAAAGGTTCTCGTCCCGATTGGCGAGGAACGCGCGCAGCGCCGCCTCCTCGTCGGCGCTTTTCCCGAAGGAGAGCAGCCCGCCCAGGCCCTCCGCATAGCCTTGCAGTTTTTCGACCAGCGCCGTCCGGCGTTCCGAGCCGACCAGACGCTTCAGCGGCGCGCGCGGTTGGGCCGCGCCGGTCGTCGCCGGCGGCGCCGTCTCTGCGGTCGGCGCGGTCTGGTCCGCCGTCGCAGCGGCCGCGATCGTGGCTGGCGTCGCCGCCAGCTGCCACAGGGACTCGTTGACCATCCGGCTCGGATCGAGCCGCACCCCAAGGCTCTTCTCCGTCAGCAAGACCGCCCGGATCGCCAGCAGAGAGTTGCCGCCGAGATCGAAGAAATTGTCGTCCGGGTGGATGTCCTCCACTCCGAGACCGAGCAGCTCGGCCCAGATCGCCGCGATGCGCTCGCCGCCCGACGGTTCCGCGGCCGGCTGCGGCGCCTTGGCCGTCTGATCGACGACCGGCGCCGCCTGCGCCGACGCCGCCTTGCGCTCGGTAATCCAGGCGAGCATCGCGTCCCGGTCGGCGCCCGGCGACGACACCAACGCCTCCACCGATAGGTAGGGCTGCTCTGCGACGCGTCGCATCAGACCGAGCAGACGCTCTCGAAGCATATGCACCGTGTCGGCGTCGAAGAGGTCGGTGTTGTAGTTCAGCCCGCCTTCTAGCCCGTGGGGCACCTCCATGAGCCAGAGGCCGAAATCCTCCGTCGCGCCCTTCTGCATCACCAGCACCGAGGCGTGCTGCAGCGGTCCCCAGCGACGGGGACGTTCTCGCGCGTCTTGGAACGAGAACAGACACTGATAGAGGTGTCTCGTATGGCGGGCGATCTCCGGTTCGCCCGCCAGGAGCTCAAAGGGCACGTCCTGATGGGCGAAGGCGTCCAGCAGCTCGTCCTTGACGGTCTTGATCCAAGACGGGAGCGCGGCGTCCGGCTGCAATTGGAAGTGGATCGGCAGCAGGTTGTTGAAGAAGCCCATCACGTTGTCGAGCTCGGCGATCTGCCGCCCGCGGATCGGCACGCCGATCATCAGGGACTGCGAGGACGCCATCTGGCCGATCATGGCGACGTAGACGCCCATGACGAGCGTGTTGAGCGTCGCGCCATGCTCCAGCGCGACCGCGCGAAGCCTTTCGGTCAGCGCCTTGTCGACGTGCAGCCAGTCGACGGCCCCGTCGCCCGTCATTTGCGCGCGCCGCGGCCGGTCGGTCGGCAGCAGACCCGGCGGGTCGACCTTTCCGAACCGGTCCCGCCAATAGTCGATCTGCGCGCGGCAATGCTCGCTTGCGGTCCATTCCTGCTGCCAGGCGGCGAAATCCACATAAGTCGCAGCCGGGGCCGGCTGCTCGACCGCGCGCCCTTCGAGCGCCGCCGGGTAGAGGATCGCCATCTCTTGATAGAGCACGTCGAAGGACCAGCCGTCCCAGACGATATGATGCGGCATGAACAGGAACACATGCTCCTGATCCGCAAGACGCCAAAGCTTGACCCGGAACAGCGGCGCGTCGCCGATGGCGATCGGCTCGTCGACCAGGGCCTGGATCCGACGCATCAGCTCCGGCTCGCGCTCGGCGTCCGACAGCCCGCTCAGATCCTCGAACGGCAGGTCGAAGGCGAGGCTCGGCGCGACCCGCTGCGACGGCTCGTCGCCTTCGGCGTCGATCCAGGTGCGCAGCGCGCCATGCCGATCGACGAGACTGCGCAAGGCGGTTTCGAACGCCGCCCGATCGAACGGCCCCGTCAGCCGGTGCGCCGACGGCGTGTTGTAGATCACCCGCCCCGGATACATCTCCTCCATCAGGCGGATGCGGTTCTGCATCAGCGTCAGCGGGCCCTGGCTCTGGTCCGCCTGGCGCGCCAGCGCGATCTGCTTCGGACCGTCTTGGGCGAGCGCCCGGTCGATCACCGCCGCCATCGCCCGCGGCGTCGGCGCCTCGAAGATCGCGCGCAGCGCCAGCGCAATCCCCAGCTCCTTGTTGAGCCGCGCAGTCAGCTTGGTGGCGAGCAGGGAGTGGCCGCCGAACGCGAAGAAATCGTCGCCGACGCCGAGCCCCGGATGCTTGAGCACTTCTTCGAAGGCTTGCAGCACCGTCGCCTCGGTCGGCGTCCGCGCCGCCTGGTCCGGGCCGGCGCCTCCGGCCTGCTGCGTCAAGCCGTGGCGATCCACTTGCTCCGCGAGTTTGCGGCGGTCGAGCTTGCCGTTCAGGGTCCGCGGGAACACCTCGACGCTGACGATGTGCTGCGGGATCATGTAGTAGGGCAGGCGGGCCCGGAGATGGACGCGCAGCGCCTCGTCCTCCGGCGCGGCGGCGCCGAGCGCGACGCGGATGAAGGCGATGAGACGCGCGTCTCCGTCGTCGTCCGCGCGCACGACGACGGCCGCTTCGGCGATGGTCTCATGCGCGGCGAGCGCGGTCTCGATCTCGCCGAGCTCGATCCTGAAGCCGCGCACCTTCACCTGATCGTCGCGACGGCGCTGGAAGGCGATCGTTCCGTCGGAGAGCAGCCGGACCCAATCGCCCGTCCGGTACATCCGCGCCCCGGGCTCGTCCGAGAACGGATCCGCCTGGAAACGCTCCGCCGTCAGCTCCGGCCGCCCGAGATAGCCGCGCGCGACGCCGTCGCCGCCGATCCAGAGCTCGCCCATCAGACCCGGCGGAACCAGCTGACCGTGATCGTCGAGCACGTAGATCCGCGTGTTGCCGATCGGACGCCCCACGGTGATCCGGTCCGCGCTCTCGATCTTCGCGCAGGTGGACCAGATCGTGGTCTCGGTCGGCCCGTACATGTTCCAAAGCTCGCCGACCCGCTCCAACAGCTCGCCGGCCAGCCGCGGCGGCAGCGCCTCTCCGCCGCACAACGCCTTGAGCCCGGGCGCGCCTTTCCAGCCCCCGTCGATCAGCAGCCGCCAGGTCGCCGGCGTCGCCTGCATCGCGGTGATCCCCTGGCCTTCGATCAGGGCGATCAGCGCCTGGTCGTCGGCCACGTCGTCCCGGGCGGCGAGCGCCACGCGACCGCCGACGGTCAGTGGCAGGAACAGCTCCAGAAGCGAGATGTCGAACGACATGGTGGTGACCGCCAGCAGACGGTCCTCCGCCCCGAGACCGGGCTGCTCCGCCATGCTGTCGAGGAAGTTAACCAACGCCCGGTGCGTGATCTCCACGCCTTTCGGCCGGCCCGTCGAGCCCGAGGTGTAGAGCACGTAGGCCAACGCCTCCGCGCCCGCCGCGGGCCGGCGCGCCACAGGCGCCGCGGCCGCGATGGCGGCCCGCTCCGCCGCGTCGTCAAGCTCTAGGAAGCGAACCGGCGCGCCGGGCCGGGCCCCGGCCGACGCGGCCTGGGTCAGCACCAGCGCGGCGCCGGAATCCTCGATCATGAAGCGCAGACGCTCCTCGGGAAAGCTCGGGTCGAGCGGCAGATAGGCCGCCCCCGCCTTCCAGACCGCCAGCATCGCCGCCACCATCTCGAGCGAGCGCTCCAGATGCAGACCGACAAGCGCTCCGTCGCCGACGCCGAGCTCCGCCAGGCGGCCCGCCAGGCGCGAAGACTGCTCGGAAAGCGCTCGATACGAGACTTCCTCGCCGCCGAAGACCAGCGCCACAGCCTCCGGGCGCGCCGCGGCCTGCGCCTCGAACGCCTCGTATCCGAGCGCGTCGCGCGGATAGGGCCGGGCGGTGGCGTTCCACTCCCCCAACAGCCGGGCGCGATCGGCCTCGGCGAGCGCGTGCAGCGCGTTCGGCGCGCGGTGGGGATCCTCGCACATCGCCGAGATCACCGCGTCGAGGCCGCCGAGCCAGCTCCTGACCGTGTCAGCGTCGAATAGATCGCTGCTGTAGTCGCACTCGATCTCGAGACCACGGCCCGAATCGACCGCGTTGAACACCAGATCGAAGGTCACATGCGCCTTCGGCGCGTCGATCGACGTGACCTGAACGTCTCCGAACGCCAGCGCTCCTAAGGCCTGCTCCATGTTGAAGGTGGCCGAGACCAGCGGCGCGCGGCCCGGATCGCGATCGATCGACAACTTCGGCAACAGAGCGCCGAACGAGAGCGAGCTGTGGCCCTGAACCTCGCGCAGCGCCCGCGCCAGCGGCTTCAATTGCTGCGAAAGCGGCGTCTCCGGCTCGATCGTCAGCGGGATCGGCAAGGTGGAGACGCAGTGCGCGATGATGTTCTGGTTGTCGAGCGCGAGCTGGCCGGCGGCGTGAAAGCCGAGGACGAACTCCTCCTGGCCGGACAGACGGTAGAGCAGCGTCTGCACGGCGGCGAAAGTGGTCGCGAACAGCGTCGCGCCTTCCTTGGCGCCGACCGCCTTCAGCCGCTTGTAGCGCTCCTCTTCGATGCGCAGGACAAGGCGCGCGCCTTTGCGGCTGCGGGTGGGTCCACGGGGCCGGTCCGTCGGCAGATCGAGCGCTTGCGGCGCGCCCGACAGCCGATCGAGCCAGTAGGCCTCGTCCGCCGCCGTCCGCTCCGCGTCGCGGGCGAAGTGAACATACGCCGCGTAGTCCGCGGGCGCCGGCAGATCCGCCGTCAGGCCGAATCCGTCCGCCTCGTAGGCCGCCGCGAGCTCGGTGCAGAGCACCGCGGCCGACCAGCCGTCGCAGACGATGTGATGGGCGGTCACGATCAGCCGCCACGTCTCGGCGCCCTCCCGCAGCAGCTGCGCCCGGATCAACGGACCGTTGGCGAGATCGAAGGGCGCGGCCAGCTCCTCGCGCACGATGCGGTCGATCTCGGGTCGCTGCGCCTCCGGCTCGAGCGTCCGGAGATCGATCAGCGGCGCGGCGATGGTGAACTCCGGCGCGATCTGCTGGCTCTCGCCATCCGCCGCGAAGGTCGCGCGCAACCCCGCGTGGCGGGCGATGACGGAGTTCAGCCCCCGTTCGATCGAAGCGGGAGACAGCGCGCCCTCGAGACCGATCACCAGCGTCTCGTTGAAGGCGCAGTTGGCGTCGTCGCTCATTTGGCTTTCGAGCCAGACCTCCTGCTGCTGCTGCGTCAACGGCAGCACCGTCGGCCGGTCAGCGGCGAAGGCGTCGAAATCGCTCTGCTTCGCGCCGGCCGGGGTCGCCGGGGCGTTCTCGACAAGACTCATGACCGACCCTCCGCGACGCCGCCGGCGTCGTCCAACTGCAGGAACTTGTCCGGGTTCTGCGGATCCTGGACGAACCGGGCCTCCGCGCCGTCGGCGTCGAGGCTGCGCGGGGCGCCGGGCGCGCGCGGCAGGAACTCCGCCTCCATCATCTCTTCAAGGCTCTCGCGGAACGCGGAGACCATGTGGTCGAGATCCGCGTCGGTGTGCCCGAGCGTCAGGAACGCCGGGCGGTCTTCCCAGAAATGCACGCCCTTGTCGCGCAGATACGCGTAGAACAGGCTCGCGAAGGGAGCGTCCGACGGCAAGTCGAACATAAACCAGGACGCGAAATGGTTGAGCGAGACCGGCGCCCCGCAGGCCTTGGCCGTCTTGTTCATGCGCGCCACGAAGTCGCCGCCGCGCCGGTTCATATCCGCCTGGAGCGCCGGACCGGCCTCCTCGAGCCGGTTGAGAACCGCGTTCATGGCGGCCAGCGCCAGCGGATGACGCACGAAGGTGCCGGCGAAGAAGGTGACGCCGACCTCCGGGCCGGAGTCGTCGCCGAACCGCCACTGGCCGCCGTCGAGCGCGTCGAGGAACTTGCGCTTGCCGGCGACGACGCCGATCGGCAGTCCGCCGCCCACGACCTTGCCGTAGGCCGCGATGTCCGCCTGGACGCCGAACACGCGTTGCGCGCCCTGTGTATGGACGCGGAAGCCGGTCACGATCTCGTCCATGATCAGGGCCGAGCCGGTCTCTTCGGTGACCTTGCGCAGGTTGCGCACGAATTCGCGCGGCTGGAGCTGCGGTCGCCGGCTCTGGACCGGCTCCACCAGCACGGCGGCGATGTCGTCGCCGAGAGACCGGATCGTCTCGAGCGACTCCTCGGCGCCGTACTCCAGCACGATGATGTTGCCGACCATGTCGCGCGGCACGCCGGGAGCGACCGGGAACGCCTTCAACGCGTTGGCGCCGGCGCCGGGGCGGGCGAGCACCTCGTCGATGATGCCGTGATACGCGTTGGCGAACATCACGATCTTGTCCCGCGCGGTCACCGTTCGCGCGGTGCGAATGGCCGCGATGATCGCCTCGGAGCCGGTGTTGCAGAAGCCGGCCCGCTCGGCGCCGACCATGGCGCAGAACCGTTCCGCCACTTCGCCGGCGAGATGGGTCTGCGGGCCGATCTCGAGCCCGTGCTCGAACTGGGCCGTCACCGCCTCGCGGACGAAGTCCGGATTGTGGCCGAAGAAAACCGAGCCGAAGCCGTTGATCAGATCGACATAGGCGTTGCCGTCGATGTCGTAGATCTTTCCGTCCTTCGAGCCTTTCGTCACGATCGGATAGATGATCTCTTTCCAGGTCTTGCGGAAGCCGGAAACCGAGCGCGGATCGGCGAGATGCGGACGATGCCGCTCGGTATATGCCTTCGAGCCCGCCGTGCGCCTCGTATAGCGCTCGATAAACGCCGCGAGACGCTCCCGCTGCTTCGGCGACATCTCGTCGGCGCTCGCCTTCGTGGTCGGACGGAACGGACCGAAGCGGCCGCCCGAGGCGGCCGGAGGCGCCGCGTCCTCGGCCTTGGCCGCGGGCTTGCCGGGCGCAGCCGGCGGCGCGGGCGGCGCGGCGCGGGTCGGCGGCGGCGCGGTGCCGGCGGCCGTCGGTTGAGGCGGCCGCATCAGCATCTGCATCATTTCGAGCTGGCGGCTCATCAGGCTGAGATTCTGCGCCAGGAGCTCTTGGACGCCGCCCGGCGCCTGGCCGACGGCGAACGGCGCCGAGGGCGCGCCGCCGGCCATGGCGGGCGCCGTCTCGACCGGGGCCGCTTCGACCGGCGCGGCCTCCGGCGGCACCAACTCCGAGAGCGCCTCGATCGAGGTGTATTCCTCGAGCAATTGGCCGAGCTTGAGGTCCAGCCCGAAGCGCCGCTTCAGCGCGCCGAGGGCTTGTGAGAGCGTCAGCGAGTCGAGGCCGATCTCGAGGAACGACGCGGAGGGGTCGAGCGTCTCGGCCTCGAGGCCGGAGACGTCGGCGAAGACGGCCTGAAGCGCCGCGATGGGGCCGGCCGTCGATGGGGCGGGCGCAGATTGAGCATGTGCGGTCAAGGCGGTCACCGTTTCGTCAAGAGTGGCGGTCGGTTCGAAGGCCGCCATCGCGACCGGCGGCGGCGCGAGCATCGCTTGCGCGGTTGCGACGGCGGGAGGGGCGGGCGGGTCGATCCAATGACGGCGGCGCTCGAACGGGTAAGTCGGCAACGGCGTCTTCCGAGCCGTTTCGCCGCCGCTCAATGCGCGCCAGTTCACGGGCGCGCCGGCGCGCCACGCGGCGCCGAGCGCGCCGAGGGCGTGCTCCAGCGCGTCGTTGTCGGAGCCGGCGGCGGGCATCGACGCGACGACGGGATGGCCGGCGATGGCGTCGCGGTGCTGGCTTGCGAAGGTCGTCAACGCGCGGCCGGGGCCGACTTCGACGAGGACCGCGCCGTCGCCGAGTAGTCGGGACAACGCGTCGGAGAAGCGAACCGGACGGCGCATTTGGGCGGCCCAAAAGGCCGGGTCCTGCGCCTGCTCGTCCGTAATCCAATCGCCGGTCAAGCAGGAGATCCAAGGCGCCGCGGGCGCCGAGGGGCCGATCCGACCCACCATCTCGGCGAACTCCTCGACGATCGGCTCCATCATCGCGGAATGGAAGGCGTGCGAGGTCTGCAGCCGCCGGCAGGCCACGCCGGCGTCGATCAAGCGGCGCTCGAACGCGGCGACCGCGTCATGCGGTCCCGAGCAGACGATGGATTCCGGCGAATTGTGCGCCGCCACCTCGACGCCCGCCGCCAGAGCGTCGTCAAGGAACGAGGCCACCCTGTCCGACCCCGCCTTGACCGCCAGCATCGATCCGCTCGGCAGCGAGTGCATGAGCCGGCCGCGAGACGCGATCAGCTCGAGGCCTTGCGCCTTGTCGAAGGCGCCGTTGAGCGTGGCGGCCACGAACTCGCCGACGCTGTGACCGATCATTCCGACCGGCCGGACGCCCCATGAGAACCACAGCCGCGCCAGCGCGTGCTCGACGGCGAAGAGGGCGGGTTGCGTGAAAGACGTCTCGGCGAGCTTCGCTTGAGCCTCGGCCTCGCCGCCGGCCGGCGGGAACAGCAGGCTCCGAAGGTCCGCGCCGAGGATCGGCTCCAGGATCTCGCAGGACTCGTCGAGATCGCACCGAAAATCCGGCGATCCGTCATAGAGCGCGCGGCCCATGCCGACATGCTGGGATCCTTGCCCCGGGAACAAGAACGCCACGTCGCGCGCGGATGTCGCCGGCTCCGAAGGCGGCGCGAGGCGGCGCAAGGCCGCGGCGGCCTCTGAGGGCGCGCTTCCGACGACGGCGCCGCGATAGTCGAAGGCGCGCCGACCGGTCTGGAGCGTGTGGGCCACGTCCGCCAGCTCCGCGTCCGGATGCGCGTCGAGCCAGCCGGCGAGACGTTCGGCCGCGGCGCCGAGCGCCTCCGGCGTGCGGGCGCTGAGCGGCAGAAGCTGCGGCGCCGCCTGCGCAGGCGTCTTCGGCCGCTCAGGCGCCTCCTCGAGCAGAAGATGCACGTTCGTGCCGCCGACGCCGAACGCGCTCACGGCTGCGAAGCGCGGCTCGGCCGCGCGCGGCCAGGGCGTCAGGTCTGCGGCGACGCGGAACGGAGTGCTCTCGAGGCCGATCTTCGGGTTCGGCGCCTCGTAATTGGCGAGCGGCGGGATCTCGCCGTGATGCAAGGTCAGCGCCGCCTTGATCAGCCCGGTCACGCCCGCGGCGGAGTCCAGATGGCCGACATTCGCCTTGGCGGTCCCCAGATAGCAGAAGCCTGTCTCGTCGGTCGTCCGCCGGAAGGCGCGGGTCAGCGCCTCGACCTCGATCGGATCGCCGAGCGGCGTCGCGGTGCCGTGACCCTCCACATAGCCGATCGCGCGCGCGTCGATGTCGGCCATGGCTTGCGCCGAGAGAATCGCCTCGGTCTGCCCGTCGACGCTGGGCGCGGTGAAACTGGCCTTGTCCGAGCCGTCGTTGTTCACCCCGAAGCCACGGATGACGGCGTAGATATGGTCGCCGTCGGCGACCGCGTCCTCGACCCGCTTCAAGAGAACCGCGCCGGCGCCCTCGCCGAAGATCGTGCCGGAGGCCGCCGCGTCGTAGGGGCGGCAGACGCCGTCTTCGGAGACCATCGCGCCTTTCACGGCCACATAGCCGCGCTTCTGCGGGAACGAGATCGAGACGCCGCCGGCCAGCGCCAAGTCGCACTGGTCGGCCAGCAGGCTTTGGCAGGCCTGCGCCACCGCGAAGAGCGACGTCGAGCAGGCGCTCTGGACCGTGACCGCAGGGCCGCGGAGGCCGAGCTTGTAGGCGACGCGGCTGGTCAGGAACTCGGGCAGAAGGCCGAGCAGCTCGGGATACGATCCGACCAGAAAATTCGACGTGAACTGATCGACCGCGGCGCGGTCGCCGCAGACATTGCGCAGGAAATAGGTGCTGTACGCGGACCCGGCGAAAACACCCGTCGGGCCGTCGGTCTCCGCCGGATCGTAGCCGGCGTCCTCGAACGCCTCCCAGCAGCATTCCAGGAACAGGCGCTGCTGCGGATCGGTCAGCGCCGCGTCGCGCGGGTTCATCCCGAAAAACGCGGCGTCGAACTGATCCACGTCCGATAGGATCGGACGCGCCGGCACGTAATCATCGTCCGCGCGCGCGTCGGCGTCGAACGCGTCCTCGAGCTCCTCCGGCGCGAAGCGCGACACGCCGGAGCGCCCCTCGCGCAAGGCGCTCCAGAAGTCGGAGGCGCTCGGCGCGCCGGGAAAGCGGCCGGAGAGGCCGATGATCGCCACGCCGAGGCGGCGCTCGCTCTCGTCGCCGCGCCCTTTGGCGAAGACCGCGCCCTGCCGCGCGCCGCGCGCGCGGCCGCGCTCGGCGGCGTCGTTCTCGCCCGCAGCGCCGTCGAGGCGCAGCGCGAGCCGGCGGAGCGTCGCATGCTCGAACAGATCGGTGATCTTGAGGTCCGGAAAGCCGTTCTGCTGCAGCTGGGCGTGAAGCCGGGTCAGCGTCAGCGAAGTGACGCCGTTCTCGAGAAAATTGTCGTCGCGCTCGAGGACGATCGGGCCGGCGATGGCGCGGAGCTCCGCCTCGATCCGCCGCTCGGACGGCGTGGCGCCGACCGCGCCTGGATCCTCGCTGCGGGCCTCGGTCTCTTCCTCCAGGCTCCGCATCAGCGCGTCGCGGTCCAGCTTGCCGTTCGCCGTGCGCGGGTACTCCTCGACGAGCCGAATCTCGTGCGGCGCCATATGCGCCGCCGCCCGCTCGCGCATCGCCTTCACGACATTCAAGCCGAGATCCGGCGCCGCCGCCCCGGCGGCCGGCTTCAGGAACGCGACCATCGTCTTGCCGCGGCCGGCGCGCTCCGACAGGCAGACCACCGCGTTGTCGATGCGCGGATCCGCCCGGAGCAGATGCTCGACCTCGTCCAACTCGATCCGCTTGCCTTCGATCTTAACCTGCCGGTCACGCCGGCCGAAGAATTCGAGCACGCCGTCCGGCCGAAGGCGGACAAGATCGCCGGTGCAGTACATGCGCGAGCCGTCGTCGACGAACGGATCGTCGGCGAAGCGCTCCGCCGTCAATTCGGGCCGATTGAGATAGCCGAGGGCCACGCCGTCGCCCGCGCCCCAGAGCACGCCGACCTCGCCCGGCGGCGTCGGCTGCCGGTTGTCGTCGAGCACGTAGCCGCGCGTGTGCGCGATCATGCGGCCGATGGGCAGCGGACCGCCGTCCCAGCCCTCGCGGCGGCACGAATAGTTGGTCAGGAAGGTCGTCGTCTCGGTCGGCCCGTAACCGTTCGAGATGTCGCAGTCCGGCAGCGCCGCCAAGGCCTTCCGGGCGTGCGGCGGCGAGACGACCTCGCCGCCGACCAGGAGGTGGCGCAGCCCGCGCAAGATTTGCGGATCGAAGTCGACGATCGAATGGAAGAGCGCGCCGGTGAGGAAAGAGACGGTCGCGCCGCCGTTTCTGATCGTGTCGCGGATGAGGTCGAAGGACAGCCGCGCGCCCGGGGCGACGGCGATCCGGCCGCCGTTCAGCAGCGCGCCGAACACCTCGAAAGTCGCGGCGTCGAAGCCGACCGCCGAGACCATCAAGAAGGTCTGCTCCGAGTCGAATGCGGCGTAGTTTTGATCGCGCACCAGCCGCATGACGGCGCGGTGCGGCACGACCACGCCCTTCGGCCGTCCGGTCGACCCGGAGGTGTACATTATATAGGCCGGATCCTCGCAGTCGCCGACGACGGGAAGCGGCGCGTCCGACAGGGCTTCGGAGGCGGCGATCTCGCCGGCGAGGTCGAGAATGCCGCTTTGCGGCGCGTCAAACGCGGCCAGCGAAGCGCCGTCCGCCAGAATGGCGCGCGGTCGGCTATCCTCGATCATGAACGCGAGGGCGTCGCGCGGGTAGGCCGGATCGAGCGGGAGGAAGGCGGCGCCGGCCTTCAAGCTCGCAAGCCAACCGATCAGCATTTCGATGCTGCGCGGGGCCATGAAAGCGACGATGTCGCCCGGCGCCACGCCGCGCTTCTGAAGCTGTCGGGCGAGCCGCGTGGTCGCCGCGTCGAGCGCGGCGTAAGTGATCGAGCGCTCGGCGCAGATGATCGCGGTCTTGTCGACGAACGCCGCCGCCGCTGCGCCGAACACCTGCTCGACGCGCAGGTCGCGCGGGTAAGGAGGAAGCGTTTCGAACTCCAGCGGAAGGGTCGTCTCGGGCGTGTGATCCTTGGACTGTTCCTTCATGTGACAACTCCCGATGGCGTCTCGTTCGCCGACGCGATCACGTTATGGTCTTCTAGAGCGCGCGTCGCCTCGCGGCAGTAGAGACATGACGATCTGAAGCGAACCTTAACGAGTTTGTAGTCAGAAGCGCCTTCTTGCGCGAGACCGTCGCCCGCATTCCGTCTTGCGCCGCGCGAAACGGGGCGCCGGATGCTTGCGGACCCTCGCCCACTGCGCGTTCACTGTCTGCAAGTCCGACATTTGCAAATACAGCGCCAATTTCGCGCCCGCGTCGCCATACATGCGCCGCAACAACGCCAAGGCGGCAGATCGGGCCGCAAAGACGGCCGAGCGCGCGAAGAGCGACGTCGCCGCGCGACGTCGAAAAAGCGGGCGGCGATGAAGTCGTCGACAGCGACGCCAGGCGCGCGCCGCACGGCTCTAAGATTTCGGCCAGCGAGTCGCAACTACACGATCTCGAAAACACAATGTCTCTAGGGGCGGGAACACTGGTCATTCGTGCGCTTCTCATTCAGAGGATTTGCCCGCTTCCCGGCGCGCACGTCTTGGATAATCGGGTCCTAGAACGCAACCCAGAATGAGACGGCGATGCGCGCCCAAGTCTTTTTTCCGAACGACGCGACCGTTTTGCAGCAGCGAAGGCGCGGCGCGGAAATAGCGGCGGCGAAGCCGCGCCGAAGGGCCGCGACGCCGGGCCTCGTGATGAAAGACGTCAATCGCAATGCGTTTGAATTTCGACGGGGCGGCGATGAAAAAGATCCGTCCGAGCTTCGCGCGCCGTCGTCGGACCCGCGCCTGCGCGCCTTCGTCCGAACGGATCGAAGTCGCTTGCTCTCCTTCGGCGCTTCTCGACGCCTCGAGCGCGAAGACGCCGCGGATCGGCCGCGCGAGAGGCGCTCTTGCAGCTCGGCTCGCCGGGCGCGAGAAGTGCGGAGAATTGCAGTTGCGGTGCGGGACCGTCGTCGACCCGAAGGCGTTCCGACTTCAGGCGGCGACGCCGCCTCTCGTTGAAAAAACGCCATTTGGGCTGGACAGCGGGACGCGCGGTCTGTTGGGTCGCGCTATGGGGCGCGCGCCCCGCCGGATCTGGAGCGGCGATGGCGAAATCGAACGAAAACGGGCCGACCGCCCCGCCAGTCGCCGTCTTGAAGGACCCGGCCGGCGCGCCCGAAAGCGCGGACGCCGCCGGCGACCAGGGCGCCGCGCCGGCTTCGGCGCCAAGCCCGGACGAAAAGGAGAAAGGCGGGCCTTCTGCGGCGGCGCGAGCCGTTTTCGACAGTTTCATCGGACCCGCGATCGGCGCCAAGGACGGCGGCGCGGACGACGCTGACAGCGACGGAAGAGACGCCGGCTCGGCGGACGACCGCGCGGCGCGAGATCACGCCTCGCCGACTGGCGACGCCGGCGAGGGCGACGAAGCGGAGGCGTCGGATGAGGTCGAGCCCGTTACCGGGTTCCGGATCTTCATCCGCATCCTTCTCGTCGGCGCGATCGCCGCGGCGGTGGCCATGACGCCTTGGAGCGAGATCCGGCGGAGCTTCGCGCATTTTCCGCCGCCGTCCCCGACCGGACCTTACGAGACGCGGGTCGCCGAGGTGGAGGTGCCGGACGGGCTCGATCGCCCGCGCGGCGTCGACGCGGGCGAGATCAAGGTGCGGATCTTCTATCCCGTGGCGCCGCCCTCGGTGGCCGAGGACGCGTCGCGCGGCGGCTGGCCGCTGCTCATCTACATGCCGGGATATCAGGCTCCGGCGACGGACAACGACCCGATGCTGCTCAATCTCGCGAGCTGGGGCTATGTCGTCGTCGCCGTGGACGACATCTATCGCGACGAGGCGCCCGCGGAGGAGGCCGAAGCGCGCGCCGCCGCGCGGCGCGGCGATCTCGATTGGAGCTCGGTCGCCGGTTTCGAGGCGACTCAGCGGATGTTGCGGCTGCGGACGGAGATGTCCGCGGACAAGGCGATCCGCGTCCTCGACGGCCTGGTCGTCGCGGCGCATCCGGACAGCGTCATCGATTTTCCGGTCGCCATCGACATCGAACGCGTCGGCGCTCTCGGATTTTCGTTCGGCGGCGCGGCGGCGACCGACGCGATGGCGCGCGACGAGCGCATCCGCGTCGCCATCAATATGGATGGCGGACTATACGGGATCGGCGGCGAGCGGCCGGCTGACGGCGCCTATCTCGAGCTGCGCAGCACCGAGGTTCCGATCGTGCTGCCGGGCTGGATCAGCTGGGCCCGCCCGCGCAACAAATTCGGCGTGTTCGACTTGCAGTCCGTGCGCGCCGCGTCGCGCATGCAGCTCGATCGTCCGGACGCGCATCTCGTCGTGATCTGGGGCGCGATGCACGCGGATTTCTCGGCGACGCTCTACGACGCCGGTCGGTGGCGGCGGTGGCGGCCGTGGCGGCCGCCGCTGATCGCCGCCGAACGCTTGAACGAGATCCGCGACCTCTATGTCAGGGCGTTTCTCCAGACCTATCTCGAAGGACGGCCGCACGAGCTGATCCGCGCGGGCGACTCGCCCTTCCCGGAGGTGCGGACCCGGCCCTGAGCGGTTGCGCCGAGCCGCGCGGGCTTACGCCGCGCCGATCGCTCGGCGACGCAGGCGGACGGGCCGGTCGCCGGCGTCGACGGCCAGCGCGCCGGCGACGTCCGCGCGCGGCTGGAAGCTGAAGAGCCGCCAGCCGGCGGCGGCTTCGACGCGATCGCGGATCGTCAATCCAGGTTCGAGCGCCTCCGGCGTCAGTTCGACGTCGAACCGATCGAGCGGCGCCAGGAGACCGGAGCCGAGCGCCTTCAGATACGCCTCCTTGCGCGTCCAGCCGGCGTAAAAGGCGGCCTCGCGCGCGGCCGGCGTCGGGCGAGCCGCGAGTGCCGTCCGCTCGGCGACGGAGAATGCGGCGTCCGCAACATTTTCCGTAAGCGGTCGGATCGCCTCGACGTCGACGCCGAGGCGCAGGCGTTCCGAGGCGCCGCAGACGGCGAGGGCGGCGAGGCCGGCCGTGTGGCTGAGGTTGAACGCAACGGTCGGCGCCGGCGGCGCGAGCGCGGGCTTGCCGTCCGCCTCGACCGTAAGCGGCAGCGCCGACGCCGCCATGCCGGCGTAGCGCGCCAGCACGCGGCGAAGCCGGCTCCGGCAAAGGACGAATTCGGCCGCGCGCGCCGCCGAGCGGAAACGCGCCGCGCGCGCGCGCTCTTCGGCCGAGAGGAGCGACGCGTCGGGCGCGCCGTTCGGGCGCACCGGCCAGAGCCAAAGATCGATCACGAGCGGGCCGCTCATCCGGCGAGCGCCTTGCGACGTCCGCCGCCGGCGGTCGGAAGGCGGCGGCGCGGCGACAGGCGGAGCCGGCGCGACGTCGCGGCGGCGGCGCGCGCTTGCGGCGCGGCGCGTCCTTGGCTACGGGCCTGATTGTGCGCCGCAGCGGAAGACGGGCGCGCCGCGCCCCGGCCCGATGGGAGAGGAACGCGATGGATGAAGGGCTGAAGATTGCGCCGGGCGGCGTCGCGCATGTGGTCGAGAAGATGCAGCCCGGCGGCATCGAAACCTTGGTTCTCGACCTTGCGCGGCGCGATCCCGAGGACATCGCCATCATCAGCGTGCGGCAGAGCGCCGACAGCCTGGTCGCGGCCTGGTCCGCGCTCGAGCCCTTTCGCGAGCGTCTGATCGGCATGGATCGCCCGCCCGGGCTGAAGCCGCAGCTCGCGCTGGCGTTGGCGCGGGTGTTTCGCCGCCTCAAGCCGCGCGCCGTCGTCGCGCATCATATCGGCCCGCTCCTCTACGCCGGCGGCGGCGTTCGCCTCGCCGGTCCGCGCCGTTTCGTCCATGTCGAGCATGACGTCTGGCATTACGGCGAAAACCCGAACCATGTGAAGATCCTCAGGCTCGTCGAACGCATGGTCCGGCCCCGGCACATCGCCGTCTCCACGCCGATCCGCGACCGGATCCTCGAGCTTCTTCCGAAGGCCGACGTCGTGGTCGCGCCGCCCGGCATCGACACCGGCCGCTTCGCCGAGGGCGACGCCGCCGCCGCGCGCGCGCGTCTCGGCGTGCCCGAGCGCGCGCGGCTCGTCGGCACGGCGGGGCGGCTCGCCGCGGTCAAAGCGCAGACCGTGCTTCTGCAGGCGATGGCGGCGCTGCCCGAGGACGTCTACTGCGTCATCGCCGGCGAGGGCGAGGAGCGTCCGGCGCTCGAGGCCGAGATCGCCCGCCTCGGGCTCGGCGCGCGCGCGGCGCTTCTCGGTCATCGCGACGATCTCTTCGAGATCTTGCCCGGCCTCGACGTCTTCTGCCTGCCCTCGCTCAACGAGGGGCTGCCGCGGGTCGTGCTCGAAGCGCAGGCTTGCGACGTGCCGGTCGTCGCCTCGGACGTCGGCGCGCTCAAGGACGCGGTCTGTTCCGAGACGGGCGCGCTGACGCCGCCGGGCGACGCCGCGGCGCTCGCCGCGGCGCTGTCGGCGCGGCTGGCCGTGCGGCCCGAAGCCGGCGTCACGCGGCGCTTCGTGGTCGAGCGCTTCGATTTCGACCGCACCTGGGAGCGGTTCTTGGCGGCGACGGGCGCGAGGGCGTCCTAGGCGCCGGCGTCCGGCGCCATTTTTGCTCCGGCGCCATTTTTGCTTCGGCGCCATTTTTGCTCCGGCGCCATTTTTGCTGCTGTAAATAGAAATGCGACCAGTTCATGGTTACAATGCGACGGCGGATGCTTCGCAAATTGGTCGGTTGAAAGTAACCACGCGGCGGGAGTAGGCGTCGCGGCGAATCGATCGCCGAACTCGCGCAAGGCGGCCGGCGTCGAGATCATCGGAGGGGCGTCATGGAAGAGTCGACTCTCGGCCAATCGCAGCGACAGCTCGGGCCGGACGTCGTAAGCGCGTCGATTTGGGACGGCGCGCCGCCGGTCGACATCGTCGTCGGCGCGCTCGTCGTCTTCTTCGCCGCCGTGTTCGTCTACCATCAGATCGGCTATCCGATCCTTCTCAAGGCCTTCGCGTCGATGAAGCGTCGGCGCAATCCGCCGAGAGAGCCCGTTCCGGTTGCCTGGAGCCAGCTGCCGAAGGCCGCGGTCGTCGTGCCTGCGCATAACGAGGAGGCCTTCATCGCCGCCAAGCTCGACAACCTGGCCGCGCTCGACTACCCGCGCGACCGGCTCGCGATCACGGTCGCGCTCGACGGCTGCACCGACGAGACCGAGGCGATCGCGCGCCACAAGCTGGCGGAGCTCGGCGATCCCCACTGGATCCGGCTCGTCGTCAACGAGACCAATATCGGCAAGCTCGCCACGCTCAACCGCGAGGTCGAGGCGACGGACGCGGAGTTCGTGGCGCTCTCGGACGCCTCGGCCATCGTCGATTCCGACGCGCTGCTGCGCGCGGCCGCCCATTTCGCCGACCCGAATGTCGGCGTCGTCGCCGGCTCCTACCGCCTGCGCGAGGCCGGCGTCGCCGGCGAGGCGATCTTCCGCGACAGCCAGAGCGGCGTGAAGGCGGACGAGGCGACGCTCGCCGCGCCGATCGGCGCCAGCGGCGCGTTCTATCTCTTCCGGCGCCTGCTTTGGACGCCGCTGCCGCAAGAGACCATCAACGACGACTTCATCCTGCCGATGCGCATCGTCGGCGCCGGCGCGCGCGGCGTCTACGATCCCGAGATCATCGCGCTCGAGCTCGAGAAGACCGCGCCAGGCCAAGAGTTTTGGCGCCGCGTCCGCATCGGCGCCGGCAACATGCAGCAGCTCGTCAAGATGTCGGAGCTGCGCGACGTCCGCAAAGGCTGGCTCGCATGGCTGTTCCTGTCCGGCAAGGGGCTGCGTCCGCTGGCGATCTATGCGCTGTTCTTCGCCGCGATCGGCGCCGGATACATGGCGTTTCAAGGTTATGCGCTCTTTCAGGCCGGCTTCGCGGCCTTTCTCGTCGGCGCGCTGGTCGCCGCGGCCGCGGCGCTCGTTCCGGGCTTGGCGACGCGCGGTCCGATCGCGGCGCTCGGATACTTGGCGGAAGGCGCCGCGGCGTCGTTTCTCGGCGCGACCAGGTATCTCTTCGTCGGCCGTCCGCCGGCTTGGAGCGCGGCGGCGCGCAAATCGATCGTGCCCGAAGGCGAGGTCATCGTGTGGGCCGAGGGGTTCTCCATTCCGGGCGAGACGGTGCTGCAGGTCGCGAACCCCGCCGATGTCGACGTCGCGGCGATCCATGCGGGCTACACGATGTCCGCGCCCGACGGCGCCGATCCGTCCGACTACATCCCGACCTCCGTCCACATCAGCAAGCGCTTCGTGGACGTCTCGGTGTCGCTCGCCGGCCTTGTCGTGCTCGCCGTTCTCTTCCCTTTCATCGCCGCGGCGATCAAGCTGACCTCGAGGGGACCGATCTTCTACAGCCAGATGCGGGTCGGCCGCGCGCGCCGGGATCGGACCGAAATCTTCTGGGTCTACAAGTTTCGGACGATGGATATCGACGCCGAGGCGCGCGGCGCGCGGCTGGCGATCAAGGGCGATTCGCGCATCACGCTGGCGGGCAGGATCCTGCGTCCGACGCGTCTCGACGAGCTGCCGCAGTTCGTCAACATCTTGCGCGGCGACATGTCCTTCATCGGCCCGCGCCCGGAACGGCCCGCCTTCAACCGCGGCTTCGAGTGCGACGTTCCGTTCTTCATCGAGCGCACGCACGGCTTGCGGCCCGGGCTGACCGGACTGGCGCAGGTGAGCCAGAGCTACGAAGAGGCGGCGGAGAATCCGGCGATGAAGGTCGCCTACGATCACGCCTACGCGGCGCGTTTGGGCAACTGGTGGCGTTGGCTGTCGACGGACGCCGCAATCCTGTTCCGAACGTTCCTGACGGTGGTGACGCGAAAAGGATGAGCGTGGCGGCTCGCGACGAAGGACGCGCCGTCCTGAGGAGCGGGCCGCTCAGCGCGACGCCCGCTCCTCAGGACGGCGCCCGGAGCGCTTTACTTTCGCCGGTCCGTGCGGAAAGCTTCGCCCGACGGCGTTTCAGGCGACGGCGCGACATGGCGTTTCTTTCGAAGACATGGTTGACGTCCCGGCTCGCGGGCGCGGTCGCGGCTTTCGTCGCCGCGCTCGCGTCCCATGGCGCGGCCGAGGCGCAGGTGACGCGCATCGATCTCGGCTATCGCTGCGACGTCGGCGGCGCGCCGGGCGAGCTCGTGGCCTCGGTCGAGATCTACGGGCTGACCGAGCCGCCGGGCGGCTGGCGCGCCACCTATGTCTGGGGCGTGATCATGACGCCGGGCTCGCGGACCTTCTATGGCGGCCTCTTGAGCACGCAGACCGCGGCCTACGCCTTCACCGGCGAGGCCGGCTATGCGGAGTTCACGGACTTGACGCGCGGCGGGTCCTTCTACGTCCAGGTCGCGCCGCAAGGCGACAACCTGACGCTCGTCGTCGATCCGCAAGCGCCGCAGACGACCGCGGTGGAGTGCCGGCTCGTCGGCCTGCGGAGATACTGACGCGGGCGGGCGAGGCGCGCCCGCCGCCGTCTCGCCGCGAACGTCGCGCCAGGCGGCGGCGACGCGCTACTCCACCGTCACCGACTTCGCGAGGTTGCGCGGCTGGTCGACATCCGTGCCTTTGACCACCGCGCCGTGATAGGCCAGGAGCTGGATCGGGACCGCGTAGAGGATCGGCGCCAGCAGCGGGTCGCCCTCGGGCATCGTGATCGTCTTCCACGCGCCGTCGCCGGCCTCGGCTACGCCGGCCGCGTCGGAGATCAGGATGATCCGGCCGCCGCGCGCCATCACCTCCTCCATGTTCGACACCGTCTTCTCGAAGAGCTCGTCCCGCGGCGCCAGCACGACCACCGGCACGTCCTCGGAGATGAGCGCGATCGGGCCGTGCTTGAGCTCGCCGCTCGCATAGCCCTCGGCGTGCATGTAGCTGATCTCCTTGAGCTTCAGCGCGCCTTCGAGCGCCAGCGGATACATCGCGCCGCGGCCGAGATAGAGCACGTCGTGATACTTCGAGAGATCGGCCGCCGCCTCGGCGATCGCGCCTTCGAGCTTCAGCGCCAGGCGCATCAGCTCCGGCAGCCGCGCCATCTCGCGGGCGATCTCCGCCTCGCGCGCCGGCTGAATCACGCCGCGCTGGCGCGCCGCGATCGTCGCCAGCGACGCCAGCACCGTCAGCTGACAGGTGAACGCCTTGGTCGAGGCGACGCCGATCTCCGGGCCGGCCAAGGTCGGCAGCGGCGCGTCGGATTCGCGGGCGATGGTCGAGGTCGCGACGTTCACCACCGACAGGATCCGCTGCTCCGCGTCGCGGCAGTGCCGCAGCGCCGCGAGCGTGTCGGCGGTCTCGCCCGATTGCGAGACGAAGAGCGCCGCGCCGTTCTTGCCGAGCGGCGGCCGGCGGTAGCGGTATTCGGAGGCGATGTCGACATCGCACGGAAAGTTCGCCAGGCCCTCGAACCAGTATTTCGACACCGCGCCGGCGTAATGGGCGGTGCCGCAGGCGACGATCGCCATGCGGTCGAGTTCGGCGAAGTCGAGATCGTCGACCGGCGCGACGAAGCGCTCGCCGTCGGCCGAGAGATACGCCGAGAGCAGGTTTTCGAGCACCACCGGTTGCTCGTGAATCTCCTTGGCCATGAAGTGCCGGTACTCGCCCTTGTCGACGAGGCTGGCCGTGACCGGGATCTCGGAGACCTGCCGGTTCGCGAGCCGGCCCTCGTCGTCGAAGATCTGGGCGCCGTTGCGCGTCACCGACGCCCAGTCGCCCTCCTCGAGATAGCAGACCCGGTTGGTGAAGGGCGCGAGCGCCAGCGCGTCCGAGCCGATATACATCGAGCGGTCGCCGAAGCCGATCGCGAGCGGCGAGCCGCGGCGGGCGCAGATGACGAGATCGTCGGTGTTGCGGAAGATCATGCAGAGCGCGAAGGCGCCGCGCAGCCGCTTCAAGGTCGCGTCGGCCGCGTCGAAGGGCGACATCCCCTGCGCGAGATGGCTGCTCAGCAGCACGACGATCGTCTCGGTGTCGGTCTCGGTCTGAAACTCGAAGCCGTCCGCCTCGAGCTCGGCGCGGAGCTCCTTGTAGTTCTCGATGATGCCGTTGTGGACGACCATCGCCCGGTCGGTGGCGTGCGGATGCGCGTTCTGGATCGTCGGCGCGCCATGGGTCGCCCAGCGTGTGTGGCCGATGCCGACCGAGCCCTTGATCGGGTTCTTCTCGAGCTCCTCGGCGAGGGCCGAGAGCTTGCCGACGGCGCGGCGGCGCTCGAGCTGGCCGTCGCGCAGCGTGGCGACGCCGGCGCTGTCATAGCCGCGATATTCGAGGCGCCTCAGCGCCTCCATCATCATCGGCGCCGCTTCCTCGCCGCCGACGATCCCAATGATGCCGCACATGCCACTCTTCCCTCTTCTCGCCGCCGGCGTCGCGGCGGCGTTTCGGACGACTTCGGCGGCGCAGGCGCCGCGGAACATCAGCGTCGGCGCGCGTCCGCGCTCGAGCGCGCCGCGCCGCGAGGCGGTTGAAGCAAGCGGTGCGCCGAAACGGCCCGCCCGGTCGTCAGACGCCAAATACGCGATCGATTGCGACAGACTCAACCTTGGTCGGCGCCGTCCTTCGGCGGCGTCGCGGCCTCCGCCGCCTTTCGGGCGGCCTTGGCTTCGGCGAGGCTCGCGCGGATGCGCGCGCCGAGGCCGGGCCGCACCACCTGCCGCGCCCGCCCGAGGCCGAGCGCGTCGCCCTCGACGTCGTCGGTGATCGTCGATCCCGCGGCGACGATCGCCTGCGGCCCGACCGAGACCGGCGCGACGAGAGCCGTGTTCGAGCCGATGAAGGCGCCGTCGCCGATCTCGGTGCGATGCTTCAGATACCCGTCGTAGTTGCAGGTGATCGTCCCGGCGCCGATATTGGCGCCGGCGCCGATCGAGGCGTCGCCGATATAGGAGAGATGGTTCGCCTTGGCGCCCTCGCCGAAGACGGTGTTCTTCACCTCGACGAAATTGCCGACCCGCGCGCCCATGCCGATCTCGGCGCCCGGCCGCAGCCGCGCGAACGGCCCGATCTGAGCGCCGGAGGCGACATGGGCGCCCTCGAGATGCGAAAAGGCGCGGATCTCGACCCGATCCTCGACGACGACGCCGGGGCCGAAGACGACGTTGGGGCCGATCTCGACGTCTCTGCCGAGCCTGGTGTCATGGGCGAAGAAGACGGTCTCGGGCGCCGTCAAGGTCGCGCCCTCGCGCATCGCCGCCTCGCGCGCGCGGCGCTGGAACGCCGCTTCCGCCTGCGCGAGCTCGACCCGGCTGTTGACGCCGAGCACCTCCTCCTCCTCGCCCTCAACGATCGCGCAGAAGACGCCGTCGGCCCGCGCCAAAGCGACGATGTCGGTGAGATAGTATTCGCCCTTGGCGTTGTCGTTCCCGACGCGGTCGAGCCAGCCGAAGAGCCGGGCGCCGTCGACGCACATCACGCCGGAGTTGCAGAGCGTGACCGCGCGCTCCTCGGCGGTCGCGTCCTTGTGCTCGACGATCCGCGCGAGCCCGCGATCGGCGCTGCGGACCAGCCGGCCGTAGCCGGTCGGATCCGCCGCCTCGAAGCCGAGCACGACGACGCCCGCGCCCTCTTGGCGCGAAGCGGCCATGCGCGCCAACGTCTCCGGCCGGATGAGCGGCGTGTCGCCGTAGAGGACGAAAACGTCGCCCTCGAAGCCCTGCAGCGCCGCCCGCGCCTGCTGGACCGCGTGCGCCGTGCCGAGCTGCGGCTCCTGCAGCGGCGTCGCCGCGCCGGGGCTGAGCTTCTCGACCGTCTCGCGAACGCGCTCCGCCTCATGCCCGACCACGACCGCCAGCCGCTCCGGCGTCCGTGTCGCGGCGACGCGGATCACATGGCCGAGCATCGGCAGGCCGGCGACCGGATGCAGCACCTTCGGCAGATCGGATTTCATCCGCGTGCCCTTGCCGGCGCCGAGGACGACGAAGGCGGCCGCCCGGCCGCCGCCCGGCTCCTCTTCCGCGTCGAATGTCGTAGTCATGGCGTTGCGTCCTCCTCCGCGCTTCGCGAGGGCGGCGCGCAAGACGGAGCGCCGCGTCGTCGCTGCTGCTTGATACTGATCGCCTAACCGTGCTCAAGGGAGCGCGCTTCAGAAATTATTGCCGAAGATTGCGACGGTTCGTTGGGGCGACCGCGTGATCACGGCGAATACGTCGCGCGGGAACGGGCGGGTCGAGAAGGAGAGCGGGAATGGCCGAACGCTTGGCGGTGTTCGATTTGGACGGCACCATGGCCGATACGGCGCCGGATCTCATCGGCGCGCTCAACGCCGTGCTGCGCTCCGAAGGTCTGCCGACGGCGGCCGTCGAGACCGCGCGCTCGACGGCGGGCCGCGGCGGCAAGGCGCTCTTGCGCCACGGCTTCGAGGCGGCGGGCAGGCCGATCGACGAGGAAGGCGTCGACGCGCGCTTCGGCCCGTATCTCGGCTACTACGAAGCGCGCATCACCGAGCAAAGCCGCTTGTTTCCTGGGCTCGAGGCGGCGCTCGACGCGCTCGCGGCGGCGGACTGGCGCTTCGCGGTCTGCACCAACAAGCCGGAGCGCCTGGCGCTCCTCTTCCTCGAGCGCATGGGCCTCCTCGATCGCTTCGTCGCCGTGCTCGGCGCCGACACGCTGCCGGTGCGCAAGCCCGATCCGCGGCATCTGCTCGAGACCATCGCGCGCGCCGGCGGCGACCCGACGCGCTCGGTGATGATCGGCGACACCGAGACGGATCGGCTGGCGGCGCGGAACGCCGGCGTGCCGGCGGTGCTCGTGCGCTTCGGCTACTGGCCGCGCCCGGTCTCCGAGCTGGCGCCCGAGGCCGAGATCGGCCATTTCAATGAGCTGCCGCCGCTTCTGGAGCGGATGCTGCCGGCGCCGCGGCCGAGGCCATGAAGGAGAAGACGATGGCGCATTCCGAGATCACGCTGGTCGAGGACGCGATTCACAATCATGAGGAGCCGCGTCACTTCATGGCGCTCGACCCGGTCGCCGAGCGGCTCAGCGTCTATTACGAGGTGCTGCTCGTCGCCGAGAGCCGCGACGCGCTGCGTCTCTCGGAGGTCGGGAAGCGGTTCTACGCGCCGACCTACTACTTCCCGCGCGCCGACGTCCGCGGCCGCTACCGCGAGCGCGAGGAGCGGACGCGCTGTCCGCTCAAGGGCGAGGCGACGCATTACGACCTGCTCGACCAGCGCGGCGACGTCCTCGTCGAGAAGGCGTGCTGGTCCTACGAGGCGCCGATCCCGGAGGCGCGGGCGATCGCCGGCCGCTTCGCCTTCTATCCGGCGGCGCTCACCTTCAAATTCGCGCCGTGACCGCCGCCCAGGCGGCGCGGTCCGCGGTCCCGGAGCCGCGGCTCGAGATGCGGCCCTATGAGCGGACCGATCTCGCCTATCTGCGCGCGCTCTCGGAGCAGCCCTCGGTGCGGCGGCTGACCGGCCTGCCGGCCGACGGCGACGATCGGGACTGGGAGCGCTATGTCCGCGAGCGGCACAACTCGACGAGCTGGATCCTGATGATGCGGCTCGAGGAACGGCCGGTCGGCGTCCTCTACGTCGTCAATCTCGGCGCGCCCGAGCTCTATCAAGTCGGCTATTGCGTCGACGAGCGCCTGCGCAATCAGGGCGTGGCGACGCGCGCCGTCTCGGCGACGGTCGCCTCGCTTTTCGGCGGCACGCGCTGCGTGCGCGTCCAGGCGACCGTCGAGCCGCATAACGCCGCGTCGCGCCGCGTGCTCGAGAAATGCGGCTTCGAGCGCGAGGGCTTGATGCGCCGCGGCGTCAAGATCGGCGAGGCGCTGGTCGACGCCGAGCTCTACGCGGCGCTGCGGCCGTAGCGACTCGGATGGCGCTCGGACTGCGGAAACCCTTATCGCCGCCTTGAAATCGCCGCGAAGCGCGGCAGCTCTCGACGGGTCGCTTCGCCCGGAGCGGCCGAGATTTCGTTCGACCCCGAACGGAGACGCAGTCGCTCGGATTCGAGCGCACAACAAAGCGGAGGGGAAAGATGTCCCGTCGTTTCGCATCACTCAAAGCAGCCGCGCTGGCGGGCGCGGCGATCGTCGCCAGCGCCGGCGTCGCCGCGGCCAACGAGGCGCTGCTCGTCGGCACCTGGGCCTGCAGCACCGCCTATTCGGAAGGCCCGGCGACGGGCGCCGGCGCGTTCGACTACACCTTCCAGCAAGGCGGCGCCTCGCAGGTCTACGGCACGCTGACGGTGGTTGCGCCGGAAGGCACGGTCGAGGCGACGATCGGCGGCGTCGGAACCTGGTCCATCTCCGGCGACATGCTGATGGAGAACTTCACCAGCGTCGAGCTCTTGTCGTTCTCGTATAACGGCCAGGCGATCCCGCCCTCGGATCTGCCGCCCGACGTCGCGTCGAGCCTCGCCGGCGCCGGCGCGTCGCAGATCGTGTCGCTCGACGCCTCGACCCTCGTCCTGCGCGACGCGGTGACCGAGACCAACTGCAGCCGGCAATAGGCGCGCCCGCGTCGGCGTCCGGCGGACGCGGCTCAATCTTGACGCGAGCCGCGTCCGCGCGTAGCTGTTCACGCCTGCGCTGCGCAGGGGCGGTTAGCTCAGTTGGTAGAGCACAGTGTTCACATCGCTGGGGTCACTG
>CAZPTD010000001.1:0-68166 GCA_964588915.1 uncultured Neomegalonema sp. | reverse complement strand
GCGTCGTGCTGCTCGGGCCGACCGGCGCCGGCAAGACCACGACCTTGCGCCTCCTCGCCGGGCTCGAGACGCCGGAGGCGGGCGTCGTCGAGATCGCCGGCCACGCGGTCAACAAGCTCTCGCCGGCCGAGCGCGATGTCGCCTTCGTCTTCCAGCAATATTCGCTCTATCCGCATTATTCCGTCTTCGACAATCTCGCCTTTCCGCTCCGCGCGCCGGGCCGCCGGCGCTCGGAGGACGAGGTCAGAAAGCGCGTCGAGGAGATCGCCGAGCTCCTGCGCATCGAGAGCAAGCTTTCCAATCGGTCGACCGAGCTCTCGGGCGGCGAGATGCAGCGCGTCTCGATCGGCCGGGCGCTGGTGCGCGAGCCGAAGCTGTTCCTGATGGACGAGCCGCTCTCGTCGCTCGACGCCAAGCTGCGCGAGGATCTCCGCGTCGAGCTGAAGCGCATCCAGGAGGATCTCGGCGCGACCATCGTCTATGTCACGCACGACCAGCTCGAGGCGATGACGCTGGCCGACCGGATCGGGATCCTGAACGACGGGCGGCTCGCCCAGCTCGACACGCCGCGCGTCGTCTACGGCGCGCCGGCCGACACCTACGCGGCGCAGCGGCTCGGCAGCCCGCAGATCAACCTCCTCGACGTCGGCGCGCTCGGGCGGAACGGCGCGCCCGAGGGCGCGGCGACGATGGGCGTGCGTCCCGAGGACGTGCTCTTCAACGGAACGGGCGTCGCCGGCAAGGCGCTCGCGATCGAGCGGCTCGGCGTCGAGACCGTAGCGGTGATCGACGTCGGCGGCGTTCTCGTCCATGCGTTGCTCGGCGCGCGAACGGCGCTGCGGGAGGGCGAGGAGGTGCGCGTCTCGGCGCGGCCGGGCGCCGAGCTTTTCTTCGATCCGGAGGGACGACGTATGGACGATCCGACGCCGATCGCGACGGGCGGAGGGACGCGCGGCGCGTCCGACTCGGAGCTGATCCTCGACTGCGTCGACGCGGTCGCGGCGGCGATCGTTCGCCATGAGGACGAGATCGAAGGGCTCGATCGCGCGATCGGCGACGGCGATCACTATCACAATATGAAGCGCGGCTCGGAGACGCTGGTGGCGATGCGCGCCGAGCTCGCCGAGATGACGCCGGACGAGATCTTCAAGGCGATCGCCAAGAAGCTGGTGATGACGATCGGCGGCGCGTCCGGGCCGTTGATCGCCAGCTACTTCCTCGAGATGGCGAAGACGCCGGGCGCCGACGGGCCGCTCGATCCGAAGATCGTCGCGGCGATGGCGACGAGCGGCGCCGAGGCGATCAAGAAGCGCGGCAAGGCCGATGTCGGCATGAAGACGATGCTCGACGTGCTGGTGCCGGTCGCCGACGCGCTCACCGCGCTCGCGGCCTCGGGCGCGCCGACCGCGCGGATCCTCGACGAGATCCCGCAGATCGCGGAGAAGGGCATGCTGGCGACGAAGGACATGCGGGCGGAGAAGGGCCGAGCCGCCTTTCTCGGCGAGCGCGCCGTCGGCCATATCGATCCGGGCTCGAAATCCTGCGCCGTGATCATCCGCACCGTCTGCGAGGCGGTGAGGAGCCGCAGGCGATGAGCGCTTCGACGGATCGGGCGACGCTCGTCCGAGCGTTGATCGAGGCGGCGCATGACGCGATCGCGGCGAATGTCGACGAGCTGAGCGCGCTCGATCAGCCGATCGGCGACGGCGATCACGGCCACAATATGCGCCGCGGGCTCGAGGCGCTCTACGAGGAGCGCGACGAGCTCGCTTCGCTGCCCTTCGGCGAGGCGGCGCGGCGGGCCGGCACCACGATCGTGATGCGCGTCGGCGGCGCCTCCGGGCCGCTCTACGGCTCGTTCCTGATGGCGATCGGCAACGCCTTCGCCGAGCCGCCGAAGACGGTGGCCGAGGCGGCGCGGTTGATGAAGATCGGCCTCGAGGCGGTCGAGCAGCGCGGCAAGGCCGCGCCGGGCGCCAAGACGCTGATCGACGTGCTGGCGCCGGCGACCGCGGCGCTCGAGCGGTCGAGCGAGCTCGCGCCGGCGCTCGACGCGCTGCGCCGGGCGGCCGAGGACGGGCTGGCGGCGACCCGCGACATGCGCGCGCTCACCGGCCGCGCCTCCTATCTCGGCGAGCGATCGATCGGCCATCTCGATCCGGGCGCGGCCTCGGCGAACGTGCTCATCCGCTCGGTCTGCGACGCGATCGAGGGCAAGTCGCCGCGCCGCGTCGGGTTGTCGGCCGTCTCCGTCGTCATCGTCTCGCAGTCGCCCGAGGTCGCCAACGGCGCGGCGGCGATGGTGCGGCAGATGGTCGGCCAGGCGGTCCAAGTCGCGGCGTGCGGCGGCAATGTCGAGGGCGGGCTCGGCACCGATGTCGGCGCGATCATGCGCGCGATCGAAAGCGTCTACTCGCCGAAGGGCGTCGCGGTGCTTGTCGATCTCGGCAGCGCCGAGAGCAACGCGGAGATGGCGATCGAGCTCCTGCCGGCGGCGATGGCGCCGCATATCCGGATCTGCGACGCGCCGATCGTCGAGGGCTCGGTCATGGCCGCGACCGAGGCGGCCGGCGGCGCCGATCTCGGCCGCGTCTGCGAAACCGCCGAACAGTTCAAGTCTTGAGGCGGGCGGCATGGCGTCGGACGAGGCATCGAAAACGGGCGAAGGCGTCGACGCGGCGGTCGCGGCCTATAAGGCGGAGCTGCGCTCGATCATCGAGCGGCGGCCGTCGGGCACGCGGCAGAAGCTCGCCGAGGCCTTCGGCACGCATAAGAGCTTCATCTCTCAGATCACCAATCCGGCCTATCGCGTGCCGCTGCCGGCGCAGCACATTCCGGCCTTCCTGCGCGTCTGCCGCCTCTCCGAGCAGGAGCAGCAGCGCTTCCTCTCGCTCTACGCCGAGGCGCATCCCGCCCAGGCCGGCGCGATCGAGGAGCTCGCCTCGGTCGAGGAGCATGTGCTGCGCATTCCGATCCCGGAATTCGAGAGCCCGGAAGACCGCGCCGAGGTGGAGGCGCTGATCACGGAGTTCGCCGACCGGGTCATCGCGCTGGCGCGGCGCGCCAGCGGGCGGAAGACGGCGCCGACCGCGAGAGACGAAACGTCCGAAAAGGGAGCGAGACGATGAAGAAGCTGATGAACCAGGTCGACGACGTGCTGACGGAGGCGCTGCGCGGTTTCGCGCTCGCGCATGCCGACATCGTCGAGGCGAATTTCGAGCATGTGTTCGTGACGCGCAAAGGCGGCGGACGCCAGGGCAAGGTCGCGCTCGTCTCGGGCGGCGGCTCCGGCCATGAGCCGCTCCACGCCGGCTTCGTCGGGCGCGGCATGCTCGACGCCGCCTGTCCGGGCCAGATCTTCACCTCGCCGACGCCGAACCAGATGATCGCCGCCGCCGAGGCGGTGAACGGCGGCGCCGGCGTGCTGTTCATCGTCAAGAACTATTCCGGCGACGTGATGAATTTCGAGATGGCCGGCGAGATGTGCGATCTGACCATCGAGACCGTGCTCACCAATGACGACGTCGCGGTGGAGAGCTCGCTGCACAGCCAGGGCCGCCGCGGCGTCGCGGCGACGGTGGTCGTCGAGAAGATGGTCGGCGCGGCGGCCGAGCAAGGCGCGGATCTCGCCGCCTGCAAGGCGCTCGGCGACCGGATCAACGCCGCCTCCGGAACCATGGGCGTGGCGCTCACCAGCTGCACCGTGCCGGCCGCGGGCAAGCCGACCTTCGATCTGCCCGAAGACCAGATCGAGATGGGCGTCGGCATCCATGGCGAGCCCGGCCGCAAGCGCGTGCCGATGATGGCCGCCGACGCGATCGCCGAGGAGATCGTCGCGGCGATCGCGGCCTCGATCCAGCCGCCCGCCGGCCAAGAGGTGCTGCTCCTCATCAACGGCATGGGCGGCACGCCGCTCCTCGAGCTCTACGGCATGTACGACGCGGCGGCGCGGATGGTCGAGAAGCGCGGCCTCAAGATCGCGCGGTCGCTGGTCGGCAACTACTGCACCTCGCTCGACATGGCCGGCTGCTCGATCACGCTGACCAAGCTCGACGACGAGATGAAGGCGCTCTGGGACGCGCCGGTGCATACCGCCGCCCTTCGCTGGGGCGCCTAGTCCGCATGTTCGCCGCGTAGGCGCGCCGGCCCGCCTCGGGTTGCGCGACGATCGAGGGTTGCGCCGCCATGGCGCAGCGCCTCGCGCAGCGGAGACGGGCCGGGGATCTCGTCGTCCCGGCCGAGCGCCGAGCGCGCAGAGCCGGGATCCAGGGCCAAGGGGCTGAGCGTGCGGCGAACCGGCCCCGGATCCCGGATAAGAGCCTGCGGCTTTCCGGGATGACGGCGTCATCCCGGGATGACGGCGTCATCGGCGTTTCCTGTATATATCCCGCTCTAATAGTCGAGCTTCCATTGCACGCCGACGCCGACATTGCCTTCGGCGCCGAGCTCGCTTTCGAGCTCGACATTGGGCGCGACCTCGATCTCGACCGCGACCGAGCGGTCCGAGGGCTCGACGCCCGAGCGGCCTTCCACATAGACGCCCTCGCTCACATAGCGGCCGACGCCGACCACCGGGTCGCCGGCCGCGCCTTCGCCGACGGTGAGCCGATCGGCGCCGATCAGCCGCCGCGCGACGTCGACGGCGCTCTCGTCGCCGCGCAGCAGCGTCGACAGGCCTGCAGCGAGCTGCGCCGCCTCGATCGGCGAGAGCTGGCTCGGCTCCTGGCCGAAGATCAGACGCGGCAGCACCTCCTCGTCCGGCAGCTCGGGAGCCGAGCTCAGCGTGATCTCGAGGTCGTCCGCCGGGCCGTCGACCTCGATCGCCCCCTCGATCCCGTTGCGTTGGAGCTCGAAGCGGATCTCGACGAGCGGATTGGGCGTCCCTCGGAAGGTGACGAGGCCGCGCGCGAGCCGGAAGGGCGCGCCGGCGAGCGAGAACTCGCCGCGCCGCGCCTCGATCTGTCCGATGATCTCGGGCGCGTCGACCGTGCCGCCGATCCGCAGCTCGCCGCCCCATTCGCTGTCGAGGCCGCGTCCGCGGGCGAAGAGCCGGCGCGGACCCGAGATGCGCAGATCGAGCGCGATCGGCGTCGCGTCCGACGGCGCCGCGCTCTCCGCCGGCTCGACGCCGGCGATGCGGTAGTCGATGAGCGGCGGCTCCTCGACGCCGCTCGCGATCAGCCGCGCCTCGGCCATCTCGATCTCGACGGCGCCGGCGATGCGCGGCGCGACGCCGCCGAGAACGATCGCGACGTCGCCGCTCGCCATGAGCGTGAGATCGTCGCGGCGGATAAGGCGCGCCGAGCGCACGGTGATCGCGATGTCGGTCGCGGCCGAGAACGGGTCGACGTCGCCGGAAAAGGCGACGGTTCCCGCGCCGCCGTCGCTGGCGCGTCCGTCGACGGCGAGCTCTCGACCGTCGGCGGTGAGCGAGAGGTCGAGATCGGCGAGCGCGAAGCCGGCGTCGACGGCGATGTAGCGGCCGTCGGTGAGCGCGGCGACGCCGGAGAAGGACGGCTCGGCGATCGCGCCGTCGGCGGCGAGATCGATCGCGAGCGCGCCTTCGAGGACCTGGCCGTCGAGGGGCATGAGCTCGAAGAGGTCCTCGGCGCGGCCGGACCAGCGGAGCGCGGCCGAGAAGGGGCGGTTCTCGTCGACGCTCGGCAGCGCCGAGGCGAGGAGCGGCAGCTGGGCTGTCGCGACGAGCGGCGCGCCGTCGCCGATCTCGACCGTCAGCGAGGCGTCGAGAACGCGGCTCCGCCAGTCGACGGCGAGATCGGCGTCGAAAGGCGCGCCGGCGGTGAGAGCGGGCGCGGCGCCGTCGATGCGGAACCGCGCCGAGCCCTCGCCGGGCGCGATCTCGGCCTCGCCGGAGAGAAGGCCGCGCTCGATCGACGCGACGCCGAGCGCGTCGAGGAAGGCGAGCGGGAAGGCGTCGACGGTCAGGGATCCGGTGAGGCCGCCGGCCCGGATCGCCAAGGCGAGGGCGATGCGGCCTTCCGCGCCGCGGCGCTTCGCCTGGGCGGTGATCGCCGGCGCGTCGACGGAGGTCGTCGCCGCGCCGATGGAGATCGAAACCGGTTCGGCGGCGTCGACCAGGATGTCGGCGTTCTCGAGCCGCAGCCGGCTGACCGAAATCCGCGACGGAGCGCCGCCGAGATCCGCGCGGCCCGCGAGCTCGAACGTCGCCTGCTCGATCGGCCCGAAGGCGACGCCCGAAGCGGCGACGTCGAAATCGAGCGCGGTCAGCGGCCCGCCGAGCGCCAGGCGCCAGGCGCCCGCGCTCACGCCCTCGACGCCGAGGCTGTCGCCCTCGATCTCGACGAGGAGTCCCTGAACGGACGAGCCGCCGTCGGCGGTGAGCCGCAGCGTTCCGCGCGCGTCGCCGGAGAGCGCGAGGCCGGCGTAGTCGGCGAAGGCCGCGAGATCGGGCGCATCGAGGCGGAACGCGCCGACGAGGCCGCCGCCGCCGGGCGGCAGCTCCGCCTCGCCCTCGATCGTCGCGCCGAGGAATTCGGCCGCGACGTTCCGGAGCGCGATCTCGCCGCCGAGCGCGGCCTCGGCCGCGAAGGCCAGCGGCGCGCCGTCGAGGAGCGCCGCGAGTTCGAGGCGCGCGATCGGCGCCTCGGCGCCGAGATCGTCGATCGCGTAGTCGAGCCGCGCCTCGGCGATCGACAGCCCGCCGACATCGAGCCGCGCGCTCTCAAGCCGTCCGTCGAGCCGCGGCGACGCCGACGCGCCGGCGAGCGTGCCGTCGAGCCGCGCGGCGCCGGCGACCGGCCCGACCAGGCTCAGATCGGGCGCCTCGACGCTGTAGGCGAGATCGACGCGATCCTCGCCGAAGGCGTCCGCGCCGATCGTTCCCGAGAGGCTCGCGGTCGCGCCGGCGGCGACGAGCGTCGCCCGATCGAGCCGCAGCCGCCCGAGCGCGCGGTCGTATTCGCCTTCCGCCTCGAAGCTGGGCGCGTCGCCGAGAACGGCGTCGAGCTCGGCGATCGGGCTCGTCGCGCCGCGCGTGGTCAGCGCGATCCTGAAGGGCGTGCGCTCGTCGCGGCGCAGCTCGGCGCTGGCGTCGAGCCGCGCCTCGTCCGCCGCGAACGCGGCCGTCTCGAGCGCGGCGAGGCGCGCCATCAGCGTCACCGTCGGCGCCGAGAGAACGCCCTCGACGCCGAGCTCGAAGCCGAAGGCGCCGACCGAGACGGACGGAAACGCCCGGTTGATCGCGCCCGGATCGGTAAGGTCGCCGACCAGGCTGAGATCGACCGCGTCCGTTTGCGGCGCGACCGTTCCGCTGATCATGAAGGCGGCGACCGCGGTCTCGATCCGGCCTTCGGTCACACGGACGCCCGCGTCGCCGGCGTCCTCGAGAACGACCGCCAGCTCGATCCGATCGCCGAGAAGCTCCGCGAGCGTCGGATCCTCGAAGCCGAGCGCCTCCAGACGGCCGCTGAGCGACGCGCGCGCCACCGTCTCGAGCGTCGCGCCCTCGACCTCGAGCCGAACTTCGCCGCGTCCGCCGCCCTCGACGCCGACGAGCCCGAGAAACGGCGCGGCGTCGGCGAGAACGACCGCGAGATCCGCGTCGAGCGTCGGACCGTCGAGCGCGAGGACGGCGTCGCCCGTCGCGCTGAAGACGGCGCCCGAGAGCGCGAACGCGTCGAGCCGCGCCGTCATCTCCTCCGGATCGTAGCGCCCGCGCGCCGTCAGCGACGGCGACGCGCCGAGCAGCGCCGCCAGATCCGGGTCCGCGAAAGCCGCACCGGCGAGACGCGCGTCGATCTCGAGCGTCGTCGTCTCGCCCTCTGGCGCCAGCGTCGCCCGGACCGAGGCGCTCTCGATCGCGCCGAACCCGTCGCGGAGCCCCTCGATCACGAAGTCGAAGGCGGCCTCCGGCGACGAGAGCCGACCGGACGCCCGCGCCCGCCCTTCGAGCCGGCCGATCGCCTCGAGGCCGAGAACGCCGGCCAGCGCCGCCGGATCGGGCGACCCGATCGCCGCGTCGAGGGAGATCGTATCCGCCTCCGGGTCGACGGCGCCGGCGGCGGAGATGACGAGCGCGCGGCTGTCGAGCTCGAACGCGTCGACGCGGAAGGCGCCGTCCGGCGTCTCCAAGACGGCGAGCGAGAGCCGAGCCTCCTCGCCGATCGCCGCGCGGAGCTCCGGTCCGGCGAGCCGGCCGACCCGCGCCACGCCCGTCGCCTCGATCGAGAAGGCGTCCCGCCAGCGCGCGACGCCCGAGATCTGAACCGCCAGCGTGTCGGACGCGACCGCGCGGGCGGAAAAGCCGAGCTCCTGCGACGAGCCCTGCAGGTCGATCGAGAGGTCGAGCGCGGAGTCGGACGGCGCGCCGAGGCTCCGGCCGATCAGGCCGCCGGTCTCTTCCTGCGCCGAGATCTGGATCGCGATCACGTCGTCGTCGGAGTCGAGATAGCTGTCGAAGACGAAGCTGATCCTCTCGTCATTGGTCCGCTCGATCTCCAGGCGGACGCTCTGCTCGTCGCCGACATCGCGGAAGAGGCCGGACATCCGGCCGAGAATCCGCTCGCCGAGCAGCGGCGGCGCGAGATCGATCTCCCGGATCTCGAAGGATCTGATCTCGACATTGACCGGCGTTCGCGGCCATTCGGCCTCCAGCCCGGCCTCGGGATCGTCGCGCGACGGCGGATCGCCGCGCCCGACCGGCGGCCGCAGGATCGCGAGCTTCTCGATGCTGATCCGGTTGAACTCGAGGTCGCCGAGAAAGGCGGCGCCCGAGTCCCAGTCGATCTCGAGCCCGGTCGCCTCGAGCCACACGCCCTCGCTGTCGCGGATGGCGAGGCTCTCGATCCGGACGGAATCGTCGTCGCCCGAGGAGATGAAGCCGAGCTCGATCTCGAACTCGCCCGGCGCGTCGAGCTGGCGCACGCCGAAGCGCAGGAGCTGCGCCCACGTCCCTTCTTCGGAAAGGTCGATCTCCTCGGGCAGCTCCTGCGCCCGCGTCGGGCCGGCGAGCGCGGCGACGCAGAGGCAGGCGAGGAGCGCGAGCCGGACGAGCGCGGAGCGGAGAAGCGTGGTCAAAACTCTTGTCCGATGCTGATGTAGACTTGGATGAGCTGGTCGTCTTCGCGCGGGTCGATCGGCGTGGCGATGTCGCCGCGCACCACGCCGATGGGACTGAGCAGCCGCACGCCGAGGCCGGGGCCGGCCTGCAGGTCGGCGGCGTCGAAGTCGAACGCGTCGGCGTTGACGAAGCCGACGTCGAAGAACGGCGCGAGGCTGATCTCGTCGGAGACGCGGAAGCGCAGCTCGAGGCCGAGATCCGCCGCGGTCAGGCCGCCGGTCGGATCGCCGTCGTCGTCGAGCGGGCCGACCCGGCGCGTCGCGAAAGCGCGGACCGAGCCGCCGCCGCCGCCATAGAGGCGATAGTTGCTCGGCACGTCCTCGAGCGACGATCCGGCGATCACGGCGACGCGCGCGCGGCCGGCGGCGACGACGTCGCCTTCGGCGTCGAGCGCGTAATATGTCGCGACCGCCGCTTCGTTGGAGAGGAAGGCGACCGCGCTCTCGCCGAACTCGCCGACATAGGGCGCGGTCGTGAGCCGCACCCGATAGCCGCCGGTCGGATCGATCGGATCGTTCGCCTCGTCGATCCGGAGCGAGAGCGGCAGGCCGACGAGAAGGCTCGTCTCTTGGTCGCCGTCATCGTCGATCTCCGAGATCTCGACCACGATCCGCGCGACGCCGACGACCTCCTCTGAGAACTGCTCTTCGAGGCCGATCGAGCCGGCGAGGCCGATGCGCTCATAGGCGTCGTTGGTCTCGCGCTCGGCCGCGATCGCGGCCAGAAGCGCGCGCTGAGGCGCCAGGAAGCGCGGCTTTCGGAAGGTGATCTCGACGCCCTGCTCGGCGAACGCGGCGACGATCTCGATCCGGAAGGTCTCGGCGCGGCCGAGGAGGTTGCGGTGCTCCCAAAAGGCGCGCGCGCCCGGGCCGTCGGCAGTGTCGTAGCGCAGACCCGCGCCGATGGTGCGATGCGCGGCCTCGTCGACGGCGATCGTCACCGGCTGCGGACCGTCCGCCGCCGGCGGCTCCTCCGGCAAGGAGACCCGAACCGCGCGGAAGAGGCCGGTCGCGCGCAGCGCCCGCTCGCGTTCGGCGAGCGCGGCCGGCGAGGCCGGCTGGCCGACGAGCTCGCCGACGAAGCCGCGGACATAGTCCTCCTCGACGCTGTCCGCGCCCTCGATCTCGACGGCCCCGATGCGCACCATCGGCCCGATCCTGAGCCGGCTCTCGACCCGGAGCGTTCCCGCCTCGAGATCGGCGACGGCGTCGCGCGAGGCGACGGCGGCGTAGGCGCGCCCCGACGCCTGCAGAGCGGCGACCGCGCGCTCTTCGGCGGCGAGGATGAAGCCGCTCACGGCCGGCGACCCCTCGGCGAGCGCGTAGTCGGCGAGCTGGAGCGGCGCGCCGTCGCCGTCCTCGGCGACGATCTCATGCGCCTCGATCGTGAAGCGCCGGCCGAGAGAGACGCTGAAGACGACGGTCGGAAGCTCCTCGCCTTGCGAGATCCGCGACTCCGCCTCGGCCTCGAAATAGCCCTCCGAGCGCAGAGCCCGCACGAGCCGATCGACGTCCGCGGCCGCGCGTCGGCGCAGCACGATCTCCTCGGGCGCGTCCCTGCGCTGGCGCGCGACGATCTCGGACGCGCGCTCGAGAATCGGCTGAAGCTCGGGCGCGCCGTCGAGACCTTCGAAGACGATCTCGTAGACGATCGGGCTCGGGAACGGGTTGAGCGCGTCGACGAACTGCTCGAAGCCGCTCGGCTCGTCGTCGAACGCCGCTTCCTCGTCGGGTCCGAAATGCGAGCAGCCCGCCGTCCCGAGAGCGAGCGCCGCAGCGCACGCGGCCATCCTTCGCGCTCTGCGAGGGGCGGTCGTCATACCGTGCGGATCCTTTCCCTGCGAGCAGCCTCAGCTTCTAGGCACAGTACGCATATATTGGGATCAAGGCGACCATCAAATCAAATTCTGGTCGTTCCGTGGCGAATCGAGGGACGCCGAGGCCGACCCGGCTCGCGTCTAGGCCCGCGCGCGCGGCGCGCGCTTCTGCGGCGACGAGGGCTTGCGCGCCGCCGGCCAGTCGATCCGGAGCTCTTCGAGCAGCGTCGCGAACTGGGCGCCGTGCATGTCGCGATCGAAGCGGTCGCCCTGGATCGCCGGGCGCGGAAAGCTGAATTTCAGCACCTTGAGATCGTCGATCTCGAAGCGCTTCATCTCCTCGACAGGGCGCTTGAAGAGCTCCGAAGCGCGCGCCGTCGTCAGCCGCTCTCGCAGCCCGTCATAGGTCTCGGCGTCGCCGCAGAAGACGTCGACGCTGACCCAGAACGGACCGGCGTTCTTCGAACGGACCTTCGCCGCGATCTCGCCGACCGGACGTCCGCTCTTCGAGCCCTTACTCGGCGGCATGAGCGGCGCTTCCCGATCCGATCTCGAAGGTCTCGAGCCGGAACGCGTCCCACGGATCGCGCATCGCCAGCGTGTGGTGGAGCGCGAACTCGTAGAGCGCGCCGCGCGGCGAGTGGGCGGGCGAGAAGGGGAAGGCGAAGGTCGGCAGCTCTTCGTCTTCGGTCAAGGGATAGTGCAGCACCCAGGGGTTGATCAGCTTGGCGATCTCGTCCGCCTGATCCTGCGTCGCGGCGGTCGCCAGCCCGAGAACGCCGACCTCGACCGGCGAGCCGGCGCGGTTCTCGAGCGCGCCGAGCGTCGCGTCGACGCCGATCAGCCGGAACTCGAGCGTGTAGTCCTCGGGCGCGAGGCCCATCCGCGTTCCGATCTCGCCGACGAGGAACGCATGGAGCTTGTCGGCCCATTCCCGCGCGTTCTCGACATAGCGCCGCTCGCGCAGGATCGCGAGGATGGTGGTCTGAAAGCCGGCGATCCGCGACGCCTCCAATTTCACGCGATAGGGCGTCGACGCGATCCACTCCGAGCCGGTGACGCGCACGCGCCGCTTGTCGAGCGCCGCGTAGCGGGCGTTGGTCACGTCGAGCCGGCCGCCGGGCTCGTAGAGCACGAAGGGATCGCTGTTCTCATAGAGCATATGCGCCGAGACCGAATGCGGCGTGCAGCGCGCCGAGGCGCGCATCGGCTCGACCGTGAAGCCCTCGCGGTCGACGCTGACCATGATGACGCCGCTCGTCGGATGGGTCGAGCAGAGCGCGCCGCATTCGGCGATCTTGGCCGCGTGCCAGGCGGCGCCGTCATGCATGCCCTTGAGGATCGGCAGCGCCGCGACGCTCGCCGTGTCGGTCGCGCGGCCGGCGATGATCACGTCGGCGCCCGTCTCGAGCGCGCCCTGGATATGCTCGGCGCCGGCGAGCGCGACGATGTTGGCGCAGCCGCGCAAGGTCTCGTCGTCGATCTCCGGTCCGCCGGCGAGCGGATCGACGAGGCCCGACGACCACGCCGTCGCGGTCCGCTCCGGGTCCTGCGACGACTTCACCGTCGCGACGCGGAGCCGTTCGCCGCGCTCCGCCGCGATCTCTTCGGTGATCTCGACCATCCAGTCGACCATCGCGTCGACGCCGCAGGTGCCGGCCGATCCGATGACGAGCGGAACGCCGGCCTCGGCGCGGGCGGCGAGGAGCGCGCGCCATTCGGCCTTGGTCGCGGCGCGGGCGTATTTCGACTCGCCGGCGCCGAGATAGAACGGGCCGCTATCGGTCGAGCCGCCGTCGATCACGATGACGTCGGGCTCCGCCGCGATCCCGCGCGCGAGCGCGTCGGCGTCGAAGCCGAGGCCGAGCACGCCGCTCGGCACCAACACTTTGACGGCGTCGGCCGCCATCGTCCGTTTCTGATCGCTCATCGCGCGGCTCGCCTCCCTGCACGTCCGTTCGCGAACCCTATCGAACTCGGCGCCGGCGCGCCAGCGATCGCCGCCGCGTCGGCCGCGTCAGGCGCTCGCATGCGGCTGCGCCGGCGGCTTCAGGAACCGGCGCAGGAACATCGGCGCGATGAAGCCGAGGAACGCCGCGATCCAGAGCCCGATCGCCACCGGCGAGGAGAAGAGGAACAGGATCGGATACTCGTAGACGCCGTCGGCGAGGATCATCGCGCGGCGCAGACTGTCCTCCATCAGCTTGCCGAGCAGAATGCCGAGGATGATCGGCACGAGCGGCACGCCGAGTTTTCGGAGCACGTAGCCGAGGACGCCGAAGCCGATCATGAAGAACAAGTCGAAGGTGCTGCCCGAGAGCGAGTAGATGCCGGCGAAGGAGACCATGGTCACGCCCGGCAACAGCACCCAGGGCGGCACCGCGAGGATGTAGACGAAGATCCGCACCATCGGCACGTTCAAGATCAAGAGCATGACGTTGGCGAGGACGAGCGCCGCGATCAGGCCCCAGACGACGTCGGCCTTTTCGGTGAAGAGCGTCGGGCCGGGCGTGATGTCGAGCGTCACCAGGAGCGCCAAGAGCACCGCGGTGGTGCCGGAGCCGGGCACGCCGAGCGTCAGCATCGGCACGAGGGCGCCGCCCGCCGCCGCGTTGTTGCCGGACTCGGGCGCGGCGACGCCGCGCGGATCGCCCGTGCCGAACTTCTCGCTGTCCTTGGCGAGCGACTTCTCGGACATGTAGCTCAAGAAACTGCCGAGAGAGGCGCCCGCGCCCGGCAGCACGCCGGCGAAGAAGCCGATGACGGTCGAGCGCAGCATCGTTGGCAGCGTGCGCAGCATGTCGCGCCACGGGATCAGCAGCTTGCCGAGCTTGACGCCGACCGCCGAGTCGCGGCCGTGGCTCTCGATGAAGAAGAACACCTCCGCCACCGCGAACATGCCGACGAGCGGCACGATGAAGTCGACGCCGTCATTGAGATGGATCTCGCCGAAGGTGAGCCGCGGCAGGCCGGAGAAGTTGTCGAGCCCGATCATGCCGACCGAGAGGCCGATGCAGGCGGCGATCACCGACTTCGCCTGGTTGCCGGCGGCGACGCCGCCGAGCGTGCAGAAGGCGAGCATGTAGAGCGCGAAATACTCGGCCGGCCCGAAGAGATAGGCGACGCGCGCCAGCACCGGCGCGAGGATGATGAGGCCGATCGTCGCCAGGAAGGCGCCGACGAAGGACGCGACGCCCGAAAGCACCAGCGCCTCGGCCGCCTTGCCTTGCTTGGCCATCGGATAGCCGTCGAGCGTCGTCATCAAGGCCGGCTCGTCGCCGGGAATATTGAGCAGGATCGAGGAGATCCGCCCGCCATACATCGCGCCGTAATAGACGCTGGTCAGCAGCACCAGGGCGGCGGTGGCGTCGAGGCCGAAGGAGACGACGAGCGGGATCAGGATGGCGACGCCGTTCGACGGGCCGAGGCCGGGCAGCGCGCCGATGATCGTGCCGAGCATGCAGCCGAGCATCGCGAGACCGAGATTCTGCCAGGTCAGCGCGACCGAGAAGCCGTCGGCCAGGAGCGACAGCGTTTCCATTCAGCGGCTCCGTTCGTGGTCAGCGCGGCGCGTCATCGCTCGCGATCCGAGAACACGTCGCGAAAGAAGCGACCGATGTCGTCGATCCCGCCATTGAGCTCCGCCCACTCGCGCGGGAATCCGCGGAGGCTGAGGCCGAGGGCGAATTTGAAGACGAAGAAGAGAACGATCGCGACGCCGAGGCCGGCGAGCACGGCCTGAGCGGGCTTCGGCGCGATCAAGTAGCTGATCGCTCCGGACGCGATGGCGGTCGGAACGAGGAAGCCGGCCGGGTTCACCGAATAGGCGTAGAGGCCGAGCACGACGATGGCGATCGCGATGACGCCGAGGCTCCTGGGGCGCGGCCAATCCGGCTCGTCGTCCGGAAAGGCCATGACGACGATGGCGGCGACGATCGCCACCGAGCCGACAATGATGGGGAACATCTTCGGCCCGACCGGGTCGGACAAGAGGCTCGTCTGAATCTGCGTCGCCGTGTAGATGAAGAAGCCGGCGACGCCGAATAGGATCAGGCCGAAGACGCGGTCGCTCATGTTATTGGATGACGCCGAGATCGCGCGACATCGTTTGGATCTCGCCGATCACGCCGGCGAGATAGTCCTCGAACTCCGGACCGACGAGCGTGAACGGCGCCAGACCGTTCGCCACCATGGCCTCGGCCCACTCCTCCGAGTCGGCGACCTGCTGCAGCGCGTCCACCCAGCGCTGATAGGCCTCGTCCGAGATCTCGCCCGGCACGTAAAGGCCGCGCCAGTTCACCGCGATGACGTCGACGCCCTGCTCGCGCGCGGTCGGGATGTCCTCGAAGCCCGGCACGCGCTCTTCGGTGAAGACGGCCAGCACGCGGATGTCGCCGCTCTGAAGGAAGCCGACAACCTCCGACATGTCGCCGGTCATCGCTTGGGTGAAGCCGCCGATCGTCTGCGTGATCGCGTCGGCGCCGCCGTCGAGGCCGACATACTTCACCGACGCGATGTCGGTGTAGCCGACGCGCGCCAGCGCCATCAGCACTTTGAGATGATCGAAGCCGCCCGCCGCGGAGCCGCCGGCGAAAGTGATCGAGGCCGGGTTCGCCTGCACCGCGTCGAGAAGGTCGGTGAGCGACTGATAGGGCGAGTCCGCCGCGACGACGATGACGCCCGGATCCGCGCCGATCGCGCCGAGGAACCGCACTTCGTCCGGCGTGTGTCCGGCATAGGCGTTTTGCGCGAGTCGCGTCGCCGTCGCCGAGGACGCCGCGACGATCAGATCTTCGTCGGTTCCGCGCTCGTTGACGACATGAGTGTAGGCCAAGCCGCCGCCGCCGCCGGCCATGTTCGTCACCTGGATCGGATCGGAGACGACGCCGATCTCGTACATGATCTGGCCGATCGTGCGGCAGGTGAAGTCCCAGCCGCCGCCCGGGTTCGCAGGGGCGATGCATTCCTCGGCGGAGGCCGGCGAGGCGAAGCCGCCGGCGGCGACGGCGCTCACGGCGAGCGCCGCGGCCGCGAGGCCGCGTTGAAGCTGTTTCATTCGATCCTCCCGATCGCGTTCGTTTTGTCCGAGCCCTTGCGCTCGGAGACTCTTGCCGTCGCGCGTCGCCGGACAAAGGTCAAGTGGACGCGCGGATCTTCGTCCTACTTCTTGGAGCCGCTCTTGCGGCGACTCGGATCGGACAGCGTCAGACCTAGACGCAAATCCTTTCACGAACCTGTCATCGTTCGCCCGAAGGCGCAATTCGCCGTCCGGAGCGCCCTCGCCTTGGCTGGCGCGCGGAATGCCTCTAGGCTCGTCGCCCAACGGCGCGCGCAACGTCGCCGAAGGGACAGGGACGAATGCGGTTGCTTCTCGTCGAAGACGCGCAGGACGTCGCCGACGCCATCGTGATCAGCTTCGCAAGGCGCGGCGACGCCGTCGACCACGCGGCCAGCGTCGCCGACGCGCGCGACATGCTCGCCGTGTCCGACTACGACGTCGTGATCCTCGACATCGAGCTGCCCGACGGCGACGGCACCGACCTGCTTCCGAAGCTGCGCGCCAATGGCAAGCGCACGCCGGCGCTGATCTTGACGGCGCGCGCCGAGGTCGACGAGCGCATCGCGGCGCTCGACGACGGCGCCGACGACTATGTGGTGAAGCCCTTCGACCTGCGCGAAGTGCAGGCGCGCGTCCGCGCGATCGCGCGGCGTTCGAGCGAGAATTGCGCGCCGATCCTCGAGTTCGGCGACGTGCGGTTCGATCCGGTCGGGCCGGCCGTCGCCGTGCGCGGAGAAGCCCTGACGCTGACGCGGCGCGAGATGAGCCTTTTCGAGATCTTGCTGACGAATCGCGGGCGTGTGGTTTCGAAAGAGAAAATCCACGATCGGATGTTTTGCTTCAATGAAGAAGAGGTCGGCATAAACGCCATCGAGATCTACATCGCGCGGCTGCGGCGCAAGTTGAGCGCAAGCTCGGTCTCGATCAAGACCCTGCGCGGCCTCGGTTACCAGCTTGTCGACCAAGGCTGACGCCAGCCGAGGCGCTCATTCGCTGACGGCGCGGATCGCCGTCGCCATGATCGTGACCTTCCTGGTCGGCGGCGTCGCCGTGGCGGTGGCCGCCTTCGCGTTCGGCCGAAACGCGGCCGAGGAGTCGTTCGATCGGCTCCTGCTCGGCGCGGCCAACGACATCGCGGGCTCGATCGAGCTCGAGCGCGGAGAGGTTCTCGTCGACATCCCGAGATCCGCGTTCGAGCTGCTCGCCTTGGCGCCGGAAGACCGCATCGTCTATGCGGTCTACGCGCCGGACGGGCGGCTCCTGACCGGCTATGCGGAAGCGGCGCCGCCGCAGGACCGCGACCTGCTCTATTTCGGGCGCTTCGGCGACGACGTCGTGCGCTTGGCCGCGGTGCGGCGCCCTTTCGCGGAGCGGGGATTTCGCGGCGAGGTCACGATCATCGTCGGGCAAACGATGATCGCTCGGGACGCGATGGCGCGCGCGATCACCGAGCGCGCGTTGATCGCCGCCGGGCTGGCGGGGCTCGTCATGTCGGCGCTCGCGATCTTCGCGGCGCGCTCGGCGCTCGGGCCGCTTCGGCGGATCGAGCGCGTTCTCGCCGCGCGCGCGCCGGAGGACTTGAGCCGGATCGACATCACGGCGCCGCGCGAAGTCTCGAGCCTGGTCGGAACGCTCAACCGGTTCATGGCGCGGATCGACCGTCAGGTCACCGTGATGCGCCGGATGATCGGCGACGCGTCGCATCAGCTGCGCACGCCCATCGCCGCCCTGCGCGCCCAGGCCGAGCTCGCGGCCGACGAAGAAGCGCCCGAGCGCCAGCGCGCGCAGGTGGTCTGGATCCATGAGCGTTTGGTCAAGCTCAGCCGGCTGACCGATCAGCTCCTCAGCTACGCGCTCGTCATCCACCGCGCCGACGCGTCGCCGCATGAGCGGATCGATCTGCGCGCGGTCGCGATCGAAGCGGTGAACGAGAGCGACCACCAGATCTTGGCGGCGAAAGCCGAGCTTCGGCTCGAGCTTCCCGAAGAGCCCGTCCCGTGCGTCGCCGACTCTCTTTCGCTGGTCGAGGCGGTCAAGAATCTGGTCGTCAACGCCTTTCGCCATGGCGCGGCGCCCGTCAGCGTCGTCGTCGGCCAGGAGGGCGGCAGCGCGTGGATGGGTGTCCGCGATCGCGGCGAGGGCGTCCCGCAGCATCTTTGGCGCGACGCGGCCGCGCGGCCGGCCAGAGACCGAGGAGTTTCGTCCGAAAGCGCGGGCTTCGGCCTGTCGATCGTGCGCGCCGTCGCGGCGGCGCATGGCGGCAAGCTGCGATTCGCCAGGACGTCGGACGGCGCCTTCGAGGCGGCGATCGTCTTGGCGTCGGCGAAGAAGGCGGGCTCTTGAAGCGGCGCTTTGCATTGGCGGCGGCCTGTCTGGCGCTCGCGTCGCCGGCCGGCGGCCAGACGCCAGAGGCGGTGAAGAGCTTCGGCCCGGACGCCGCGCCCGTCGCGCTCGTCGTGCGCGGAACGACCGACATTCCGGTGTTCGCGCCGGCGCTCGAAGGCTTCGTCGCCGCAACGCCGGGACTGCGCGTCGAGTACGAGCAATGGGCGTCGAACGATCTCTACGAGGCGACGGCCGAGGCCTGTCGCGACGGCGCCGCGGCGGCCGATCTCGTCATCTCCTCCGCGATCGATCTGCAGGTGAAGCTCGTCAATGACGGCTGCGCGCTCACCTACCGATCCGAGGCGACCGCGGCGTTGTCGGCGAGCGCGCGCTGGCGCGACGAGGTCTTCGGCGTGACCAGCGAGCCGGCGGTGATCATCTACAATCGCGATCTGGTGCCGCCCGATGAAGCGCCGCGCTCGCGCTTCGACCTGCTCGATCTGCTGCGGCCGGCCGACACCCGCTACGCCGGCAGGATCGCGACCTACGATATCGAAGCCTCGGGGCTCGGCTATATGCTCGCCGTCGCCGACTCCCAGCAGGCGACGACCTTCGGGAGCCTCTTGGAGGCCTTCGGCCGCGCGGGCGTCGAGACCGCCTGCTGCTCGAGCGATCTCGTCGACGGCGTGGCGACCGGGCGCTATCTCGTCGCCTACAACGTGCTCGGCCCCTATGCGCTCGCCCGGGCGGAGGAGGATCCGAGCATCGTCGTCGTCGCGCCGAGCGACTACACCTTGATCCTGAGCCGCGCCGTGCTGATCCCGCGGCATGCGCGCGAGAGCGCGGCGGCGGGCCGTTTCATCGACTATCTGTTGTCGCCGGAGGGGCGGGCCGCGCTCGAAGAGGCGTATCTGATCTTCGACGTCACCGGCGGCGGCGCCGAGGATCGGCTCGTTTTCGACGGCGCGACGACGTCGCTGCGCCCCTTGCGGCTCTCGCCGATCCTGCTCGTCGGCTTGGATCAGCATAAGCGCGAGCGCTTCCTGCGCCGCTGGCGCGCCGCCCTCGGCATCGACTAGGGCGCATTCGAACCGTTCGGAGCCGAAACGCTGGAGCGGAGCGGCGGCCGCCCCGGGGCGGGTCGGTCGCCAGCCGGCCGGAGGCCGGCAGGACTGCGGCTCGAGCCGACGATCAAGCCGGAGCAAGGCGGCTCCGAAGGGTTCGGACGCGCTCTCATGTCAATACGCATCAATACGATTTCGTCGGAAAGAACGAGCGCGCGGATCTCGCGCGATGCGCCATCAGGACGCGCCGCCGATTCCGGCGGCGGCGCTCAAGCGGCGGCGATCTTTTTCTTCGGGTCGTAGAACGGCCGCTCGACGATCGCGGCCCCGACCGTTTCGGAATTGGCGACGACCTCGAGCGCGTTGCCGATGACGGCGAGATCGGCCGAGATCATCGCCAATGCGATATTCTGGTCGAGCCGGGGCGAATAGACGGCGGAGGTCACCTTGCCTATGGCGGCCCCGTCCTTCTTGACGGGCCAGAACGTCGTGTTGGGCCCCTTCAACGGCGGGCCGTCGATCACGAGCCCCACCTGCCGACGGCGGACGCCTTCTCGGCGAATGCGGCGCAGCGCGGCTTTGCCGATGAAGTCGGCCTCCATGTCGAGGTTGACGAGCCGGTCGAGCCCGAGTTCGAAGGGATTGGTGTCGATGTCCGCGTCGGCGTGATAGGACAACATGGCGGCTTCGATGCGGCGGATCGAAGAAGTGTGCCCGGGCTTGAGACCGAAGGGTTCGCCCGCCGCCATGATCCTCTCCCACAACTCGTCGCCGCGCGACCCGTCCCGCAGATAGAGTTCGTATCCCAATTCGCCGGACCAGCCGGTGCGCGAAACGATCAGCGGAATTCCATCCAGCCGCACGTCGCGCAGCCAGAAATAGCGCAGGTCCATGACGCTCTCGCCGAAGAGCGTGCGCATGATCGCGCCCGACTTCGGCCCCTGCAGCTGCAGCGGCGACACGTCCGGCTCCCGGATCGTGACGTCCATGCCCGAATGTACGGCGACGCCCTGCGCCCAGAGCAGGATGTCGCTGTCGGCGAGCGACAGCCAGAAGCGGCGCTCACCGAGCCGGAGCAGGATCGGATCGTTCAGGATCCCGCCGTCGGCGTTGGTGACGAGCGCGTATTTGCATTGACCGACGGCCATCGTCGAGATGTCGCGCGGGGTCAGATACTGAACGAAGCGGGCGGCGTCCGGCCCGGTGATCTCCACCTGGCGCTCGACCGCGACGTCGCAGAGGATCGCGTCGTTGACGAGATTCCAGAAATTCTGTTCCGGGTCGCCGAAATCCCGCGGAATATACATGTGGTTGTAAACGGAGAAGCCTTTGGCGCCCCAGCGGACCGTCGCGTCGAAATAAGGGGATCTGCGGATCTGCGCGCCGAAGCCGAAGTCGTCAGACAGAAGCATGTGCAATTCCCTCCTTCAGAGACGGCGCGGCTCATTCCGCGGTTCTTCCACTGATTTGTCGGGAGTCGCGACACGTCGTGTTGCGCCGAACGCCCGCGATCGATCCGCAAGGGGATGCAGGTCACGAACAGCGTTCCCGACCCGGACACCCTGGATAGAGATCCTGAAGCCCCAAATCGTGAACGGAAACGACGGAACGAGGCCCGGCAGCGCCAGAGCGCCGCGAAGCGTCGTCCGGCCGGCGCGCCAGGCCGCCGGCGACCGACAAGCTCTCAGATCGGGAGGTCCAGCCTCGGTTTCCAAAACGGCCGGAACAGCTCGATCTTGGGACAGCGGTTCATGACGACCTTGAGCCCCGCGCCCTCGGCCAACTTTGCGGCTGCGTCGTCATAGACGCCGATCTGCCCCCACAGCACCTTGGCGCCGATCTCGATGGCCTGCTCGGCGACGGCGTAGAGTTCCTCCTTGGGGCGGAACACCTCGACCATGTCGACGGGGCGGTCGATCTCTTTGAGCGAACGATAGACCTTGACGCCGCGGATCTCCTTCACCTCGGGGTTCGGGTTCACCGGCAGCATCTCGTAGCCGGTCTCGTGCAGCACTCGCAGCACGCCGTAGCTGAACTTGGTCCGGTCCGCGCTCGCTCCGACCATTGCGATGGTCCGGGTTTCCCGCAGGATCTCGGCGAGATAGCCGGGCGGGTAGTCGTAGATGCGGTCGATATCGGCTTCGGGCATGCCTTATGACTCCCTCGATGTCGCGATGTCGGGCTTCAACTCGTGCGGCTCCAACGGATCGAGAAACGGGTTGCGATAGAGCTCGTCATGGCTGTCGACGCCGATCTCCAGCGTGACGTCCGTCAGCGGCCGGGCGACGCAGAGGATCACGTAGCCCTTCGCGAGTTGCCGGTTGTTGAGCGCGACCTGCCGGCGCTGGTCGATCTCGCCCGATCTCAGTTTCGCGGCGCAGGTGATGCAGCCGCCGTACTTGCAACCGTAGGGAAGATCCACGCCCTGCTCGCGCAGCGTGTCGAGCAACGGGCGCCGAGCGTCGACCTCGTAGCGGGCGCCGTCGCGGTTGGCGAGCGTGACGGTGCGGGTCTTCATAGCCAAATGTCGCTCGTGCAGTCGCCGCCGGGATAGCGGGTCTCGTGACAGCGCGACGGCCCGTTCGGCTCTTTGCCGAAGTCGACGACGAAGTCCGGATCGATCTCCATTCCGCCCGTCTCGGTGTCGCAGTTGACCATCAGCATGCACCCGCCATTGGTGCGGATCTCCGGATAGAACTGGTTGTCCCAGGTGCTGAACAGGCTGGTCGTGACGTAGAGCCGCTGGCCGTCGAGGCTGAGCTGGATCATCTGCGGGCCGCCGGTGACCCGGACGCCGTTGACCTCGGGCGCACGGCCCAGAAGTCCGCCCATCCAGACCTGGCCGGTCAGGACCGGCTTATGCGGATTCTCGATGTTGTACTGGCGGATATCGCCGTGCAGCCAATTGCAGAGATAGAGGAACCGGTCGTCCATGCTGAGGAGGATGACCGAGATCACGCCCGGCACCGGGATCGGCCAATCCGGATGCGGCTCGTTCTCGACATCGATGATCTTTTCCCATCTCCATTCGTCGCCGTCCTTCCACCAGTGAATGATATTGGCGGAGAGCGCGGCGCCGCAGAAGCCATGGGTCGAATCCGGGTCGTGATGGAAGCGGACTTCGAGCGGAATGAGCCCGTCCTCGCCGAGGTAGAAGGTCTGCTTCGGCTCCTTTTTCTCGAAGTCCCAGAGATGGATGCGGCGGCCGTATTTCAGGTGCCCGACCTCCTCGAGGTCGAAGCCCGGCATGAACGTGTTCGGCGCCGCCCATTCGCTCGAGGCCATCACGTTATGGCGGGGCTGGTACCAGAAATCGTAGCCGAAGGGGATGTCGCCCATCGAGGACTCCCAGCGGCCGATGATGTTGAAGTCCTTGTCGAGATGGAGATAGCCGCCGGGCGCCTCGCCCTTGGCGTCGCCGAGCATCGAGATGATGATCTCCGAGCCCAGGCAATGCACCGTATGGGGGGCGGACAGGTTGGTCTTCGCCTTGATCTCGCTCCCCTCGATGACTTTGTGAAGCTTCGGCGCTCGGGGATCGATCGTGTCGACGATATGCAGGTTCGACGAGCGCACGCCCGGCACGATCAGATAGCGACGGCTCATCGAGGCGTCGTCGTGGCAGGACGAGCAGGCGTTCCAGCCCATGTGATGCAACTCGTCCCCGATGCCGGGCATCTCCAGCCGGTGAATGACTTGCGAATAGGTCGCGCTCTTCGGATCAGCGTCGATGGTGCAGAGGTAGTCGGGCTTCTGAACGCCCGTGCCGGTGTAGATCGCGATCGTATAGAGCAGCTCTTCACGCGGCGCCCTCATCGCCTCGGACGGCGACGCGTATCCCGGTCCACAGCTTCCCATCCCTGTCCTCCCTCTGCTCGGTGATCGCGCCCGGCTGCGCCCCTCGGCCGACCTGCCCGCACGGGGCGGCGCCGTCTTGTCGCGCTCGGCCTGCTGACGGCGCGATCCGGCAATTCATTTCAATTGATCAGATCGAAGACCACAACGCCTAAAGCCGCCGCAGCGCCCTGAGAGCGTCGCCGCCTTTCGGCATGTCCCGAAGGGTCGCCGCGAACGGCGTCGGGCTGACGAGCGAGAAGATCCGGCTCGGAAATCGCTCAAGCCGTCGCAACCAGGAGCGCCAAGGCTCGACATGGCCCTTAGCGGCCGTTGACGGAGCCTTGCAGGTCGGCCGGTCTCGCGTCAATGGCGGCTGCTCAACAACGTCCAACGGCGCGGCGCTCGGCGTCGTCTCGATCAACGCGTGTCGGATGATGCGTGATTTCTTTCGCGTCGTCCGGCGCGGCGGCTCCGAAGCGGCGCGCTCGACTTGGCGTTGGAGCTGGAGATCGTCTCAGGCCCGAGGACGCGCCGTCTCGGGCGGCTACAGCTTGTCGTCGTTCTTTCGATCGGCGTCGATCGGGTTCGGCCCGTCATAGGTCCAGCGGTAGCGCGGCGGCGTCGGACCTTTGTTGCGGCCGCCCTGGCCCATCTGCTCCCAGGCGTGGGCGAGGACGCCGACGGACCGCGATAGGCAGAAGAGCCCGCGCGCCAGCGGCGGCGCGAAGCCGAGCTCGGCGTAGATCACCGCGGTGGCGCCGTCGATGTTCATCGGCACGGGCTTGCCTTTCTTCGCGGCGAGCGCGGCCTCGATCGCGCGGCCGATCGCGGCGAAGCGGCCGCCGCAGACGCCGGAGGCGGCCGCGTCGTCGACGAGCGCCAAGAGCCGCGGCGCGCGCGGATCCACGGGTTTGTGGAAGCGATGGCCGAAGCCCGGAACGAAGGCGCTCCGGTCCGTGGTCCACTCGTCGATCAGCCGCTCGGTCGCGCGCTCGAGCGCCTCGCCGCCCGTCGCGGCCGCGTCGATCCGGCCGTAGAGCGCGACCGCCTGCTCGCCGGCGCCGCCATGGACGTCGTCCAGCATGTTGACCGCCGAGGCCATCGCGCCGTTCAGCCCGAGCCCGCAGGTGACGGCCATGCGCGCCGCGGCGATGGAAGGCGCCTGCGGCCCGTGATCGACCGCCGCGACGAGCGCCGCCTCCAGGAGACGCGCCTCGCCCTCGCTCGGCAGCGCGCCGCGCAGAAGGAGCCAGATCATCTGCGGAAAGCTGACGGCGCCGATCAGCTCTTCGATCGGCCGGCCGCGGAGGCGGATTTGGCCGGGCGCCATGTCGATGATCGACGTCGTCCACCAATCCGAGACGTCGCTCGATGAACCGCTCATATCGCGCCCTCCTTTGCGAGCGCGGCGATCTCCTCGGCCGAGAGCCCGAGCGCGCCGAAGATCTCGTCATTATGCTGGCCGAGAAGCGGCGGCGGCGTCTCCACGCTCGGCGGCGCGCCGTCGATCTTCACGCCGGTGCGGGCCACGGCGACGTCGCGACCGACGCCGGGCGCGCCCTCGAAGGTGGCGAGGAAGCCGCGCTCGGCGATCTGCGGCGCCGCGAGCGCCGCGGGAACGTCGAGCACCGCGCCGGCGGGCACGCCGATGCGGTTGAGCTCCGTCGCCCAGTCGCGCGCCGGACGCGTCTCGAGCACGGTCTCGATCTCGGCCTTGAGCGCGAAGCGGTTGCGCTTGCGATCCTCGCGCGTCGCGTATTCCGGCCGCGCGAGCAGGTCCTCGCGACCGATATGCCGCGCCAGGAGCGCCCATTGCTCGTCCTTGTTGGCGGCGATGTTGACGAGGCCGCCGCCGGCCTTGAACGCGCCCGACGGCGCCGAGGTGACGTTCTCGTTGCCGTTCGGCGTCGGCGTCACGCCGGCGATGAGATAGTTCGAGATCACCCAGCCCATGGTCGCGAGCACCGCCTCCAGCATCGAGACGTCGATGAAGGCGCCGCGCTTCTTCGCGTTCAGCGCCGCCGAGATCGCGAAGGCCGCGGTCATGCCGCCGATCGTGTCGGCGATCGGATAGCCGACGCGGAGCGGCGCGCTCTCGGCGTCGCCGGTGATCGACATCACGCCCGAGGCGCCCTGGATGATCTGGTCGTAGGCCGGGCGATGGACCCAGGGTCCGTCCTGGCCGAAGCCGGAGATCGCGCAGTAGACGAGGCGCGGATTGACCGCCGCGAGCGCGTCGTAGGAGAGGCCGAGCCGCGCCATCACGCCGGGCCGGAAATTCTCGACCAGAACGTCGGCGGTCTCGACCAGGCGCTTCAGAAGAGCTTTGCCGCGCTCGTGTTTCAAATTGAGCGTCACCGACTTCTTGCCGGCGTTCTGCGCCAGGAACGAGACGCCCATGCCGGCGTCGTTGAGCGCCGCGTCCGCGCCGAGCTGTCGCGCGAGATCGCCGCGGCCGGGCGCTTCGACCTTGATCACCTCGGCGCCGAGATGCGCGAGCTGATGGCAGCAGAACGGCCCGGCGAGGACGTTGGTGAGGTCGAGGACCCGGACGCCCTCGAGCGGCCTCTGCATGACGGCCTCCCTGATTTGACGACGCGCCGCCGTCGGCGGCCGATCCGCATGCCTCGAAGAGCGCGACCCTTGCGAATGCCGGCGCCGGATCAGCCGAGCGCGCGCCCGTGGGCCTTCAGGATAGAACGCAACGCGCGCTCGACGTCCTCGTCCGTCGTCGCCCACGAGCTCACGCTGATCCGCATCGCCGCCCGACCGCGCCACACGGTGCCGCCGCACCAGCACTCGCCGTCCGCTTGGATCGCGCCGATCACCTGTTCGGTTCGGCGCTCGTCTCCGAACGCGACGACGACCTGGTTGAGAACGACGTTGTTCAAGACCTCGACGCCGGCGTGACGCAGACCGTCGGCGAGCCGGCGCGCCTGGCGGCAATTCCTGTCGATGAGCGCCGACAACCCGGAACGTCCCAGCGACTTGAGCGCCGCCCAGATCTCGATCGCCCGCGCGCGCCGCGACGCTTCCGGCGTCAGGTTGATCGCGTCGCGCCGGCCGCTCGCCAAGAGATACGCGCCGCTGACCGACATCGCCTCGGCCAAGGCGGCTCCGTCGGCGACCAAGGCGACGCCGGAATCATAGGGCGTGTTCAGCCATTTATGGGCGTCGAGCGCCCAAGAATCGGCCGCCTCGAAGCCTTTCGCCAGCGCCGAACGCGTCGGCGAGGCGCGCGCCCAGAGGCCGAAGGCGCCGTCGACATGCGCCCACGCGCCGCCGCCATGCGCCCAGTCGATCAGCGGCTCGGCCGGATCGAAGGCGCCGGAGTTCACGTTGCCGGCCTGGATGCAGACGATCGTCGGGCCGTCGATCGGCGGCAGGTCGCGCGCGATGATCCGCCCTTGATCGTCCGACGGCGCGCGGCGCACGCGGTCCCGCCCCATGCCCAGCATCGACAACGCCTTGAAGAGGGACGCGTGCGCCTCCTCGCCGACGACGACCGTGATCTCCGGCGCGCCGAACAGCCCTTGGCTGTCGACGTTCCAACCGGCCCTCTGCAGCACGCGGTTGCGGGCGGCGGCCAGGCAGGTGAGGTTCGCCATCGTCGCGCCGGTGACGAGGGCGCCTTCGGCGGTCGCCGGGAGTCCGAGCGCCTCCTTCAGCCACCGCAGCGCGGTTTCCTCGAAAGCCGCGATCGCCGGCGAGCTGACCCAGCTGAAGCAGTTCTGGTCCCAGGCGCCGGCCAAGACGTTGACCGCCGCCGTCGCCGGCAGCGCGCCGCCGGTGACGAAGCCGAAATACCGTCCGCCGGCGCTCGCCACCGTGGCGGGCGAGCCGAGCCGGTCCGCGAATTCGAGCACGTCGGTCGGCGCGATCCCGCGCTCGGGCAGGTTCTCGTCGAGCGCCCGCGCCAGGCTCTCGACCGCCGCCGGCCGAGGCGCGACCGGCCGCGCGTCCAGGCTCTCGAGATAGTCCGCGGCGCGCGCCGCCGCGTCGGCGAGCAGCCGGCGCATGTCGATCGGATCCGTCATCGCGCCTGCCTACGGAACCCGAGACGAATAGACAATCGCCGCCGTCGGCTCGGCTCGGCCATCGGATCGTTCCGTCGATCGCGGCGCTCCTGACGGCGGGACCGGCGCTCGCGCTCGACTGGTTCGAAGGCTTGGACGACCGACGAGAACGCGGCGGCGTCAGTCCGCATCGCCCGGCACGAGCGCCAGGGCGCGGATCGGGCTGCCGGTGCCGCGCTCGATCTTGAGCGGCGCGGCGATGAGGATCGCGCCCTTCGGCGGCAGCCGATCGAGATTGGCGAGGCTGGCGAGCCCGAAGCAGTTGTCCCGGTGGATATGGTTGTGCGCCGGATAGGGCGGGCTGAACTTGCCGGCCATGCCCGCGTCGGTGCCGACGCATTGGCTGCCCCAGCCGACGATTCCTTTGGAGATCAGATAGTCGACGCACTCGGCCGTCGGGCCCGGGCTGTGCGAGCCGTCCTCCATCGGGTCGGGATCGTCGTTGAGAAAGAGCTCCTCGTCATGTGAGCGCTTGTCCCAGTCCGAGCGCATCAGCACCCATTCGCCCGGGCCGATCTCGCCATGCTCGGCTTCCCACGCCTTCACCCGATCGACGGTGAGCAGGAAGTCGGGATCGGCGGCGCAGTCGGCCGAGCAGTCGATCACGTTGGCCGGCGCGACGAGGCGCTGGACGTCGAGCGTGTCCGCATAGCCGTCCGGAAAGTCCTTGCCCGAGAGCCAGTGACGCGGCGCGTCGAAATGGGTGCCGGCATGCTCGCCGAGCACGAGCTCGCGCCAGGCGAAGAGCGCGCCGTCGGCGGCGTCGGCGCCCGTGCGGAAAGCGACCTTCGGCGTGTCCTTGGCGAAGCCCTTCGGCAGGCGCAGGATCGGCGTCTCCGGCCCGAGCGGCGCCGTGCAGTCGACGATCCTTACGCGGCCGCGCGCGAGATCGAGGGCGAGATCGGCGAGGACCCGAGCCGCATCGACGCCCTTCGGCGCCGATGCGTCTTTCGGCCGCCTTCCGGCGAAACGATAGCCGCGGCGCGCCATCACGCTCCGAGCGATGTCGAAAGCCTTGTCGACCAGCTCCGCCCGGCTGAGCACGCCCGGCGAGAGCCGCATCAGGCTGTCGCGAAAATCGACGGAAATCCCTTCGATCCCGAGCGCGCCGACCACGGCGCCGGCCTCGGCCTTGCTCGGCATCCGCAGCATCATCGAGCCGCCGCGCTTCTCCGCCGCGCGCGGGCTTTGCAGCGGCAGGCCGAGCGCGTCCGCGTGATCGATGATCCGGTCGACGAGCGCGCGGTTGTGGCGGACCATCGCGTCGCGGTCCTGGCCTGCGTGCCATCTGAGCGCCGGCAGCGAGGCGATCGCGGCGACGGAGGCGGGCGTGCCGCTGTCGAAACGGCGGATGTCCGGCGCGTAGGCGAACCGGTCGAGCGCCCAGGAGAACGGATTGTTCTGCGAGAACCAGCCGCGGAGCTCCGGCTCGAACTCGGAGATGAGCGGCTTGTCGACATAGAGGACGCCGGCGCCCGGCGTGCCGCACATCCATTTGAGGCTGGTCGAGACCGCGAAGTCGATCCGCGGCGCCATGACGTCGAAGGGCAGGAGGCCGGCGGCCTGGGTGATGTCGACGCCGATCATCGAGCCCATCGCGCGGCCATGGGCGACGAGCGCCTCGAGGTCGGAGCGGTGGGACGCGGTCGAGGTGACCCAGGTGACGAGCGCCAGGCCGACATCCGCGCCCCAGGCGGCGAGGAAATCCTCGTCCTCGACCCAGGTCGCGCCTTCGCGCTTCGGCACGGTGTCGAGCGTGAAGCCGAGCCGCGGCGCCAGGCCCGCCAGGAGAAAGTGGACTGAAGGAAAACAGTCGGCGGCGACGAGCACGCGTCTGCCCTTGAGAAACCGCTCGGGCAGGCCGGTGACGACCGAGTGCGCGCCCTGGGTGACGCTGTCGCAAGCGGTGAGCGAGCCCTTCGGCGCGCCGAGAATATGCCGCCAATAGTCGAGAAAATCCTGCCGCTTGCGGAGGATGTAGCCCCATTGCTTGTCGTCCGGCTTGGCGTAGACGCGGGCGAACTCGGCCATCGCGGCGGACAGCTCCGCCTCCTTGTTCGGATACATGCCGATCGAGTGGTAGAGGAAGTAGCCCTCGGGGAGGGCGGGCCGGTCCTCGCTATGGATCGTCATTGGACGTCTCCGGTTGCGCGCGGCGCTCCGGGCGCTTGAAGGGCGGCTCGGGCGAGCGCTCGGGCAGGAGGCCGGCGCGGTAGCGCTGCAGCACGAATTGCAGGAGCAGCCCGACCAAGAGCATGCGGATGTAGGACGAGCGCGTGATCCATTCCGGCGGCAGGCGGTTGGCGAAGATCTCGGTCGCGGACCAGATGAACCAGATCGCGACGCCGCCCAGGATCGCGCCGCGGTTGTTGCCGGAGCCGCCGGCCATCAGCATCACCCAGACGAGGAAGGTGACGAGCAAGGGCTCGGTCGCGGTCGGCGAGAGGAACTTGAAATAGTGCGCCGAGAGCGCGCCGCCGACGCCCATGATCGCCGCGCCGATGGCGAAGGTCTGGCGGCGGATATGCTCGACGTCCTTGCCGGCGGCGCGGGCGGAATGCTCGTTGTCGCGGATCGCTCGGAGAACGCGGCCCCAAGGGCTTACGTAGAGCCGCTGGCAGAGGAGATAGACGACGAGCACGACGGCCCAGACGACGCCGAGATAGACGAGGTCGGACTCTCGGCCCGAGACGACGCCGCCCAAGGGCCGCGGGATGTTGGAGACGCCGAGGCTGCCATTGGTCAGCCAATCCTCGTTGCTGATCACGAGCCGCAGGATCTCGGCGATCCCGATCGAGGCCATGGCGAGATAGTCGCTCTTGAGCCGCACGCAGATCATCGCCAGCGCCCAGCCGAGGACGCCGGAGACGAGCGCCGCCGCCGCGAGGCCTAAGGGAAAGGGCAGGGCGAAGCCGCCGAGATGATCCTCGCTCGCCGCCGTCGTCACGATCGCCGAGGCGTAGGCGCCGACGGCGAAGAACCCGGCGATGCCGGCGTTGAAGAGCCCGCCCATGCCCCATTGCACGTTGAGCGCGAGGCAGAGCACGGCGTAGACGCCGCCGGCGATGAGCACGCCGACCAGATAGTAGAATAGGCCCGTCAGCTCCATCAGAGCAGCCTTCCCTTGAAGAGGCCGCGCGGCAAGAAGATCAGGAGCGCGACCATGATGAAGAAGGCGACGGCGGACTTGTAGGAGGGCGAGATCAGCGGCTCGGAACTGATCCAGGGATAGGTGGCCGACTCCTCGGCGATGCCGATGATCAGCCCGCCGGCGATCGCGCCGATGGGCTTGCCGATTCCGCCGAGGATCGCGGCGGCGAACATCGGCAATAGCAGGTTCCAGCCCAGATTCGGATGCATGCTGGTGTTGAGCCCGGCGAAGACGCCGGCGACCGCGGCGAGCGCGGCGCCGATGATCCAGGCCCAGCGGATGATCTTGTCCGTATCGAGGCCGGCGACCGCGGCGAGCTCGGGCTCGTCGGAAACCGCGCGCATCGATCGGCCGAGCTGCGAGCGGCTGAGGAAGAAATGAAGCGCGATCGCGATCGCGACGGTGATCACGATGACCTTGGCGTGCAGCGCCGAGATGCGGAAGGTGTCGAAGAGCACGAGCGGCGGGCGGATGCCGGAGACGAAGACCTGGTTCTCCGAGTTCCAGACCAGCTGCGCCAGCGCGCGAAAGATCAGCGCGACGCCGAAGGACGAGATCACGGTGTAGATCGTCGGCAGCTGACGCAGCGGCTTGTAGAAGAGCCGGTCGACCAGGAGCGCCGAGACGACGGCGAGCGCGATCCCGAAGGGCAGCAGCAGCAGCGGATCGAGCGGCAGCAGCCAAATGGCGGTCAGCACGCCGTAGCCGCCGATCGTCATCAGGTCGCCATGGGCGAAATGAGCGAAGCGCAGGATGCCGAAGATCATCGAGATCCCGACCGCGCCGAGCGCGTAGATGCAGCCGATCGTCAGGCCGGGCACGAGATAGAAATTGATGAAGAAGACCGCGTCGTTCATGCGACGCCGCCGAGGAAGGACCGGCGCACCTCGTCATTGGCGAGCAGCGCCGCGCCGCGATCGGAGACGAAGTTGCGCCCGCCGGCGAGCACGTGGCCCCGATCGGCGATGCGCAGCGATTGCCGCGCGTTCTGCTCGACCATGAGGATGGTCACGCCGCTCTCGCGGATGTCGAGCAGCAGATCGAAGATTTTCTCGAGATAGGCCGGCGAGAGGCCGGCGGTCGGCTCGTCGAGGAGGAGCAGCTTCGGGTCGCTCATCAGCGCGCGGCCGATCGCCACCATTTGGCGCTGGCCGCCCGAGAGCTCGCCCGCGGCCTGGCGGAGCTTGGCGCGGAGATCCGGGAAGATCTCGAGCACGCGCTCGCGGGCGGCGTCCTTGTCGGGCGGCGGCGCGGCGTAGGTTCCGACGTCGAGATTCTCGGCCACCGAAAGGGTCGGGAAGACGTTGCGGCTCTGCGGGACGCAGGAGAGGCCGATGGGCACGAGCTCGGCCGTCCTCGAGCCGGTGATGTCGCGCTCGCCGAAGCGCACGACGCCGGCGCTCTTGCTGGTGAGGGCGAAGACGCTTTTGAGTAGCGTCGACTTGCCGGCGCCGTTCGGACCGATGATGACGGCGATCTCGCGCTCGGCGACGGAAAGGTCGACGTCTTCGATCACAGGGACGCCGCCATAGCCGGCGGTGAGGCCTTCGACCGTCAAGAGAGCGGTCACGTGGCGGCCTCGTCTCTCGCGGCTTCGTATTTTCCGCCGCCGAAATAGGCCTCGATCACGCGCTCGTCGTTCTGGACCTCCGCCACCGAGCCGCGGGTGAGGACCTGGCCCTGAACCATCACGATCGCCTCGTGGCAGAGCCGCTTCACATAGGCCAGATCGTGCTCGATCAGGCAGAAGGTCAGCCCCTCGCGCTCGTTGAGCCGCCGGATCTTCTCGGCGATCTTGGCCAGGAGCGTGCGGTTGATGCCGGCGCCGATCTCGTCGAGGAGCACGATCCTCGGCTTCTGCATGAGCGCGCGGCCGAGCTCCAGCAGCTTCTTTTGGCCGCCCGAGAGGTTGCCGGCCTTCTCCTCGTCGAGATGGGCGATCTCGAGGAACGCGCTCACCTCGCAGGCCGCCTCGAAGACCCGCCGCTCCTCGGCGCCGTAGGCCGATCGGCGGAAGACGACGTTGAAGATGTTCTCGCCGAGCGGCGCCGCCGCCGCGGCCATCAGGTTCTCGATCACCGTCAGCCGGGCGAACTCGTGCGGGATCTGAAAGGTGCGCGCGAGGCCGAGGCCGGCGCGCCGATGCGGCGGCAGATGCGTGATGTCGCGGTCGCGCAGATAGATGCGGCCGGCGGCGACCGGCAGATGGCCGGCGATCGCGTTGAAGATCGTCGTCTTGCCGGCGCCGTTCGGCCCGATCAGCCCGGTGATTTGGCCGGCCGGAACCTCGAAGCTCACGCCGTCGACCGCTTTGAAGGCGCCGAATCTGACGTCGACCTCTTCGACTCTGATCATCGAGCGCTCCGGCGATCCTGCTTTGGACGGCGATGCGAAGGCGTGCGGCGCGGGCCTGCGCTTGCGGCGAGGCCCGCGCCTGGCGCGGCGCCGCCGCCTATTCGACGATCTCGACCAGCCGGTAGCCGTCGCCCTCGACGACGAACTTGCCGATCACGCCGGCGACGTCGCCGTTCGCGTCGAACTCGTAGGAGCCGCCGGCGCCCTCGTAGTCGATGTCCTCGCCCGCGGCGATCAGCTCCATCGCCCGCGCCCATTCGCCCGGGCCGATCTGCTCGCCCGGCGCCGAGGCGACGTCGCGCAGCGCCGCCGCCATCGCGTCGCGGTCGGTCGAGCCGGCCTTCGCGATCGCGAGGAGCGCAAGGAACGTCGCGTCATAGGTCTGATCGACGAAGGGCTTGTCCGAGCCCTCGCCATACGCCTCGTCGAACATCGCGTGAAGCGACGCCTGGGCCGGATTGTCGGCCGGCGAGGTCGGCGAGGAGAAGAACGAGGTCGCGAGCGGCTCGGCGCCGACATCGGCGATCAGCGCCTCGTCGCGAAGGCCGTCCGTGCCGATGAACCGGTCGTAGAGGCCGGCTTCGAGCGACTGGCGCACGATCTTGGCGCCCGAATCGCCGGCATAGGCGATGACGACCAGCGCCTCGCCGCCCGACTGGTAGAGCGTCGCGAGCTCGGCCCGGTAGCTGTCCTTGCTCTCCTCGTGCCGCACCGACGACGTCACCTCGCCGCCGGCGGCGGTGTAGGCGGCGACGAAGGTCTCGCCGATGCCGACGCCGTAGTCGTTGTTCACATAGGTCACGGCGACGCTGTCGATGCCCTCGGCCAGCACCATCCGCGCCAGCACCTCGCCCTGATAGTTGTCCGACGGCACGATCCGGAAGACGAGGTCGCCATCGGCGAGATCGGTGATCGACGGCGCGGTGGCGGTCGGCGAGATCTGCACGACGCCGCCCGGAATCGCGACGGCTTCGGCGGCGGAGATGGTGGTGCCGGACATCAGCGCGCCGACGATGATCGGCACGTTCTCGACATTGACGAGCTTGCCGGCCGCGTCGACCGCGCCCTGGGACGATCCGGTGGTGTCGCCGTAGACCGCGATCACGTCGCCGCCGAGCAGCCCGCCCTGCTCGTTGACATGCGTGATCGCGAGATCCGACGCGTTCTGGAGCGGCGGAATGAAGCTCGCGATCGGGCCGGTGATGTCCATCAGGATTCCGATTTTGACATCCTGAGCCTCAGCCGCCTGAGCGAAGCCGAGCAACGCCCCGACCGCCAGCGCCTTCGACAGTGTCCTGCGCATGCACTCTTCTCCTGCTGATGTCGCCCCGTCCAATCGACGGCGCCGCGATGATGAAGCCGCTCCGGTGCGAAGGTCGCCAGGTCTTCGACCGCTGGCAAGGGCTAATCGGCGCTCGCCGCGCCGGCCGCGCGTCGAAACGCCTTAGGATGAACGATCCGCTCGCGGCGGACGCGGTTCCGTCGAGGCGCATTGACAAGCCGCGCGCGGTCCGCGCGACATGCGCGAGACCGGCGCGCCGCGCCGCCCGATCGAAGGACGCCGAGACGCCATGGAAGCCGAGCACGCCCGACCCGCGCAGACGACGCTCGACCGGCTGGCGACGCTGCTCCTCGACGGCGCGGTGGAAGTGGTCGACTGCACGAGCGTCCTCGGCCCGTCGACGCCGCTCCAGAGCTTTCCGCCGGAAGGCTCGCGCCAGCCGTCCGACGTCGCGATCCACAAAATCAGCGAATACGACGCCGACGGCCCGTTCTTCGCCTGGAACTGGCTCGCGCTCGCCGAGCATTCCGGCACGCATATCGAGGCGCCGCAGGCCTGGATCAGCGGCCGCGCCTTGGCGGACGGCTTCACCGACACGCTCGGCGTCGAGAAGCTCGCGGCGCCGGTCTGCGTCGTCGATTGCGCGCGAGAGGCCGAGGAGGATCCCGGGTTCTTGCTCACCGAGGCGCATCTGCGCGATTGGGAGTCGCGGCACGGGCCGATCGAGCCCGGCTCCTGGGTCGTGATGCGAACCGATTGGGACAAGCGCGCGGGCGACAAGGCGGCGTTCCTGAATGGCGGCCGCTTTCCGGGACCGTCGGCCGGCGCCGTGCGCCATCTCCTGACGCGGGACGTCGTCGGCTGGGGCGGGCAATGCGCCTCGATCGACCATGGCGAGGCGGCGGGCTTCGATCCGTCCTGGCCGGCCAAGCAGATCCTGCTCGGCGCCGGGAAATACGGCCTCGCCAGCCTCGCCCGTCTCGACCGGTTGCCGCCGAAGGGCGCGATCCTGATCGCGGCGCCGCTCAAATTCGTCCGCGGGACCGGCAGCCCGATCCGCGCGCTGGCGCTCGTCCCGCGCGGCGCGGCCGGCTGATCGCCGCCGGGCCGCGGCGCGGACGGATCCCATATGCGATAGCCCCGGCGCCGCGACCCGGCTCAGTCGACCACGCTCGTGCCGACATCGCCCGGCAGCGCGACCTCCAGAAGCTCGAGATCGGCTGAGCAGCCGCTGAGCCGCGTCGCGAGGCCGGGCGGAATGACGAAGGCGTCGCCCGCCTGGAGGTCGCGCGGCGCCCGCCCCTCGGCGTCGAGCGTGACCGACCCCTCCGTCACGAAGGTGAAATGGATGTCGGCGTCATGGCGCGTCCTCGGCGGATCGCCCGCCTCGTAGCGCGCGACCTGGACGCCGGCGACGCCCTTCGTCCCTTCCGAGATCCCGGTGTCGCGGCAGGCGAAGCCCGGGATGCGGAACGGCGTCCAGACCGCCGTCGACTCGACGTGATGGACGAAGCGCTGGCCGTCCCATTCGCGGCTCGGGTCGCCCTTGCCGTTCGGCAAGGTCGTCTCGTGGTCGATCGTGGTGACATGCTCGGCCGGAACGCCGATCTCGATGACCTCGATATTCGGCGACGCATGGTGAACGCGGTGGCGGATCTTCGGCGGCTGGATCACGCAGTCGCCGGCCTCGAGCCGCAGCATGTCGCCTTGATCTTCATAGAGAACGTCGACCCAGCCCTTGTAGCAGTAGATCAGCTGGAAGCCGACCGTGTGGTAGTGGACCATGTCCGGCACCGGTCCGCCGTCCGGGATGCGGATATGGCTCGCGATGATCGAGCCGCCGAGGCGCGACGGAATGAGGTCGCGATAGTGCATGCCGGCGCGGCCGATGATCCAGGGCGCCTCGTCGCGCAGTCGCCGCACCGAGAACTCGTGCGCGGTCGTCGGCTGCTCGAGCGTCGGCGTCAGCGGCGCGATCTCGATCCGCGCGCCATTGGGCGCGGTCAGCTCCGTGGCGCCGCCGGCGAAGCCCGCGACGTCGTCGGTGAGGATGCGCAGGACGCCTGGCGGCGTCGTCGCGGCCTTGTCGAGGCGCACGCGGAGCCCATGGCCCGAGAAGGTCGCGTTCGACGGATTGTCGGCGGGATAGATCGTCTCGAGCCGCATGCCGAGCGTCTCGGTGAAGAACGGCAGATCGTCGCGCAGCTCCTTCGTCGGCAGCAGGACTTCGGCCTGGATCTCTCGGTCAGCCATCTCGGACCTCTTTCGCGTCGGGTCGCGCTTCGGACGCGCGGGCGGCGAAGATGCGCGCGCCGAGGCTCGGCGTCCATGCGCAATCGCCGTCTTATCCGGCTTGACGCGCCCGCACGCAATTAACGACTGTTCTGCGCTCCAACCCGAGGCTCGGCTTGCTGCGGACGGCCGCGGCCGAGCCCGGAACGAACAATAGGTGAAGCCATGTCGAGACGCGCCGTGCGGCTCCAGGACGTCGCCGAGCGCGCCGGCGTCGCGTTCATCACCGCGTGGCGCGCGCTCAACGATCCGAAGACCGTCTCGCAGAAGACGCGCGCGAAGGTCGATCACGCGGCCGACGAGCTCGGCTATGTCGCGAATTCGGTGGCGCGGAGCTTGGTGTCCTCGAAATCCGGCGTCGCCGCGGTGATCGTGCCGACATTGGAAGACTCGATCTTCGCCGACACCGTCCAGGGCATATCGGACGGCCTGGCGGTGGGCGGGCGCGAGCTGATGATCGGGCTCTCCGGCTATTCCGAGGCGCGCGAGACCGAGCTCGTCATCGCCTGCATCGGTCGCCAGATCGACGGGCTCGTCCTCGTCGGCCGCGGCCACAGCGAGAAGACGCGGCGGATTCTCGGTCAGAGCGGCGTGCCCGTGGTCGAGACATGGGACTACGGACCGGGCGCGCTCGATATGATGGTCGGCTTCTCCAACCGCGCCATGGCCGAGGCGATCACGCGTCGGCTGGCCGAGAAAGGCCGCCGGCGCGTCGCTTTCGTCTCGCCGCTCTCGCGCCCGCGCGCGCTCGAGCGCCTCGCCGGCTACCGCTCGGTGGTCGCCGAGGCCGGCCTCGACCCGAACGAGTCGCTCGTCGTCGACGCGCAGCCGAACGTCGCCGGCGGCGTCGAGGCCTTCGAGCGACTGATGGCGCTGGAGGCGCGGCCCGACGCGATCTTCTGCAACGGCGACGCCCTGGCGACCGGCATGCATATCGCCGGCTCGGCGCGCGGGCTCGCGTTTCCGGACGACGTCGCGATCATCGGCGTGCACGACACCGAGATCGCATCGCAGCTGAGGCCGCCGCTGAGCACGGTGCGGATCCCGCGCTACGAGATCGGAAGGCGCGCGGCCGACGCCCTATGTCGACGTTTCGAAGATCCGACATATTCGCTGTCGCTCGATCTCGGCTTCGAGATCATCGAGCGCGGCACCACCTGAGAAGCGCGTTCGCGCGCCCGCGCTTGCGCTCGCCGGCGCCGATTGATATACGTTTATCAATAACACCTGCGTCAATAAGGCCTGCGTTGATAAGGCCTGCGTCAAGAAGGCCCGCGTCGCTGAGGCCGATCGCGACGGGCGCGCCGAATTGACCGCGCGCCGCCGCGCATCGGGCCGGCCGCGCTCGGCCGAGCGCCGGGACCGTCGATCCGGCGAGAACGCCGACGACCTGGGAGGAGCCATGCCTGCGGAGGCGACGGCGAACGATTCGGACGCTCCGCCCGCCGCCGCGTCCTCCAAGAGGCGGACGGCGGCGGTCCGCCGCGTCGTTTTGGCCGTCGCAGCGCCGATCGCCGGCTTGGCGCTGGTCTACGGCGCCTGGGCGTTCGCCGCCTGGCAGGTCGAAAACCCGGTCCTCTTGCCGCCGCCCGCGAGCGTGCTCGCCGCGCTCGCCGACATCCTCGCGGACGAGCTCGTCTTCGACATCCTCGCCAGTCTCCGCCATCTCGGAGCCGGCATGGCGATCGGCGTCTCGATCGGCTTCGCGCTCGCCTTCGTCGCGGCCTCGATCCGGCCGATCGCGATCCTGATCGATCCGCTGGTCGAGCTCCTGCGTCCGATCAGCGGCATCGCCTGGATCCCGCTCGCGATCCTGATGTTCGGCGTCGGCGAGACCGTGCCGATCTTCCTGATCGCCTATGTCTCGGTCTTTCCGATCTTCATCAACACGCTCGCCGGCGTCCGCGGCGTCGATCCGAATCTGATCGCCGCCGCCCGCGTGCTCGGCGCGACGCCGCTCGCCATCCAGCGCCGCGTCGTGCTGCCGGCGGCGACGCCGATGATCTTCAGCGGCCTGCGACTCAGCCTCGGCGTGAGCTGGATGACGCTGATCGGCGCCGAGCTCATCGGCGCGGATTCCGGCCTCGGCTGGCGCGCCTATTGGTACGAGCAGTTCTTCGCGCTCGACAAGACGATGGCGGTGATTCTCGTCGTCGGGATCCTCGGCTACGCGTTCGACGCGATCCTGCGCGCGATCCAGACGCGGCTGCTGCGCTGGTCGCCGGACCACGCTCGGAGCGACGGCTCATGACCGCGGCGCGCCTCTCCATGCCGCGCAGAGCGGCGTTTTGGCTGCCGGCGACGGCCTATATCGGCGCGCTCGCGGCGGCCGAGCTGCTCGTCCGCGCCTCGGAGCGGCCGGAGCGCTACCCGTCGCCGAGCGGCGTCGCCGAGGCGTTCTGGGACCGGATGTTCAGCGGCCAGCTGCCGATCGCGATCCAGCAGAGCATGGAGCGCGTGCTCCTCGCCTTCGCCGTCGCCGCCGCGCTCGGCGTGATCCTCGGCGTCGCCATCGGCCGGTTCCGGATCGTCGACCGCGCCATCGGCCCGATCGTCAACGCCCTGCGCTCGATCGCGCCGATCGCGCTCATTCCGTTCGCGGTGCTCTGGTTCGGCGTCACCGGCTCGGCCGCCGTGTTCATCGTCGCCTACGCCGCGATCTTCCCGGTGATCCTCAATGCGTCCGAGGCGGCGCGGCGCGTCGATCTGCGTCTCGTCGACGCCGCCCGCACGCTCGGCGCGAGCCGATGGCGGATCCTGACGCGGGTCGTCATTCCGGCCGCGGCGCCGGCGACCGTCACCGGCGCGCGGATCGCGATGGGCTTCGCCTGGGCGTCGATCGTCGCGGCCGAGCTCGCCATCGGCGTCAAGCTCGAGACGGGCGGCCGCATCGAGGCCGGGCTCGGCCAGCTGATGGTCTCGACGCTCTTCGTCGACCGCGACGTCGACGGGCTGGTTCTCTACATGCTGGTGATCGGCGTCATCGGGCTGACGCTCGATCGCGGTTTGCGCTGGCTCCATCGCCGCGCGGCGCCCTGGGAGCGCGCCCGATGACGCCGGCGATCGAGATCCGGTCTCTCTCGAAGACCTTCGCCTCGCCGCGCTCGGGCGAACGCGTGACCGCGCTCGCGGACGTGACGCTCTCGGTCGCGCCGGGCGAGTTCGTGGCGGTCGTCGGACCGTCCGGCTGCGGCAAGTCCACCTTGCTCTCGATCGTCGCCGGCATCGTCGGCCCGAGTTCGGGGGAAGCCTACCACCACGGCGCGCCGATCTCCGGGCCCGGACCCGAGCGCGGCGTGCTCTTCCAGGACTACGCGCTCTTTCCGTGGCTCAGCGTCGAGCAGAATATCGGCTTCGGCCCGAGCGCGCTCGGCGCGCCGAAGGGCGAGATCGCCGCGACGGTGGAGCGGTTGATCGCCGCCGTCGGCCTCGGAGGCTTCGAGCGCCGCCTGCCGCACGAGCTCTCGGGCGGCATGCGCCAGCGCTGCGCGCTCGCGCGGATGCTCGCCAACGCGCCCGAGACCTGGCTGATGGACGAGCCGCTCGCCGCCGTCGACCTGCAGACGCGAACCCTGCTCCAAGAGGAGATCCTGCGCGTCTGGGGCGAGGAGCGCCCGGCCTCGGAGCGGCCGACGGCGCTCTTCGTAACCCATGGCATCGACGAGGCGGTGCTCCTGGCCGACCGCGTGATCGTCCTCGGCCGCCGCCCGGGCCGGGTCAAGGCCGCGGTGACCATCGACATCCCGCGCCCGCGCTTCCGCCGCCGGAACCCGGCCCGCGAGGGCGAGCTCGTCGAAGCGATCTGGAGCGAGATCAGAGAAGAAGCGCGAAGCGCCATCCTTGAAGCCTGACGAAAACAGCATCGGGAGGAATGAAGATGCGCATGACACGCCGCGACGCCGTTCGGACCAGCGCCGCCCTCGGGCTCGTCGCCGCCTTCGCCAGCCCGCGCGCGCTCGCGCAGGGGCGGATCGAGATGCCGATCGGCGTCGGCACGCACACCAATGGCGGGCCGCTCGTCGTCTACATGCAGGAGCGGGGGCTGATCGAGAAGGCGTCCGAGGCCGCCGGGATCGACGTCGCGCCGGAGTTTCAGGACTTCCAGGCGCTCCTGCGCATGCTCCAGGCGGTCGCCGCCGGCCAGCTCCAATACGGCATGCTCGGATCGACGCCCTTGATCCGGCTGCTCGCGACGCCCGATCCGGCGGCGCCGATCGCGATCGCCGGCGGCGGGCTCGACTTTCCGGTGCAGGTGAAGCCCGACAGCCCGATCCGCAACATGGAGGACATGCGCGGCAAGACCGTGCTCACCATCGTCGGCTCGGACCTGCATCTCGAATGGGCGCTGATGCTCAAGGCCTATTTCGGCTCCTCCGACGCCGACGCGGTCGACATCACCATGCGCAACATCACCGCGGTCACCGAGCTCTTCGAGCCGCAGGACGGCGTCGACGCCGTCGTCGGCCTCAATCCGGGCAGCTTCGGCGCCGAGGAGCGCGGGCTCCTCGAGACGCTGATCACCAATTACGGCACGACCGGCAAGCACTATAGCGGCCCGGAAGGCGAGGGCGCCGGCCATACGCTCTCCTGGTTCTCGAACGCCGCCTTCGCGCCGGAGGCGTTCTATCCGCATCGCATCTGGTGGGCGGTGCGCAGCCAGTTCATGCGCGAGCATCCCGAGGCCGTCACCGCGTTTCTCGTCGCCAATCACCAGGCGGCCGCCGATCTCTCGGCGATGGATCCGGGCGCGGTTGTCGAGATCATCGGCGAGCATTGGCCGCAATCGGCGTCCGTGGACGCGCGCAAGGACGTGGTCGAGGCGACGCTCTGGTACCGGCGCGGTTGGAGCTGGATCACCGAAGGCGACGCGCGGACGCTCGTCGGCCTTTCGGAGGAGCCGGAGATCTTCGAGACCGCGCTCGACGCCGCGCTGGTGACCGGGATCCTCGGCGCCGCCGCCGCGGTGACCGGCGCGGCCTACGAGGCGGTCGCAAACGCGCCGGACATGGCGACGATCACCGACGCGGACGCCGGCGACGTGCGCGGCCTGCCGCAATGGCGCGCCGAGGCGTGGGCGCTTTAGCGCCGGGAAGCGTGCGGCGGCGCGGCGGCCTCGCGGCGGTCGACCCGACGCCGCCGCGCCCGAAGGCGCGCGCCGGAGCTACTCGGTCTTCAGCCCCTCGAACGCCGTTCCCGGCGGCGGCGAGGCGCCCATCGAGCCGCGCGCCAGGATCGCCTCGCGCCCGCCGTGACGCTCGACGATCTCGAGCTGCGCCGCCTTGATCGCGCGGTCGACTTCGATCGGATCGAGCCGTTCCGCGAGCGCCTTCTCGAAGGCGGCGACGATCTCGGCGCGCGCGGCGCTCCGGCCCAGATCGACGAGCTCCTCGGGATCCTCCTCGAGATCGAAGAGCTGCGGCGGCATATGGGCGTAATGGACGTATTTCCACTTGCCGCGCCGAAGCATGAAGACGCCGTTCACCGCGCCGGCGGCGTGATACTCGCCGAAGACGACGCGGTCCGGATCGTCGGGCGCCTCGGCGATGCGGAAGAGGCTTGTCGCGTCGGCGTTGACCGGCGACGCGCCGTCGCCGAGGCCGGTCGCGTGAAGGACCGTCGGATAGACGTCGACGAGCGAGACCGGCGCGCCGCAGACCGCGCCCGCCGGCGCGTCCGGTCCGGCGAGGATGAGCGGGACCTGCGCCGATTCCTCGTAGAAGTTGCTCTTCTGCCAGAGCCCGCGGACGCCGAGATTGTCGCCATGATCCGAGGCGTAGATCAGCCGCGTCCGTCCGCCGAAGGCGCTCGCGTCGACGGCGTCGATCACCTCGCCGAGCAGCGAGTCGACGAAGGAGCAGAGGCCGAAATAGGCCGCCGTCGCCCGGCGCCGGAGATCGTCGTCGAAGAAGGTGTCGGTGATGTAGGAGGCGCGAAAGGCGTCGAACCAGGGATGGTCGGGCCAGTCCTCGGGCCGGCAAGCCTTGGGCGGATCGAGCGTCGCCGGGTCGTAGAGCGCCGAGAACTCCTCGGGCGCGATCAGCGGGAAATGCGGGCAGACGAAGCTGACGAAGAGGACCCAGGGCTCCGGCAGCGTCGGCGCGGTCGTCTCCAGCCATTCGAGCGTTCTCGCGAGAATGGACCGGTCGTATCGCGTGTAATGCGACTCGCCGACGCCGACCTGCTCGGCCACCTGCCGGACGCCGTAGCGCACCGGCAGCGGCGCGCTCTGCCGGATGGCGCCGAAGACGTCGCCGACGCCGTCGACCGCGTGCATCGGGATCAGCGTCTCGTCGAAGCCCGCGGCGACGCTCTCGTCTCGGAAATGGAGCTTGCCGATCGACGCGACCGGGACGCCGGCCTCCGACAGCATGTGCGGCCAGCCCGGGACGCGCCCGTCATAAGGCGTCGCGTTGCAGACATAGCCGGTCTGATGCGGATAACGCCCGGTCATGAAGGCCGCGCGCGCGGGCATGCAGATCGGGCTCGTCGAGTAGGCGCTTCGAAAGCGGACGCCGCGCCGGGCGAGCCGGTCGATGTTCGGCGTCTTGACGACGGGATGGCCGGCGCAGCCGGCGTATTTGCCGGCATGCTCGTCGGCCATGACGATCACGAGGTTGGCGGGATCCATGAGGCGCTCGCTGCGTTCGGGATGATCGGGAAGGCCGGGCGGGCCGGCCCTCCTGCGCGCTTCGCCCGGTTCAGAGGGCGGTAATCTCGCGGACGGTGGCCGCGACGTCTTCGGGAATGTCGCGGAAGGTCTGAAGAATGTTCGTCGTCTTCTCCGTCGAGTTGAAGGGCGGCGGCACGCCGATCGAGGCCTCGTATTCGGCGAGATACTCCGCGTCCGCCGCGACGCTCTGATAGGCCGCCTGCATGATCGCGAGCGCTTCTTCGGGCACGCCCGGCGGCGACAGGATCGACGTCGTCGCGGCCATCAGATTGCTCTGATACCATTTGTAGGCGTTCCACCAATCGCCGCTCGGATCCGAGCCGCGCAGCATGTTGTGGACCTCGATCACGCTCGGCGTGCCTTCGGGATAGGCTTTCGGGTTCTTCGGCAGCGCGTCGCCGTTCACGTCGAACTGCTGATGGTGGTAGACGGCCCAGGCGACGTCGCTGTCGTCGCCGAAGAACCGGACATAGCCCGGCAGGCCGGCGTGGCCGGCATGGACCTCGTCCGCCTTGATCGCCGCTTGGATCTTCGAGAAGCCGCCGAAGCCGCCGACATAGCGGAAGTCGACGCCGAGGGTCTTGAGCGCGAGATTGCCGAGCACCTCGATGGCGTTGGTCGCGCCGCGTCCGCCGACGATGAAGTCCCGCGCCGGGCTCGCCAGCGCCATATGGTCCGGGATCACGTCATGGCGCGCGACGAGGGCCAAATCGGAGCCCGCCGATCCGACGACGCCCATATTCTCCGGCGCGTAGCGGATGCCCGGCGCCTCGTCGATGACGGCGGCGGCGTTCCATTCGCCGTAAAAGAACGTGGCGCCGTCTCTCGGCGCCTGCTCGTAGACGAAGTTGAGCGCGATCGCGCCGTTGCCGCCCGGCCGGTTGTTGATGACGATGGTCGGATTGCCGGGAATGTGCCGCTCGAGGTATTTCGCGGTCAGCCTTCCGTGGAGATCGCCGCCGCTGCCCGCCGGCACCGACAGGATGAAGGTGATCGTCTTGCCCGCGTAGTAGTCCTGCGCCAACGCGCTGCGCGGCAGCAGGGCCGCGGCGCCCGCGGCGCCCGCCGCGATCCGTCCGAACGCTCGTCTCGTCAGCATGTCGTTTTCCTCCCTTCCGGTTGCATCGGGCGCGTATTTCGATCCCGCGCCTCACAGGATCAGCCAAACCGGGATCCAATCCGGGATCACGGCTCGGATTTCTGCGTCGAAGACCGGCTTCAGCCAGAAGACGTGCACGACGCGGTCGTAGAAGCCGATCAGGATCGCGGCCGAGAGCGCGACGTAAGGCAGGACGACGCGCCAGCCGTAACGGCCCCAGCGGACGAGATAGACGGCGACCAGGAGCAAGAGCGCGATCTTCTGGCCGAAGAACCAGGCGACCGTCATCATCGCGAGACAGTAGCCGATGAAGACGACGGCGCGGCGGGTCTCGACGGCGCCCGTCGTCTTGCGCCAGAGCGCCGACAGCCGGTCGGCCGCCATCGCCTCTCGGCCGACGATGAGCGCGCAGAGCGCCGCGCCGGGCGCGATGGCGAGCAGCGGGAAGGCCCAGACGAGGGTCGGCCACTCGAAGAGCGGCGGCGTCGCCGCGGCGAAGATCAGAAGAAAAAGGATGCCGACGACGAGCGACGCGAGCGCGTCCACGGGCTCCTCGAAGCGGTTCGCGAGCGCCGCCGCCTTAGGAGCGCCGCCCTTGGCCGCCTGCTCGCGGGCGGCGGCGCGCCGCTTGCGCCCGCGCCGCGCCGACAAGGCGAGCGTCAGCGCCATCAGCGCCAGGATGACGAGCACGATCGGACGCTCGATCCATCCCAGCCCCTCATGGATCTTCCAGCTGAGCAGGAACGACTCCTCCATCAGCGAGCCGAGGATGAAGGCGAGGATGACCGGCGGGCGCGGCCAGCCGCCCATCTTCATGACGTAGCCGAGAACGCCGAAGCTCATCAGCGTGACCCAGTCGCCGAAATCGGCGAGCGTCAGCCAGGCGCCGGTGAAGACGAAGAGGATCACGCCGGGCACGATCAGATGCGGCGAGACGAAGGCGAGCTTCGCGATCTGGTTGGCCAGCGCCATCAGCAAGCCGGCGGCGACGATGTTGGCCAGCGCGATGTACCAGACCATGGCGAAGGTCGTCGGCAGCTCGGTGGTCAGCATCGGCTTGCCGGGCTGCAGCCCTTGGACGAGGAGCGCGCTCAGGAGAAGCGCGTTCATCGCCGAGCCCGGCACGCCGAAGGCGACGGTCGGGATCAGCGAGCCGCCGCGCACCGCGTTGTTCGCCGCCTCCGGCGCGATGACGCCGCGGATGTCGCCGGCGCCGTAAGTCTCCGGGTTCTTCGTCGTCTGCAGCGCGTGGCCGTAGGCGATCCAGTCGACGACGGCGCCGCCGATGCCGGGGATCATGCCGATATAGACGCCGATCGCCGAGCATCGGAGCGCCAGCCACCAGTTCCGGAACGCGTCCGCGACGCCGATGCGCAGCTGCCGCCAGCCGCCGCGCGCCTGCTCCACGCGCGCGATCGTCCGGTCCTTGACGGCGAGGTCGATGAGTTCGGGGATCGCGAAGAGGCCGAGCACCACCGGGATCAGCGGCAGCTTGTCCAGAAGATACGTCTCCTCCATCCAGTAGCGCGGGATGGCGGCGTCGCGCGCGTAGCCGATGGAGGAGAGCAGCAGGCCGAACGCCGCGCCGGCGAGCCCTTTGAGGATCGACGCGCCGCTCAGCGAGCCGACCATCACCAGCCCGAGGAGCGCCAGGCTGAAGAGCTCGGGATTGTTGAACTCGAGGATGATCGGCAGCGCGATCGGCAGCGAGAGCGCCAGGATCATCGCGCCGAAGACGCCGCCGAAGGCCGAGACCGTGAAGGCGGCGCCGAAGGCGCGGGCGGCCTCGCCCTTCTTGGCGAGCGGATGCCCGTCGAGCACCGTCGCTTGCGACGACGCGGCGCCGGGAATGCCGAGCATGACGGACGCGATCGTGTCCGAGGTCGAGGTCACCGCGAAGATGCCGAGCAGGATCGCGAAAGCCGGCAAGGTGTCCATCGTGTAGGTGAAGGGCAGGACGAGCACGAGCCCGATCGGCCCGCCGAGCCCGGGAACGGCGCCGAGCCAGACGCCGATCAGCACGCCGAGCAGCAGAAACCCGAAGCCCGGCCATGCGAGCGCCATCAGGAGCCCTTCGTGGAAGGCGTCCAAGGTCATGGCGCCGCTCCGTCCTTCAAGCGCGCGCCGAGGCCCGGCGTCTCGGTCGGGCGGCACGCGCCGGCCTCGACGACCGGCGCCGGCTCGGTGATCTCGAAGAAAAGCGGGCTCTCGCTCCACTGCAGCTCGAGCCGCTCCTCGCTTCCGAGCGCGGCCGCCGCATGCGCGCTCACGAGATGGGCGATCGGACCGCTCGGATTGTGGAGCGACGCCGCGACGCCCGCCGTCTGCGCCCGTCGCGCGAGATCGAGGAGCGCGTCGAGGCCGCCGACATGCTTCACGTCCGGCATGATCACGTCATAGGCGCCGCCCTCGACGAAGGGGCGGACCTCGTCCCATCCGCCGAACGTCTCGAGGCCGCTGAGGCGCACGCCAAGCCGGTTGGCGGCCGCGCGGAGGGCCCGAAGCTCCGGGACGGCGCTCGGCGCCTCCGGCAGCGGGCATTCGAACCAGACGACGCCGATCTCGCTGAGCGCCGGCAGCAGCGCGTGCGCCGCCTTTTCGCTCAGGCGCCAGTGGCAGTCGACCATCATCTCGCAGCCGGGCGCCGCCGCGGCCGCGGCGCGCAAGCGCTCGAGACCGGCGGCGATGAGCTCGGCGCCGCGATCCTTCGCGCAGAGCGCCGGCGCGAGCCCGTCGAAGGGCGCGCATTTGATCGCGGCGAAGCCGGCCTCGGCCGCTGCGCGGGCGCTCGCCGCGAAGCCCGAGGCCGATCGGTCGCGCGTCCTTCGGTTGACGTTGGCGTAAAGGCTGCAGACGCGGCGCGTCGCGTCCGGCGCGAGATGACGGAAGAGGGGCAGCCCCTCGATCTGAGCGCGGAGATCGCGAACGGCCTGGTCGAGCGCCGAACGGATCGTGCGCTCGGGCAGGCTCCGCCTGCGCATCGGCGCGAGCGGCCGAAGCGTCTCGGCGTCGACGGGTCTGCCGACGATGAGCGCCGCCGCGCGCCGAAGCTCCGTCGAGAAGTCGGGCGCCGCGTCGCCGATCGTCGCCTCGCCGATCCCGAGCAGGCCGCCATCGGTCGCGAGGACCACGTGCCGCCAGGTCGTGCGCTCGCCGACCTTCACATCGCTGAACGCCGTGTCGACGATTCGTTGGCGGTCGGTCAAGGAGCCGGCTCCGGATCGGGCGCAAGAGCGCGCGCCGAATTTTGATAAACGATTATCAATCGCGCCGACAAGCCTTTGATGACCGTTTTTCAGAATCGATCCGGCGCGCGGCGGCGGGCGAGCGGCGTCTCGATCGAGATCTCCGGCGCCAGCGGCCGCGCGGTCAGGTCGGGGAGGTTTGGCGGCGCATGACGCAGGCGACGCCGGAGCGCGTCGGCGCCGCTGTCCTAGGATTGCAGGCGACGACGGCTCGGCTTCTTCATCATTCGCCAATTGCGCCAATGATGACGCCGCTCCGAGATTCTCCGGACCGGGCGCCTCGCACCGCCTCATCCGTCATCGTCACGCGGTTTTTCCGGCTCGCGAGACGCTCGAAAGGGCGATCCTTCATCTCGCTGCGGACCGCGGCGCCGCCGGGATCTCGGAGAAGACGGCGTCGCGCCCATCGACGGGCGTCGATCCGTGCAGGATCGGCTGCGGCGAGCGCCCCTCCAGACGATGAGTCGGCGTCGGCGCGCCCGCGGCGTCGATGAATGTCGGCACGAGGTCGATCGCCTCGACGCGCGCCGAGATCGCCGAGCCGCGGGTCCCGTCGGCCTCGGGCCGCGGATCGTAGAGGGTCGGCGGCGCCCGCACGGAGACCTCGTGGAAGAGCTCCTTTTCGCCGAGCCAGCGATCGCCGAGATCATCGCCATGATCCGAAGTGAAGACGATCATGGTCTCGAGCATCTTTCCGCTCGCTTCGAGAAAAGCGAGGAGGCGGCCCGATGCGATGTCCTCGGGCGCGAAGGGCGGCGCGTCCGACATGGTCGGCGTGCGGATGGCGCCGGTGATGGCGATTTTGGCGCGTTTGCGCCCCACTGCGCGCTCCTCACGTTTCTCGGGCTTCGACGACGCGTCGCTGCAGCGGAAAGACCTGGAGGCCGAAGCGCTCGGCGATCCAGCCCCAGAGGCCTTGCGGCGCGAAGAGCATGATCAGGATCGCGACGAGGCCGAGCGCGATGAGATAGAGCGCGCCGTAGTCGGCCAGCGCCTCGCGCAGCGCGAAGAAGACGACCGCGCCGACGATCGGGCCTTCGATCCGTCCGACGCCGCCGATCACGGCGATGAAGATGACGAAGGCGGTCCAGTCGTTGACGCTGAAGGCCGCGTCCGGCGAGATGCGCAGCTTGTTGAGAAAGATCAGCGCGCCGGCGACGCCGGTCCCGGCCGCCGCGACCACGTAGACGGCGAGCTTGGCGCGGTTGATCCGGACGCCGAGGCTCTCCGAGGCGCGCTCGTTGTCGCGGATCGCGGTGAGCGCCAGGCCGTGGCGCGAGCGCAAGAGGAGATAGATGCAGCCGATCACGAGGACGACGAGCGCGAGCGCCGCCCAGTAGACGGTCGCCTCGCGTCCGGCGCGATCCTCGGCGATCGAGCGCACGATGTCGGTCGGCAGCGAGCTGCCCGAGCCGCCGCCGAGCGCCGAGACCTGGGCGAAGGAGAGGCGGGCGACCTCGGCGAGCACCCAGGAGCCGATGGCGAAATAGGCGCCGCGGAGCCTGAACAGGAGCAGCGCCGACGGAATGGCGATCACAGCCGCGATCACGCCGGCGAGGAGGACCGCGACGAGCGGCGGCAGGCCGGCGAAGATCGAAAGGGCGAAGAGCATGTAGCCGCCGAGGCCGACATAGGCCTGCTGCCCGACCGAGACGAGACCGGCGTAGCCGGCCATCAGGTTCCAGAGGCTGGCGAGCACGACATAGGCGTAGATCTCGCCCATCAGCCGGAGATCGGCGCGCGTCGCCCACCAGGGCGCCGCGATCAGCGCGGCGACCGCGAGCGCGAGCAGAACCACGCCGATCCGGCTCGCCGTCGTGGCGCGTTGAACCCGGATCGCCATTTCAGCCCTCCACCATCTTAGTCGTCCATCTTCGGCATCAGGCCCTGGGGCCGGATCGCGAGCACGATCAGGAAGACGAGATGGCCGGCCAGGAGCTGCCAGCCCGGATCGATCTGCGCGCCGATCGTCTGCGCGACGCCGAGGATGACGCCGCCGAGCAGCGTGCCCCAGAGATTGCCGAGCCCGCCGATGATCACCGCCTCGAAGCCGAAGATCAGCCGCGCCGGGCCGCTCGACGGGTCGATGTTGGTGCGCATCGCCAGGAAGACGCCGGCGACCGCGACGATGGCGAGGGCGAGCGCCATCGCCTTCGCGTAGACCTTGCGGTTGTCGAGGCCCATGACCTGCGCGATCTCCGAGTCGTCCGAGACGGCGCGGAAGGCGCGGCCGAGATCGGTGCGGTAGAACACCTGCTGCAGGCCGGCGACGAGAACGACCGCGGTCGCGAACATCAGGAGCGGCAGCACGCCGAGCGCGAGCCCTTCGGCGATCTCGACCGACGCCGTCTCCAGCGCGCCGGCGTTGAGCTTGCGGCTGTCGGCCGAGAAGGTCTCGAGAAGCGCGTTCTGGATGATCACGCTGAGGCCGAAGGTGACGAGCAGCGGCGGCAGGATGTCCTTGCCGAGCGTGCGATTGAGCACCCAGCGCTGGAGCCCGTAGCCGAGGACGGCCATCGCCGGCACGGCGACGACGAGGCTCAGCAGCGGATGGATCTCAAGCGCGTCGACGGTCGCGAAGGCGATGAAGGCCGAGAGCACGATGAGGTCGCCATGGGCGATGTTGACCAGCCGCATGACGCCGAAGATGAGGCTGAGCCCGGCGGCGAAGAGGCCGTAGAGCCCGCCGAGGAGCACGCCTTGCGCGATCGCGTTCACCCACTCCATGCTCAGGCTCCGAAATAGGCGTGATGGATCGCGTCGCGCCCGAGGGCGTCGGGTCGCCCTTCGAGCGAGACGCGGCCCTCCTGCAGGCAGTAGACGCGGTCCGCGACCGCCATCGCCTGGGCGATGTCCTGCTCGACGACGATGATCGACGCGCCTTCGCCGCGGATCTGCGCAAGGCTGGCGTAGATGTCCTTGACGACGACCGGCGCCAGGCCGAGCGAGGCCTCGTCGATCATCAGGATCTCAGGGTTCGACATCAGCGCGCGGCCGATCGCGACCATCTGCCGTTGGCCGCCCGAAAGCGCCTCGGCCGGGTTGCGCCGCCGTTCGGCCAGCGCCGGAAAGAGCGCGTAGATCCGGTCGAGCGACCAAGGCCCGGGCCGGCCGAGCCGGCCGCCGATGACGAGGTTCTCCTCGACCGAGAGCGAGCGGAAGAGCCGCCTTCCCTCCGGCACGAGCGCGACGCCTTCGGCGGCGATCGCATAGGCCGGCGTCTCGCCGACCGGCGCGCCGCGGAGCCGGATCGCGTCAGGGCGGTTGCGGACGAGGCCCATGACGCTCTTCATCAAGGTCGACTTGCCGGCGCCGTTGGCGCCGATGATCGCCAAGGTCTCGCGGGCGCCGAGCGTCAGGTCGACGCCGAAAAGCGCCTGGAAGTCGCCGTAGAAGGCGTCGAGGCCCGTGATCTCGAGGATCGGCTCAGGCATCGGGATCCGCGCCCATATAGATCTCGCGCACCGTCTCCGACGCCATCACCGCGCGCGGCTCGCCCTCGCCGACGATGCGGCCCTGATCGAGCACGATCAGCCGGTCGACGACCGCGAGCAGCGCGTGGACGATGTGCTCGATCCAGACGATCGAGACGCCGCTCGCGCGGATGCTCTTGATCGCTTCGATGAGCGCGCCGCATTCGCCCTCCGTCAGGCCGCCGGCGATCTCGTCGAGGAGCAGGATCTTCGGCCCGGAGGCGAGCGCCCGGGCAAGCTCGAGGCGCTTGCGCTCGAGCAAGGTGAGCGCGCCGGCGCGGGTGTTGGCCTTGGCCGTCAGACCGGCGAGGCCGAGCGCGCGCCAGGCCTCGTCCTCCGGCGCGTCCGGCGTGGACTCGGAGCCGAAGTAAGCGCCGACGAGCGCGTTCTCGAACACCGTCATCCCTTCGAAGGGATGCGGCACCTGGAACGTTCGTCCGAGCCCGAGCCGGCAGCGCGCGGTCGCCGGCAAGGCGGTGACGTCGCGGCCGAGGAGCTCGACGCGGCCGGCGTCGGGCTTGAGAGCGCCGGCGACGAGGTTGAACATCGTCGTCTTGCCGGCGCCGTTCGGTCCGATGACGCCGAGGGCCTCGCCGTCGGCGAGATCGAAACTGAGCGCCTCGGCGACCACCAGGGCGCCGAAACGTTTCGACACGTCGCGAACGGCGAGGGCGCTCATCGGCCGGGATCAGCCGAGGAGCTTGAGTTCGCCGCCGATCGGGATCTCCGGCGCGTTGGCGTTGGCGGTGACGACGAGGTCGAAGCCGTCGCCCGACTGCTGCCATTGACCGGCGACGAGCGGCGTCTTGGTGACGTTCTTCACCGGCCCGGCGCCCCAGGAGACCGGGCCGACGATCGTCTGGATGTCGGTGGCGACGATCGCGTCGAGGATCGCATCGGGCTCGATATCCTCGGCGCGGCCGAGCACGTCGAGCGCCACCTCGAAGAGCGCATGCTTGAAGCCGATGGGCTGCGTCCAGGGCCGGCCGGTCGCGGCGCTGTAGGCGTCGGTGACCTCGCCGGCGCTGGCGCCGGTGAGCGAGGACGAGAAGGGATGGCTCGGCGTCCACCAGATCTCGGTCGTCAGCCCGTCGCCGCGGTCGCCGAGGCTCTCGATCACCGACGGGAAGAGGAGCGCCTTGCCGACGGTGACCACCTTCGGTTGGAAGCCTTGCTGCGCCGCCTGCGACCAGAAGGTCGCGAAGTCGGGCGGGATCATGTTGCCGGTGACGATCTCGACGCCGGCGTCCTTGAACGCCGAGATCTGCGCCGTGAAGTCGTCGCTGAGCGGCTGATAGCGGCCGGGATCCGTGAGCGAGAAGCCGCCCGCCTCCAGCGCCGGCGGAAAGCCGACGACCGGATCGCCCCAGGCGTTGCCGTCGGCGTCGTTCGGGAAGAGGCCGCCGACATTTTTCGCCGCGCCCGAGGCCTGCCAGAGATCGAGGAACGAGGCGATCACGTCCTCGAGGCCCCAGAAAAAGTGGTAGGTCCAGTCGAAGCCGCGCTCCGGATCGCCGGAACGGCCGAAGAAGTAAGGCTGCCACGGACAGTCGGTGGTGACGCAGGGCGTCTCGTTGATCTCGGCTTGGTCGGCGACCGGGTTGGTCGTGTCCGGCGTCGAGGCGGCGACGATCAAGTCGACCTCGTCGCCGAGGATGAGATCCGCCGCGACTTCCGCGGCGCGGTTCGGATTGGACTGGCTGTCCTTCGAGATGATCTCGATCTCGATCGTCTCGCCATTGCGGTCGATCCCGGCGCCGACCGCCTCTTGGATGCCGGCGAGGACGAACTCGTCCGCCTCGGCGAAGCCGGCGAGCGGGCCGGTGCGCGGGCTGACATGGCCGATCTTGATCGGACGGCCGGCGGCGTAGGCGCGGCCGGGTCGCCAGATCACCGGCGCGGCGAGCGCGGCGGCGGCGCCTGTCTGCAGCAGGCGGCGGCGCGAAATCGATCCAGTCCTAGGCATCGTCACTCCTCCCAATATCTCGCCCTGAGCGTCGCGGCGTCTTCGGCGCCGCTTCTTTGCTCGGTTCAGGGCTCTTCCGATAGAATCTGCTCGAGACGCCGCAGATGCGCGGCGACGCGCGCGCGCACCGCCTTCGCCTCGGCCTCGGTCCATATGCGGAACCCTTCGCCCGTCTTCATGCCGAGCCGTCCTTCCGCCGCGAGGCGGGCGAGATAGGGCGAGGGCGTCGGGCGGTTGTCGAGGGCGGCGAAAAGCTCGGTGTGGATGTCGAGCGTGAGATCGGTTCCGACGAGATCGGCGTTCTCGATCGGCCCGAGCACGGCGAGGCGGCGTCCGAAGCTCGCCTTGACCACCGCGTCGACCGTCTCGGCGTCGCAGACGCCCTGCTCGACGAGATTGATCGCCTCGCGCCACATCGCGTGCTGCAGGCGGTTGCCGATGAAGCCGGCGACGTCCTTCTCGACCCGCGCCGGCGTCTTGCCGATCTCCGTCAAAAGGGCGACGACGCGGTCCATCACCGCCGGATCGGTCCATTCGGTGCGGATCACCTCGACCAGCGGGATCATATGCGGCGGGTTCCACCAATGGGCGCCGAGCGCGCGCTCGCGGCGCTCGAGGCCGCCCATGATCGTGGTGATCGGGATCACGGAGGTGTTCGAGGCGAAGATCGCGTCCGCAGGCGCGACCGCCTCGACCGCGGCGAAGATCGCTTGCTTGAGCGCCGGCTTCTCCGGCGCCGCCTCGATGACGAGATCGGCGTCGGCGACCGCCTCGGCGATTTCGGCGTGCGCGGAGATTCTCGGCAGCGCGGCGTCGATCTCGGCGCGATCGCAGCCGAGCGCCGTCATGCTCTCCTCGACGCGGCCGGCGAGCGCCGCGCGCGCTTCCGGGATCGGATCCTGCACCTTCACCGGACGGCCGGAGCGCGCGAAGCTCAGCGCGATCCCGTGGCCCATCAATCCGGCGCCGATGACTGCGACCTTGCTCACCATCGCTCAGCCCGCCGTATAGCCGCCATCGGCGTAAAGAATGTGGCCGGTGTAGAAGTCCGAGGCCTTCGAGGCGAGAAACAGCAGCGGCCCGGCGAGGTCTTCCGGCTCGCCGAGCCGTCCTTTCGGGACCCGCGCGAGAAACGCCGCCCGAACCGCCTTCGCCTTCTCGTCCTCGCCGAACATCCACTCCGTCAGCGGCGAGCGGAACACCGTCGGCGCGATGGCGTTGACCGTGATCCCGGTCGGCCCGAGCTCGCAGCCGAGCGCCTTGACCACGCCGTCGATCGCCGATTTCGAGGCGCAATAGGCGGTGTAGCCGGCCGGATGACCGAGAAGCCCGCGCGCCGAGCTCATCAGCACGATCTTGCCGCCCTTCCCTTGCGTCTTCATGCGCGCCGCCGCCGCGCGGGCCAGGAGCCAGGACTGCGTGACGTTGACGTCCATGACCTCCTCGAAGGTCTCCGGCGCCATGTCGCCGATGAGCGCGACCTTGTTGATCCCGGAGGCGGCGACCAGGATGTCGAGCTCGCCATGCGCGGCGACCGCCGCCTCGACGATGCGCTCGACGCTCGCCGCGTCCGACGGCCGCGCGTTGACCGTCGCGGTCTCGGCGCCCGTCGCGCGGCACTTCCGCTCGATCTCCGCCAGGGCCTCTTCGTTGCCCGCGGCGAGCGTCACCTTGCAGCCGGCGCCGGCGAGAACCTCGGCCGCCACCGCGCCGAAGGCGCCGGACGCGCCGACGACGAGCGCCGAGCGGCCCTTGACGTCGAAGAGCGACAGCGGATCGGCGAGCGCGCTCATGACGCGCTCTCCGGATAGGGCATCACGACGAGCATGGTGCAGACGTCGTTGCCCTTGTTCTCGACGCGGCGCTCGACATGCGCGCCGATCGTGACCGAATCCATCGGTCCGAGCGCCACCATCTCGCCCTCCGCCTCCACCGTCAGCTCGCCTTCGAGGATCACATAGACCTTCTCCAAGGGCGAGCTGTCCGGCCCGGCGCCGCCGCCCGGCAGGAAATGCGAGCAGCCGACCCAGAAGCCCTTCGGCCCGCCCTCCTCGAAGCCCTGGAGCCGAAGCGAGCGCATGTCCCAGTGGTTGGGCGCCTGATAGGGCTCGGCCTCGCCCCAGCGTTTCACCCGCATCAGAACGCCTCCCCGGCTTCGATCCGGTATTGCTGGCCCTTGTCGATCATCGCGACCAGCCGGACGATGCAGCCGTCGCCGCGGTCCCAGTTCCACGGGAAGAAGGCGAAGGTGACGCGTTTGCCGGTGACCGCGTCGAGGTCGCCGCCGACATTTTCGATGCCGAGGATGCCGGCCCGGAAGAGCTTGTTGTGCACCGGCTCCCATTCCGGATGCGCCTGGTCCCAGGGCACGCCGCCCGACCATTCGAGGAACTCCTCGGCGAGATGCGGCAGCAGCGGGCCGTTGCGATGCGGTCCGATCGCGGTGGCGAGCGGATGGTCGTTGGCCTGGGTGTCGTGGCCGACGACCTTGACGCCCTTCTCGATCATCCAGTCCGCGGCCGACGGCACGAGGCCCGGGCAGTACGGAAAATAGTCGCCGTCGTCATAGAGCTTGTGCCAGCCGGTGTTGATGATCAGGACGTCGTTCTTACGGATCGCGTGGCCGCAGGCGCGCTCGAGATCGTCGCCGGTGATCGGCTCCCATTTGTCCTTCGGGATCGGCACGACGAGGCCCGTTCCGAAGAAATGCGGCAGCGGCACTTCGTCGATGAAGGGCGCGCCCTGGACCACATGCGCCGGCGCGTCGATATGCGTCGTCACATGCATCGTCGTGGTGATCGTCTGGCTGAGCACGCCGGACTTCGCCATGTAGTGCATGCGCTCGATCTGAACGTCGCGGAAATAGGGCCAGTTCGGGCACTGGAAGCCGTAGCGGTGGCTGAGGTTGTAGAATTCGAGGCCCATGGCGTTGTCGTCGTTGGCCTGGAATTCGATGCCGCGAATGGTGACGGTCACCGCGGATCCTCCCTTGATTTCTTTGTATCGTTATGCAGCACATTAGGCGCAAAGGCGTTTTCGTTCGTCAACGCTGATCGGCGAGAAATCGAGGCGAGCATGTTGTTCAGTGCGCAAACACCTGAGCCATTGAACATTTATTGCGCGGGGCACCGGCGATCATGGCGCGAGCGTGCGGCGCAGCATGAAAGGCGGTGAACCGTATGGCGGTACAAGCCCGAGCGCGGCGCGGCGAATCCGGCGAGATGGATGAGTAAGGACGGCACATCGCCGGCGCGGCTTCCGGCCGATTCGAGCGTTCAGACGATCGCGCGCGCGGCGTCGGTCCTGCGCGCGGTGGAGCGGGCGCCCGAAGGCCTCAGCCTCGGCGCCATCGCCAAGGCGCTGTCGCTGCCGCGCTCGTCGGTCCAAAGGATCGTCGACGCGCTCAAGAGCGAGGGCTTCCTGATCCCGGCGTCGCCGCGCGGCGGCGTGCGTCTCGGGCCGATGCTGCTCCGGCTCGCCGGCGCGGCGGAGTACGACTCGGCGAAGCGGATCCGGCCGATCATCACCGGGCTCAGCGCCCGCCTGCGCGAGACGGTCGACGTCTCGACGCTCCAGGGCGGCGCGGCGGTGTTCGTGGACCAGGCGACAGGCCGCCAGCGCCTCGTCGCCATGTCGGCGGTCGGCGAGCGCTTTCCGCTCTTCGTCACCGCGCCCGGCAAGGCGCTGCTGGCGATGCTCGACCGGCCGCACGCCGAAGCGGTTCTGCAACGGAGCCTGCGCGACTTCACGGACTGGCCGCGTCCCGATCCCGAGCGCTTCTGGGCGGAGATCGACGACTGCCGCGCCCGAGGCTGCGCCTACGACGATCAAGAGCACAGCGCCGGCATCTCGGCCGTCGGCGTCGCGGTCGACGACCCGATCGGCCTGCCCTTGATGATTTCGATCCCGAGCCCGACGGAGCGGTTCGAACGCAATCGCGAGCGCTTCTCGAAAGAGCTTCTGAGAGTCAGGCGGGAAGCGGCGCGCATCCTGCGCAAGCGCTAGCGCCGGACGGTCGCCGACGGGCGGCGTGCGGAAGGAGAGCCGCCGATCGAAGTCGACCGTCGGCCGTCGCCGCCTTCGCGACGCCTTCACAGGCGACGATCGTCGAATTAAGCTAGCTGCCGAGCCTAGCTACATATAAAGCGCGGCCCATGGACGCAAATCATTCGAATGACGGCGTTGTCGATCCGCCGCTGAAGTTCGGCCGCCTGGCGCACACCACGGGATTTCTCGTGCGGAGGCTCCATAACCTCCTGTCGTCCTCGTGGGCGGACGAAGTGCAGTCCGTGGGCGCCGGGCGCACGACGCCGGTCCAGGCGGGCCTGCTGATCCTGATCAACGAGAACCCGGGCGTCACTCAGGCGCGCCTGCTGAAAGCGCTCGACGTCGAGAGCGCGACGCTCGTGCGGTCGATCGCGAAGCTGGTCGACGCCGGGTTCGTCGAGAAGACGCGCAATCCGTCCGACAAGCGGTCAAGCTTTCTCAATCTCACGGCGGCGGGGGGCGAAGTTCTCGAGGAGGTCGAGGCGAGGATGGCCGCGCGCGAGGCCAAGCTGGCGGAGGACATCAGCGCCGCCGACCTCGAGGCGTTCCAACGCGTCCTCGTGCAACTGATCGCGAAGCGGTCGCGGGGCGCCCGGTCCGGCAGTCTCGACGGCCTTCTCGGCGCCGAATCGCCTAGGACAGGCGCAGAACGATCCTGAAGATCGCTCTGGACAGCGCCACCGCGAGCACGATCCGCGCGACGTGATGGATCGAGACGTAGACCGGCGAGATCCCGAGCGAGAGCGCGACAAGACCCATTTCGGCGACCCCGCCCGGAGCGAAGGCGAGAAAGATCGCGTCCCAGCTCGCCAGGCCGAGGGTCGACAGCAGGCTCGCGGCCGTCGCCGCCGCCGTGATCGAAATCGTGACCGCGATGAGCGCGAGGCCGAGCCCGCTGAAGATCGACGCCCGGTCCTGACCGACGAAGCGAAGCCCGATCGCCGTGCCGACGACCAGCTGCGCGGCGGCGACGACAGGCTGCGGCACGCTCGCGCTGCTGAGGCCGGCGACGTGGAGAAGCGCGCTCAAGGCCATCGGGCCGATCATGATCGCCGCCGGGAGTCTCAAGGCGCGGCCGAGCGGAACGCCGATCACGGCCGCGGCGGCGAGGAGCGCGGCGTCGGCGAGCGTGGGCCAGGCGTCGCCGCCGGGCATGGCCGCTCCGGCGGCGCTGCCGACCTGCTCTCCGGTCGTGAACACGAAAATGAGCGGGATCGCCGAGACGCTGAGCGCGATGCGGCTGAAATGCTGGACGCTCATCAGCGCGACGTTGCCGCCCTCCTTCTCGCCGAGCAGCACCGCCTCGACCAGCCCGCCGGGGCTCGCCGCGAAGAACGCGGTGGGTTTGTCGTAGCCGCCGAGCCGGCGGAAGACGGCGTAGTTCACGACCTGCAGGAGCACGGCGTAGGGCAGAACGCTAAGGAGGCTCGGCCACCAGCCCGCGATCTGCCGCGCGATCTCGGGCGTCAGTCCGGCGCCGATCGTCACGCCGATGACCGGCACCGCGATCAGCCGTCCGACGCTCGGGAACTGGGGCGGCTCGCCGAGGATCCTGACGCCGGAAAGCGCGAGCGCGGCGGAGGCGAGCAGCGCGCCCAAGAGCCAAGGCAAGGGCAGGCCGGCCGCCTGCGCGCCGTAGCCCGACAGGAGGGTCGCGATCAATGTCAGCCCCGTGGCGAGGATCCGTCGGCGGAGGATCACGCTACTCCTCGGCCCGCCACCGCTTGACGCCGCCGGCGTCGATGTCGAAGAGGTCGAGCATCCGGCCGACCGATTGGTCGACGATGTCGTCGAGCGTCTTCGGCCGCGTGTAGAACGCCGGCACGATCGGCGAGATGATCGCGCCGATCTCCGCCGCCTGGGTCATGCTGCGCAGATGGCCGACATGGAGCGGCGTCTCGCGGATCCCGAGGACGAGGCGGCGGCGCTCCTTCAGCACGACGTCCGCCGCGCGGCTCATCAGCGACGAGGTGACGCCGGTCGCGATCTCCGAGAGGGTGCGGATCGAGCAGGGCAGGATCAGCATGCCGCGGGTCTTGAACGACCCGGACGAGATCGAGGCGCCCACGTCGCCGATCGCGTGCGTCTTCGTCGCCAGCTCGCGGACTTCTTTCGGCTTTCGGTCGAGCTCGTAGCTCATGGTGAGCTCGGCGGACTTGGTCATGACGAGATGCGTCTTCACGCCGAGTTCGGCGAGAATCTCGAGCGCCCGAACGCCGTAGACGACGCCGGAGGCGCCGGTGATGCCGATGATGATGGGCGGGCCGTCGTCGCTCATGCGTTCTCGCCATAGTCGAGGAAGACGTGCTTGGTCTCCAAGAAGTCGTCCAGTCCCTCTAGCCCGTGCAGCCGGCCGAGGCCGCTCTCGCCGTAGCCGCCGACCTCTACCTCGGCGAACTGGCGGCGGTGACAGTTGATCCAGACGGTGCCCGCGCGCAAGCGTCGCGCCATCCGGTGGGCGGTGTCGAGGTTGCGCGTGTGCACGCTGGCGGCGAGCCCGAAATCCGTGGCGTGCGCCATCGCCAACGCTTCGGGCTCCGTCGTGAACCGCTCCAGCGTGATGATGGGACCGAAGAGCTCCTCTTTGACGAGCCGCGTCTCGACCGTGTCGAGCGCGACGAGCGTCGGGGTCAGGAAGGTCCCCGCGTCGCGGGTGCGCGCGCCGCGCAGGACGACGTCGCCCTCGCGCGCCGCCAGGTCGATCAGCCCTTCGAGCCGTTGGCGGTTCGCGGCGTCGATGACGGGCCCCATCTGGCTCTCCGGGTCCGAGGCCGGGCCGACGCGCGTCTCCGCGAAGCGGGTCGCGAGCCGTTCGCGCATCTCGTCGTAGACGTCGGCGTGGACGAGGATCCGGCTCGCGCACATGCAGAATTGGCCGGCGACGGACAGCGCGCCGAAGGTCAGCTCGCGCGCCGCGCGGTCGAGATCGGCGTCCGGGAAGACGACGCCGGGCGACTTGCCGCCGAGCTCGAGCGACAGCCGCTTCAGCGTCGGCGAGGCGGCGGCCATGATCGCCTTGCCGGTGGCCGAAGAGCCGGTGAAGGAGACGACGTCGACGGCGCGCGAGGCGACGAGCGCGCGGCCGACCTCGACGCCGCGCTCGTTGACGACGTTGATCGCGCCCTGGGGCGGCGCGTCGTCCGCGAGGAGCAGCGCCATGACCGCCGCGTTGATCAGCGTCGTCTGCGGCGCGGGCTTCACGACGACCGTGCAGCCCGCCGCGAGCGCCGGCGCGAGCGAGCGGACGAGGAGCGTCGCCGGCGCGTTCCACGGCACGATCACGGCGGCGACGCCGGCGGGCTCTCGCCCGATAACGGAGAGCGTGTTCGGCGCGACCTCGCCCGATCGCCCTCTCGGAACCCGCGCCAGCCCGGCGTAGAAGCGCGCCTCGGAGATCGCCGACGCCACCTCGCCGGCGGCCTCGTGGCGGAGCTTGCCGTTCTCGCGCGTCAGCAGCTCGACAAGCTCGTCCTTGGCCGCCTGCATCCGGTCGGCGAAGCGCAGTAGGACGCTCTGGCGCAGGCGCGGATCGCGGGCCCAGCCGCTCTCCTCGAACGCTCTGCGCGCCGCCGCCGCGGCCTCGTCGGCCAGCGCGGCGGATCCGGGCGCGTAGCGTCCGATCACGGCGCCGGTCGCGGGATCGAGGCTCTCTTCCCAGAGCCTGTCGGGATGGCCGCGTTCGCTGCCGTCGATTCGGTTGAGAGCGTCGGCGAAGCGTTGGTCATGCGTCATCGTCGGTCAGGACCTCGGGGGTGACGGCGCCCGCGTCGGCGCCTAAGCTCGGCGCGGGGCGATGAGGAGGACGAGGATGGATCTCTCGGGTCGGACGGCGGTCGTGACGGGCGGCGCCTACAGCCTTGGCCGCGCCTTCGCCGAGGCGCTCGCCGGCGCCGGCGCGGACGTCGCGCTTTTCGATATTCGGCCGGGCGCCGAGGCGGCGCGCGATATCGCGGCGGCGCATGGCGCGCGCGTGCGCGCCTGGGAGGTCGACGTCAGCGACGAGGACAGGGTGGCGGCGGCCGTCGCCGAGGTCGCCGCGTCGCTCGGCGGCCCGGACATTCTCGTGAACAACGCCGCGCTCTTCGCCGAGCTGCCGCGAACGCCCGTCGATGAGCTGTCGCTCGAGCTTTGGCTTCGGGTGATGACCGTCAACGCGGCCGGGCCGTTCCTGATGATTAAGCATTGTCTGCCGCGGATGAAGGAGGCGGGTTGGGGCAGGATCGTCAATATCTCGTCCGGAACCGCATACAAAGGCATGCCCGGCATGAGCGCCTACATCGCCTCGAAGGCGGCTCTCGTCGGGTTGACGCGCGCGGTCTCGCGCGAGGTCGGGGCGCACGGGATCACCGTCAACACCCTCGCGCCCGGCCTGACGGAGACGCCGTCGGTGATGGACCATCCTCGGAACCTCGCCAACCACGACCAGGTGCTGGCGAGCCGCGCGATCCGCCGTTCCGGCCGCAGCGAGGACCTGACGGCGGCGCTTCTCTTCATGGTCTCCGAAGGCGCGGGCTTCATGACGGGTCAGACCGTCGCCGTCGACGGCGGCTCGATCAACGTCTGAGCGGCGGAGGATCCGCGGGCGCCGCATCCTGTCCATCCCTCTCGCGTTCGCCTTCTTCGCGGGCGGATGACGAGCCTCCGAGAAATTAAGTACCTTGTCTAGCTATTATGTCTTGATCGCCTCCGCCGCCGCGCCGTAGCGTCTGCAAAAAGCAAGCGCTCCGTTGTCGCACCGACGACCCGCGAACCGGCGGCGCGACGACGCGCGGGGAGGAGATCGATGGCCGACGGAGCCGGCGCCCTGTGGCGCCATGCCGATCTGCGAGACCTGATCGAGAAGTTCGAGGAGCTCGGCGAGCTCGCGATCGTCGAAGGAGCGGACTGGCGCCTCGAGGTCGGGGGCGTCGCCGAGATGGTCGCCCAGCACGCGCCGGGACGATCGCCCGCGGCGCTCTTCGACAAGATACCGGGCTATCCGGCGGGCTTCCGGATCCTCTCCGGCGCGGCGAACTCCTTCACGCGGCTGGCGACGGTGCTCGGGCTGCCGCTGCCGGAGGACGAGGTGGCGCTCGCCCGCTCCTACCGCGACCGGCTCGGCGCGGATTTCAAGCTGATCCCGCCGATCGAGGTCGCCGACGGGCCGATCCTCGAGAACGTCGTCGAGGACGAGGACGTCGACCTCTGGAAGTTTCCGGTCCCGCAAGTGCACGAGCTCGACGGCAACCGCTATATCGGCACCGACGACATGATCGTCATGCGCGATCCGGACGACGGCCACATCAATCTCGGCACCTACCGCATCGCCGTGCATGACGCGAAGACCTGCGGGATCTGGATCTCGCCGGGCAAGCACGGCCGCTTCATCCGCGAGAAGTATTTCGCCCGCGGCGAGCCCTGTCCGGTGCTGATCTCCTGCGGGCAGGACCCGCTCCTGTTCCTGGCGTCGCATCAGGAGATCAAGGGCGGCGTCTCCGAGCTCGACTACGCCGGCGGCCATCGCGGCCGACCGTTCGAGGTCATCCCGTCGAAGACCCACGGGCTGCCGATACCGGCCAACGCCGAGATCGTGCTCGAGGGCGTCATCGATCCGAGCGAGACGCGGCTCGAGGGCCCGTTCGGCGAATTCATGGGCTACTACGCGTCCGAGGCCTCGGAGCAACCCGTCGTCCATATCGAGCGCGTCTACCATCGCGACGACCCGATCCTCACGCTGGCCGTGCCCTCGCGTCCGCCGGAGAACTTCACCTTCGCGCGCGCGGCGGTGAAGGCGGCGATGATTTGGGACGAGGTCGAGAAGGCCGGTCTCGCCGGCGTCGAGGGCGTGTGGTGCCACGAGGCCGGCGCCGGGCGCCTCTTCAACGTGATCTCGATCCGGCAAAACTATCCGGGACACGCCAAGCAAGCCGGGATGCTGGCGGCGAACTGCCGCGCCGGCAATTACGCCGGCCGCTGGGTCGTCGTCGTCGATCACGACATCGATCCGGCGGACATGCAGGCGGTGATCTGGGCGATGTCGACGCGCTGCGACCCGTGCGAGGACATCGACTTCATCCGCCGCGCCTGGTCGACGCCGCTCGATCCGATGCTTCCCGAGCCGCCCTACGAGAGCAACCGCGCGGTCGTGAACGCCTGTCGCCCTTGGGGCCGGCTGAAGAGCTTTCCGATCACCGCCGAGGCCTCTCCGGAGCTGCGCAAATCCATCCGGGCGAAGTGGCCGGAACTCTTCAAATAACCCGAACCCGGCGGCCAAGCCGGGCCCGTCCCGCACCGACAAACCAAAGGGAGGTTCTCATGCCCCACAGCTTCAACCGTCGCGCCGTGCTCGCCGGCTTCGGCGCCGCCGCGGCGCTCGCCGCCTCGGGCCGCGGCGGCCGCGGCCAGGCGAGTTCCTTGCGCATCGGCACGTCGAGCGTCGGATCGGTGTTCTACACGCTCGCGGTCGGCGCCGGCGAGATGATCCGCGAGCACGCCGGCGTCAACACCACGGTCGAGCCGGTCGGCGGCTCGGCGGCGAACGTCAACGGGATCGGCGCCGGCAACATCGATCTCGCGATCGCGAACTCCTTCGCGTCGTTCTCGGGCTTCACCGGCTCTTACGCCTTCGAAGGCCGCCAGGTCGATCTGCGCCTGATGATGCAGGGTCATCCGAGCTACCGCTACATCTTCACGCGCAACGGGTCGGGGATCGAGACGCCGCGAGATCTCGAGGGCAAGACGATCATCGGCGAGCGTCGCCCGCTGCCGGAGCTGCGGCTGATCGTCGACGCGATGATCGCGCATTACGAGCTCGACGCGAGCGCGATCAACGTCGTCTCGACGACGAACTCCGGCGAAGCCCTCGACGCGATCCGCGCGGGCTCGGTCGACGCTGTGGTCATGCCGTTCAGCCCGCGCGCCGGCATGATCGAGGCGCCGATGTCGGACGGCGTCATGTCCTTCATGAAGATGGAGGCGGCCGATCGCGACGCGATCCTGGCCAAGCTTCCGGCGGCGTTCTACGGCGTGACCCAAGCGGCGAACGACTTCTCGAACCAGTCCGAGGAGACGCATCTCTTCTCGCTCAACACCTACATGATCGGCGCGCCGGGCCTCGACGACGAGACGACCTACGCGGTGGCCAAGGCGCTCTACGACAATGTCGACCAGTTCGCCACCTACCACCCGACCGGCGCGGCTTGGACGAAGGAGCGCGCCGTGGCGTCGCCGGCGCTGCCGTTCCATCCCGGCGTCGTCCGCTATCTCGAGGAGGCCGGCGTCTGGACGGCCGAGAACGCCGCCGACCAGGAGCGCCTGTTGAACCTCTGATCCGATCGCGCGCCGTCGGCGCTTCCGGCCGGTCCCGGGAGCGTCGCGCCCTCCTGGCGAAACCGAGGCCATGTCGAAGACCTTCTCCGAGACCGCGAGCCGGCGCATTCTGCTGACGCTGACGACGCTCACGGCGCTCTTTCACATCGTGATGATCGCGCAGGTTCCGACATGGTTCGGCGTCTTCACGCCGCACAGCTCGGTGAAGGCGATCAGCCTGACGCTCGCGGCGGCGCTGATCTTCCTGACGACCGACCATTTCAAGAGCGCTCGCGCGGGAAGGGCGCCTCTTCTGACGCTGCGCTGGCTCGATCTCGCCATCTGGACGGCGCTCGCCGCGAGCGCCGGCTACGTGGTCTTCTTCCACGAGGCGGTGCTCGACTACGCCTTTTTCGGCTATCTCGACGACGTCGGGATCGTGCTCGCGCTCTGCCTCGCCGTTCCGCTGCTCGAGCTCGTCCGGCGCCGCACCGGGATCGTGCTGCCGATCATCATCCTCGCCTTCGTCTCGATCGCGATGTTCCAGCAGTTCCTGCCGGGCGTTCTGCACGGGCAGGGCTACGCGCTCGACCGGCTGCTCTTCTCGTCCTATGTCGGCGACGCCGGGATCTTCGGCAAGCCGCTCGGCGTCGCCGTCAACATCGTCATCGTCTTTCTGATCTTCGGCGCGCTGATGGAGCGGGCCGGCGCCTCGCGCTGGTTCATGGATCTCGCGCTGTCGCTGACCGGCTGGGCGCGGGGCGGGCCGGCCAAGTCCGCCGTCGCGGCCTCGGCGATGTTCGGCTCGATCTCGGGCTCGCCCTCCGGAAACTCGGCGACGACCGGCGTCTTCACCATCCCGATGATGAAGCAGTCGGGCTACAAGCCCGAATTCGCCGCCGCGGTCGAGGCGGTGGCCTCGACCGGCGGGATGATCCTGCCGCCGGTGATGGGCGCGATCGCGTTCCTGATGGCCGAATGGGTCGACGAGACCTATGTCGCGGTCGTCGTCGCGGCGCTGATCCCGGCGCTGCTCTACTTCCTCGTCGTGTTCGCGTCGGTGCATTTCGAGGCGCGCCGCAACGGGATCGAGGCGCTGCCCGCCGCCGACCTGCCGCGCTTTTTCCGCACGCTCCGCGAGGGCTGGTTCTATGCGCTTCCGGTGGCGGGCCTGATCTATTTCCTGCTGATCGCCGCCTACACGCCGGGCATGGCCGGCATCTATTCCTGCGGCGTGGTGATCGCCTGCTCGTTTCTCTCGACGGACCGGTCGAGCTGGCTGCTGCCGCTGCCGATCCTCGACGCCTTCCGGGACGCGGTGCTGCGCTGGCTGGTGATCGCCGTGATCACCGCCTCGGTCGGGATCATGATCGGCGCGCTCGAGCTCTCCGGCGTCGGCCTCAACGTCTCGCGCTTCATCGTCGATCTCGGCGGCGGCGACCTCGTCCTGACCTTGCTTCTCGTCGGGATCGTCAGCCTGATCGTCGGCATGGGCCTCGACGCGACGCCGGCCTATGTGACGCTCGCCACGCTGATGGCGCCGGCGCTCATTCAGATGGGCGTGCCGCCGATCGCCGCGCATCTCTACGTGATCTATTGGGGCCTCGCCTCGTTCTTCACGCCGCCGACCTGCATCGCGATCTTCGTCACCGCGCCGATCGCCGGCGCCAATGTCTGGGCGTCGGGCTGGGAGGCGATGCGCCTCGGCGTCGCCGCCTTCCTGGTGCCGGTGGCGTTCGCGCTCAACCCGGCGCTGCTGATGATCGGAACGGTTCCGGAAATTCTTCAGGCGGCGACCACGGCGCTCGTCGGCGCGCTCGCCGTCGCGGCCGGGCTCAGAGGCTTCGCGCTCGAGCGGCTGAGCATGGCCAACCGGGTCCTGATGGCGGCGGGCGGCGCGCTCTTGATCGCGCCGGGCTGGGAGTTCGCGCTCGCGGGCCTGCTTCTGGCGGGGCTGGCGCTCGTTCATTCGACCTGGATCAGCGTCCGGCCGAGCCCGAGCCGCCCGGAGGCGGCGCGGCAATGACGGACGCCGCGACCACGCCCGGCGCCGCCGATCTCCGGCTCCGAGGCGTCACGGCGGCGGCGGCCGATTTGCGGCTTTCGAAGCTCCGCGGCGTCGATTATTTCTTCGCCAACGCCGCAGCCGACTTCGCGCCGATGCCGCAGCCGGTCCTCGCGCCGCATGAGAACGTCGCCGTCGCGACGGGAATGGGAGATGCGCTCGTGAGCGGACGCCCGCGGGCGGCGACGGCGGCCGCCCATGGCGGCCGGCAGGCGCTCCTCAACATTCTCCGGGAGACAGGCTAGGTGATGGACGCGCGCGACAACCCCTTCTGGCGCTTCTCGCTCGCCGTCGATGGGAGAGACGGCGTCCCCGAGGCCTGCGTCTCGCTTCAGGACCAGTGCGGCGTCGACGTCAACGTCCTCCTCTATCTCCTCTATCGCGCGGTGGGCGGCGAGGCGCTTCGCCCGGAGAGCGTCGCGCGGCTCGACGCGTCGGTCGCGGTCTGGCGCCGCGACGTCGTCCAGGCGATCCGGACGGCGCGCCGCGCGCTGAAGTCGCCCGAGCTGGCGGCGCTGGCGGCGGATGACGACGCGCTCCGGAACCGCGTGAAAGCGGTCGAGCTCGAGGCCGAGCGTCTCCAGCAGCTTGCGCTCTATCGCATCGGCGCGGACATTGCCGCCGACGCCGCCGAACCGGTCGCGGCCGCGCAGGCGTCGCTCGACGCCTACGCCGCCCATCTCGGCGCGGCGTTCCCGGCGGAGGCCGCGCGTCGCTTGATCAGGGCGGCAGTGGACGCGTCGTCGGCGCCGTAGGCGGTCCTGAAGACGCAGAAGGGCGCCGAAGCGCGCCCGCGAGCGACAAAAAAGGAGGTCCTATGGCGGCGCTGCATGAGCTCATGATCCCGAAGCCGGGGCTGCGCGTGGTGATCACGGCCGGCGGCCGCGGCATCGGCCGGCGGATCGCCGAGGGCTTTCTCGGCGCCGGCGCGAAGGTTCATGTCTCGGACATCGACGAAGCGTCGGTCGCCGCGTTCGCGGCGCTCGGGCCGAACGCGTCGGCCAGCGTCAGCGACGCGCGGAGCGTCGAGCAAACGGACGCGCTCTTCGTCGAGGCGATCGGCGTCTTGGGCGGCGTCGACGTCGCGGTCGCCAACGCCGGGATCGCCGGGCCGACCGCGCCGGTCGACGAGATCGATCAGGAGGAGTGGGACGCGACGCTCGAGATTTGCCTGCGCGCGAGCTGGCGCTTGGCGCATTGCGCCGCCCAGGAGCTGCGCGCCAACGCCGGCCTCTTCATCGGGATCAGCTCCGCCGCCGGGCGCTTCGGCTTTCCGAACCGGACGCCTTACGCCGCGGCGAAATGGGGCGTGGTGGGGCTCGCAAAGACGCTCGCGATGGAGCTCGGGCCGCACGGCGCGCGGGCGAACGCGATCCTGCCCGGCGTGGTGAAGGGCGACCGGATCGAGCGCGTGATCGCGGCGCGGGCGAAGGTGACCGGCCAGAGCCCGGACGCGGTGCGCGAGACGCTGGTGTCGCACACCTCGATGCGCCGGATGGTGACCGAGGACGAGATCGCCGGCGCCTGCCTGTTCCTCGCTTCGCCGATCGGATCGGCGATCAGCGGACAGGCGATCGGCGTCGACGCCGGTCTGGAGGTGATCTGAGACGCCGTCGCCGAGAAAGGCGCCGTACTTTCGGTGCGCGCGGCGCATGCTCCGGAATGTCGTCGACCTTCTCGCATGAGATGCCGAGCGACCTTCCGAATTCTCGCGCGCGGTGCGCGCCCCGAAATGACGAACACGAAGCCGGCCGCTCTTGCGCGCGTCGGAAAAGGGTCGGATCCGGCCGAGCGGCGGCGTCGCTGCGAACGCGTCGAATTGAGATCGGCGCGCCCTATCGTCTGATCGGTTCTGATGGCGCCAACCTCGCCCTTGTCGTCCCGGCCAAGCGCGAAGCGCGCCCGAGCCGGGATCCAGGGCCAAGGGGCTGAGCGTGCGGCGAACCGGCCCTGGATC